>CAZTZI010000043.1:0-17572 GCA_964618115.1 uncultured Acidimicrobiales bacterium
TCGCCAGGCGGTCGATGCCGATGCCGAGACCGCCGGTGGGGGGCAGCCCGTACTCCAGGGCCCGCAGGTAGTCCTCGTCGGTTCTCATGGCCTCGTCGTCGCCGCTGCGGCGGCGGCGCTCCTGGGCGGCGAAGCGGCTGCGCTGGTCGTCGGGGTCGGTGAGCTCGCTGAAGGCGTTGGCCAGTTCCCGCCCGGCCGCCACCGCCTCGAAGCGCTCCACGAGACCGTCGACGCTCCGATGCCGGCGCGCCAGCGGTGAGACCTCCACCGGGAAGTCGCACACGAAGACCGGATCCCACAGCTCGCCCTCCACCCGCCGCTCGTAGATCTCCGCCAGGATGCGTCCCGCCGACCATCCCGCCTCGGTGGCCACGTCCAGGCGATCCGCTTCGGTGCGCAACCCGGCGGCGGCGCTGCTCGCCGGCTCGCCGGTCGCCGGCAGCTCCCGCCCGACGTACTCCGAGACGACGCCGGCCATCGTGGCCCGGCGCCACGGCGTTGCGAGGTCCAGGGTGCGCTCCCCCACGAGCACCTCGGTGCCCCCGGTCGCGGCGGTGGCCGCGGCGGCGACGACCTCCTCGGTGAGGGTCATCATGCCGGTGTAGTCGGCGTAGGCCTCGTACAGCTCCAGCATGGTGAACTCGGGGCTGTGGCGGGGTGAGAGCCCCTCGTTGCGGAAGATCCGGCCGAGCTCGAAGACCCGGGTGAGGCCGCCGACGATGAGGCGCTTGAGGTACAGCTCGGGGGCGATCCGCAGGTAGAAGTCGCAGTCGAGGGAGTTGTGGTGCGTCACGAAGGGCCGTGCGGCGGCGCCGCCGGCGATGGGGTGCAGCATGGGCGTCTCGACCTCGACGAACCCGCGCCGGGCCAGCTCGGCCCTGATGGCCGCCACCATGGCGCTGCGGATCTCGAAGGCGCGGCGGGTCGCCGGCGTCACCCACAGGTCGACGTAGCGCTGCCGGTAGCGGGTGTCGACGTCGGCGATGCCGTGCCACTTGTCGGGGAAGGGGCGGCGGGCCTCGGCCAGCAGCCTCCAGTCCTCGACGCGCACCGACAACTCGCCGCGGCGGGTCTTCATCACCTCACCGGTGGCGCCCACCCAGTCCCCGATGGACAGCGCGCAGAAGTCCTCGTAGTCGGGCGTGACGGCGGCGGGTGCGAACAGCTGGATGCGGCCGGCGGCGTCGTCGAGCGTGCCGAAGCAGAGCCTGCCCTGGACGCGGCGCAGCATGAGCCGTCCCGCCACGGTTGCCTTGACGCCCGATTCCTCGCCGGCCGCCAGGTCACCGTGGGCGCCGTGCAGCTCCGCCGCCGTGGCGGTGGGCTCGAAGCGGTAGGGGATGTCCCTGCGGTCGGTCACGAGGATGCCTCCGGCGGGGTCTCCGGCGGGTCGGGCGGCGACTTGCGGGCGTCCGCGCCGCTACGCCGCAGGTTACGCCGACGGCGCGGTGACGCCGATGTTGTCGATGAGGCGGGCCGCGCCGAGGTGGGCGGCGACCAGCAGGCGCAGCTCGCCGGCCAGCGGGTCGAGCCGCTGCAGCGTGTCCGCCCCGGTGACGGTGGCGTAGTCGACGGGTCCCAGCAGCGGCTCGCCGGCCAGCATCCCGGCCATGGCGCTCTCGACGGCCGCCGCCCGCCGCTCGCCCGCCTCGATGCGCTCGGCACCGGTTCTCAGCGCCCGGTACAGGACGGGGGCCGCGGCACGCTCCGCCGGCGTCAGGTAGGCGTTGCGACTCGACAGGGCGAGCCCGTCGCGCTCGCGCACCGTGGGGCAGCCGACCACGTCGACCGGCAGCGACAGGTCGGCCGCCAGCCGGCGGACCACGGCCAGCTGCTGCCAGTCCTTCTCGCCGAAGTAGGAGCGGCAGGCTCCGACGATGGCGAACAGCTTGGCCACCACCACCGCGACGCCGCCCAGGTGACCGGGGCGCAGGGCTCCCTCCAGCACGCCGGACAGGCCGCCGAAATCCAGCGAGATGACCGGCGGCGCCGGGTACATCTCGGCGGTGGTGGGGGCGAACACCGCCGCCGCGCCCTCGGCGGCGCAGAGGGCCGCGTCCTCGTCGAAGCCGCGGGGGTACGCCTCCAGGTCCTCGCCCGCACCGAACTGCAGAGGGTTGACGAAGACCGAGACCACCGTGACGTCGGTCTCGGCCACCGCTCGGCGCAGCAGGCTGAGGTGGCCGGCGTGCAGCGCCCCCATGGTGGGCACCAGGCCGACGGTGGCACCACCGGCACGCGCCACCTCGCAGAACGCCCGCGCGGCCGCGACCGTGTCGAGCAGAACGACGGAGCCCACCGAGGTCGCTGGGCGATCGCCGCGCCGGTCGGGCGCCGGATTCACAACCCGACGGTCAGGGATTCCGGGCACTGCCTGGCCCGGGGTCTTCGCGGGGCCATCTCAGGCGCCGCCCAGTTCACCCGCCCGCCGCACCCCGTCGGCGCTCTCGGCGGTCCAGCCCGGCGCCAGTTCGGGAGCGAGGTCGGCGAGGGGCACCATCACGAAGCCCCGGTCGTGCATCCGCGGGTGCGGGACCCGCAGATCGGGCTCGTCGACGGTCTCCCCCTCCACCCAGAGGACGTCCACGTCGAGGGTGCGCGGCCCCCAGCGGACGCGCCGCTCCCGCCCGGCGTCGGCCTCCAGCGCCAGCGCGGCGGTCAGCAGCTCCCGGGCACCGCGCCCGGTCTCCAGCTCGACCACGATGTTGAGGTAGGGGCCCTGGGTGGGACCGCCCACCGGGTCGGTCTCGTAGACCGGCGAGACCGCCACCACGTCGTCGAGGGCGGCCACGGCGGCCGCCAGGGTGGCCCGCCGGTCGCCCAGGTTGGAGCCCATGGACAGGAAGGCGCGTCTCAACGATCCGCAATCCGTCCCTCAGGCGGCGCCGGGCGGCGTCCCGCCGTCGCCCCCGGCCGCGTCGTCGCCCCCGACGGTGCCCTCGTCGCCGGCGTCGGCCGCCGTGCCGCCGACGACTCGCATCGGCCCTGGAGCGGGGCGCGTGAAACCGGCGACGGCGAAGGCCATGACCGTCTCGCGGCCCTGCCGGCCCATCGGGCGCCGCAGGAGCGTCTCGGTGGCGTGCAGCGTCGAGGGGACGTCCCTGTAGCGGCCCATCCAGAGCCAGAACCCGGCGAGGAAGCCGCCGAGGGTGTCGTCCACCCGCTCGTGGTGCAGCAGGAGCCGCTCCCCCACCTCGATGCGGCGCGTCACCTCCTCGTAGACGGCCAGCATCTCGCCGGCCTGGGGCGGGTCGCTGAGGGGCATGTGGACGTAGGGCATCTCCTGCTCGTCGTAGCTGTGCAGGTTGTGCGGCCCGGCGAGCAGCGACACGATGCGCGAGAAGTCGTTGCGGCGGATCCAGATGATCTCCTCGGTGCGCCGCACCGCCCGGTGGTTGGAGCCGTAGCCGCCGGGCCGCTCGCACACGGCGAGACGGTCCCGGAGCACCCATATGAGGTTCCGCGGCACGATGCCGTCGGCCCAGCGCCCCCTCATGGCGTGCCTACGGGGGGTTTCGCCCCGACGACCCGGGCGGCCTCGACTGTTGCCGCGACGTGGTGCGTCCGGATGATGGCCGCACCCGCCAGCATCGCCCAGACGGCCACCGCCAGCGCGCCTTCGAGGTGGTCGGCGTCGCGATCCTGCCGGCCGCCGGTTCCCACCACGAGGGGCCGTTCGAGGCCCGCGAGCAGGTCCAGACCCCCGAGGAGATCGAGGTCGTCCCGCACGGCCCGTCCCGTCCCGATGCCCGGATCGATGTAGATCTCCTGCACGCCGGCGGCCTCGGCCTGCTCGATCCGCGCCCGCAGCGCCCCGGCGACCTCCCCGAGGAGGCTTCCGGGATCCGACGGGTCGCCATTGCCTGCAGCGCTTCGCCGCGCCGCCGTGCCGTGGCCGTGCACCGCCACCCAGCCGATGCCCGCCTCGGCGGCGAGCGCGGGCAGCGAACCCCGGGGCTCCGCGGGCAGCGGGATCGCCGCGTCGTCGATGATGAGGGTCGCCCCGGCGCCGACGGCCGCGGCGGCGACGGTGGCCGAGTCGGTGCGGACAGCCACCCGGACGTCGCCCGTCAGCGCGGCGACGACTCCCCGGACCCGCCGCGCCTCCATCACCGGTTGGGCCGGTGGGTGCCCGGGGGCGGCGGGTGCGCAGGCGATCTCGACGATGTCCGCCCCCTCGGAGATCAGCTCGCGGCCGCGAGCCACAGCCGCAGGGTCCGGGAATCGGTCGCCGTCGGTGAATCCGTCGGGCGCCACGCGGAGCACGCCCATGACCTTCGTCTGCATGATCGGACCGGATCCGTCTCGGCTACTCCCTCGACCGAAGGCTACCGGCGGATGCCCGCGGGTCGGCCCCCGGGGAGCCTAGGAGTCCGGCTCGGCGGTGGACTCGTCGTAGATGCAGATGTACGGCAGGTTGCGATAGCGCTCGGCGAGGTCCAGGCCGTAACCGATCACGAACTCGGGCGGGATCTCGAAGCCCACGTAGCGCAGGTCGGCGGCGCTGGGGCGGCTGCCCTCGCGCACCAGCAGTGCGCACACCTGCAGCGACGCCGGGGAACGGGCCAGCAGCAGGTCGCGCAGGTAGGCCAGCGTCAGGCCGCTGTCCACGATGTCCTCCACCAGCAGCACATCGCGGTCGGCGAGGTCGGCATCGAGGTCCTTCAGGATGCGGACCACGCCGCTGGTCTTCGTCGAGTCGCCGTAGGACGACACGGCCATGAAGTCCAACTCGACGGGCAGGTCGATCTGGCGGATGAGGTCGCTCATGAACATGAAAGCCCCCTTGAGGACCCCCACCAGGAGGGGGCGCCGTCCGGCGTAGTCGGCGGTGATCTCCCGGCCGAGTTCGGCGATCCGCCGCTGCAGGTCCTCGGCCGGTATCAACTCCGGCCCCGGCGGGGCGCTCAGTCCGTTGGTGGCGCCGGCGGGGGTTTCCTGTGCGGTGCTCATGGGCGGTCAGTCTGGCAGACCGGCCGGGTTCGTGGCGGGTGGTTCCAGGCGCAGGCGCCCGGCTCGCCGGCGCACACTCCAGCCGCAGCCCACGTCGGCGGCCCGAGCCTCGCCGCGGGCCACCGCCAGAGCCCGATCCACCGCCGCCAGGTCGGGCGGATGGCGCTCCTCGCCGGCGCCGCCCCGTCCCTCGGTGATCCAGCGTCGCAGCGCCCAGCGGGCCAGCGCCCGGGGTGCCGCCGCCAGCGCCGCCCCGTCGGTGGGGTCCAAGTCGGCCGTCGCCGCGTCGAGCGCCTCGGCGGCCTCCCGGGCCAGCGCGGCGTGGCGGCACAGCAGCGGGGTGACGTCCCGCTCGAAGACCTCGTCCAGCAGCGGCAGCACGTCGTGGCGGACCCGGTTGCGGCGGATCGCCGGGTCGAGGTTCGATTCGTCGAGCAGGGGGGTGAGCCCGGCGAGGCGGCAGACCTCCAGCGTGTCGGCGCGCCGGAGGGCGAGCAGGGGACGGCGGTGCTCGGGCGGCATGGCCGCCACGCCGCGCAGTCCGGCGCCGCGCAGCAGGTTCAACAGGACGGTCTCGGCGCGGTCGTCGGCCGTGTGGCCCACGAGGGCACCGGCAGGCAGCACGCCGTAGCGGGCGGTGCGGGCACGCGCCTCCAGATTGGGTCCCGCGGCGACCCGCACGGTCTCGCCGGCGAAGCCGGCGCCGGCGGCCGCGGCGGCAGCGGCCACGACGGCTGCGTCGTCGCCCGAGCCGGGGCGGAGGCCGTGGTCGACGTGGACGGCGGTGACGTCGAGGCCCGCCGCGGTGGCCAGCACCAGCAGCGCCAGCGAGTCGGGCCCGCCGGAGACGGCACAGGTGACGGCGGTGCCGGCCGGGGGGAAGTTGCAGCGCCGGAGGTGGGGCTCGAAGGCACCGGCGGCGATCGCGGCACGCAGGGGTGTCAGGCCGCCGCTCTCGCGTTCATCCGTTCGATCCACAGTTCCGGGGACCTGATCTCGGCCATGTTCGGCAGGCACTCCGGCTCCTCCCAGGCCCGCTCCACGAACTCCGCGCCGCCGGTTCGCTCCACCGCGGCGATGAACGCCTCGCCCGCCTGGTACTGGTACAGCTTGGCCTCGATGCCCACGAGGCGCTGCAAGAGCTTCGACATCCCGCGCGCCGAGGTCCGCCGGGCGCGCAGCACCCGCCCGAAGCGGGTGGACTCCGGGAGGCGGTCGGCGCCGGCCCGATCCATCGTGACGTCGCCGTGACCCTCCAGGAGGCTCATCATGCCGGACAGCTTGTCCAGCACGCCCTGCTGCGACGGCGGCGCAAGCAGCGCCGTCAGCCCTCCCTGGCGGAACGGGTCCTCGCCGTTGCGGCGGGCCTCCATGAGACGTCGGGCGGCGTCGAGCATGCGACCCGGGTCGGGGTCGACGACGTCGAGCGCCTCGTCCACGAGACCCAGGAAGTGCCGGCGCAACCACGGGATGCCCATGAACTGGGCCCGGTGCGTGCACTCGTGCAGGGCCAGCCACAGGCGGAACTCCCTGGTGGGGAACCCGTGGCGGCGCTCGAGGACGGCGATGTTCGGGCCGACGTAGTACACCATGTCCTGGTCGTCGGGCTTGTCGTCCTCGATGATGAGCAGGTCGTACTGGCCGAGGACCCTCGTCGACATCCAGCCGAGCAGCGCCCCCACCTCGGCGCCGCTCACCCTGCGGGTGATCTCGTGCATGGGGCCGGACTCGTCGATGTGGGTGTCCATGCGGTCGGTGAGCGGGCGCAGGAGGCGCTGGAAGGACGCCACGTTGGCCCTGATCCACGACCGGCGGTCGACGACGCGGGCTCGGGCCTGGCTCGCCACCTGCAGGCCGGTGGCCTCGGCGACGAGTCGTTCGGCCTGGGTGGTCGCCTCGGCGAAGTCACGGCCGATCGAGCGGACCGCCGGCGAGCGAAGATCCGGCTGGGTGCCGCGCTCGGCCACCCGGAAGGCGACCTTCTGGGCGAGGTCCCAGTCGACGGCCTGGGTCACGAGCGGTCCCGTCGTGCGGGACGGACCGTCGAGGTGTCCGGACTGCGCCGTCGGCGCGGGCGCTGCGGCCGCGCCCCGGCGGAGCGGCTCACTCGGGTGCCCGCTCCTTGCCCCGCGGGGGGTAGCGCTGGCCGTGCACGACCTTCACGTAGCCGGCGATGGTGGCGATGATCGCCAGAACCGTGAGTGCCACGAGGAGGGGGGCGATCCACCAGTGCCAGACGACCGCCATGAGAGCCACGGCAACATCCTAGAGGTCGGTGACGTCGATGTTGCCGAGGTCGATGCGCTGGAGGGTTTCGGAGATGCGGATGCGCAGCGACTCGGGGGCCTGCTCCCGGCAGTGCAGCGCCACGAGGTTCTGCACGTTCACCTGCAGGTCGAAGGCCTCCAGGCAGGGGGCGCAGCCGGTCAGCTCCTGGCGCAGCGCGGCGGTGCGGGTGGGGCTGGGGACGCCCTCGCCGACGGCCATCAGCAGGCGTGAGGCGTGCCCGCAGTCGCTGGGGATGCCCGGGCACTCCGCGGGCCTGGCGAACGCCCCGGAGTCACTCATCGCACTGCCCCCGGCGCTGTTGCGATCGGGATGTCGCCGGCATCGCCGTTCCTGTCGCTGCTCTCACTCTCGACTCCGTCCTCGGGTCGTCCCGGCGCCGCCCCGCCGTCGACGAGGCCGAGGGTGCGTCCGTGTTCCTGCAACGCCTCGCGGAGCTTTTTCCTTCCCCGGTGCAGCCGGCTCATGACCGTGCCGATGGGGACGTCGAGGATCTCGGCGATCTCCTTGTAGGCGAACCCCTCCACGTCGGCCAGCAGCACGGCCAGGCGGTAGGAGTCCGGGAGGGACTCGATGGCGTGGCGCACCTCGGCGGAGGTGAGCCCGTCGAGGAGTTCGTCCTCCGCACTGCGGGACCGGCGGGCGAGCTCGGCGCCACCGAGGCCCTTGTACATGTAGAGCGAGTCGGTGTCGCCCAGGTCGGTCTCGGTGGGCCGCCGCTTGCGCCGGCGGTACTCGTTGATGAACAGGTTGGTGAGGATGCGGAACAACCAGGCCCGCAGGTTGGTGCCCTCGGTGAAACGGTCGTAGCCCTTGTAGGCCCGCAGGTACGTCTCCTGCACCAGGTCCTCGGCGTCGGCGGCGTTGCGCGTCATGCGCCGGGCGGCACCGTAGAGCTGGTCCATGTAAGGCATCGCCTGCTCGGCAAACCGAGCCCGATCAGCCACGTCACCAGCCTAGAAGCCGCTCGCGGGGCCGAGTCACCGCCCGCTGGTTGAGGAGACAGCAAAGACCGGGCGGCGGATCACCGGCCCGACTCACACGGATGTTCAGGACTCAACCTCACCGATGACCTTGTCGCCGTCAATGTCAAGACCAAGAAGCTCCTCGAGGTACCACACGAGCTTCTGTCGGGACGTGAAGAAGCGGTATCCCAACTCACCCAGGCGCTCCTCGATCTCGGCGTCCGGGGAGAGCAAGAGCGCGACGGGTTCGGTTAGTCCCGGCTGGACACCCTGCGGCCAAGCCACATCCACGACTGCCAACGCATCTCCCGACTCGCTGTCGCTGATCTCGCAGTTCGTCTCGGGCATGGCGATACCCAACTCATCGGCCAGCAGAACGACGCCGACGATCTGTGCTTCGTCCATGTCGTCGACCTTCGGGGGCTCCGGTACACCGCTCAATGGCACAGGACTCGGGAGAGGCGCGGTGACGGGCGGACCTGCAACATGCTCCCCGGATCGCAGCCTGTTCAGCAGTTCGTTCGCTGCCTCAGCCAGCAGCGTCCGCCGCGCCGCGAGGAAATCCAGGTATCGATCGGTGGACCACAACGCCTCGGCGTCCGGAATCCACTGCGACCCGAGCACCCCAGGGTTCTCGCTCTCGACCTCCGGGAAATAGTCCTGCGGGCGCCGGGCACCCAGCGCCTGGTTGCACTCCGCAGTCAGAAGGCAGAAGTTGGCGAGCGAGTTGACCTGGGAGCGGTGATAGCCCTTCTCGTAGAGACGCTTCTTGGGGAAGACATGGTGGACATGAAGCCTGCTGCTCGCGCCGACCATTCCGTATGACAGATGAAAGCCGTAGCAGAGGTCTCGAGCTTGGTTGACACGGGTGAGGATGTACAGAAGTGGGTAGAAGCGCGCTCCGATGCTCGAACTGGCAAAGTCGTCCGGGCGAACTCTCAGGTCGCCGCGCCAGAGTTCCAACTCCGCTATCAGCCCATCGATGCCGGCTTTCTCGAGAGCGTCGAGGTCTCGCTGAAGCCGAGTCTCCGTGGAACCGCTGTAGCGGCCCCACAGGAAGCTGTGCACGTACCAGAACAGGATCCGCTGCTGTGCCTTGACGTCGGTGATCGAGCCGCCGCGCTCGGAGATGAGGCGCGCCAACGTGACCAGCGCGTAGCGTCCCGCGAGCACTCGGTCATGATCGATTCCGAGGCGGTCACGGAGCAGGTTCAGGAGGAAGTCAATGCAGTTCTCTGTCTTCTTGAGCGCCGCGGAGAACTCCGAAACCGACACGTCGCGTAGAGAGTTGAACGTCGCCTGATTGGTAGCAACAACCGTCGCGCATCGGAGCAGCCATTCCAGCCGGAACGAGAAGCCGGCCTGTCGCCAGCCGTCGAGCAGGCGACGCAGTTCGTTGCGAGCCTCGGGCCATTGGGCGCAAAGACGAGCCAGCGCGAGATCTCCGGTTGAGAGCTTCGTACCGCCCGAGTTGACTCGATTGAAGATGTCCACCACTTCGTCGACCGTCCAATTCTCGTCGCCAATCTCCTCGATCGGCAGTTCAATGTCTGCCGCGCCGCGGAGTTTCAGGAGTCGCAATTGGTACCTGGAAACGGTCTTCGGGTCGTCGCCGCAGCTGTCGACCAGACCTCCAAGGTCCTCGAGGTTGGTCCGAAAGACCTCTGTGACTGAAACCTACGTCCGGTCATCGCGCATCTTGACCGGGCCGTAGAACTCGAACGCTTCGCTCTCGACATTGAAGTAGAGATCGGTAAACGCTCGAGCGTCGCCTTGGAAGAACTCCGGTGCTCGTCCCCGCATCACGCCGAACAGGGAGGTGGCTCGCTGCTGGCCGTCCAGTAGAAGCTTGATCGCCGCGCCCGACCCGGACGTGCCGCCACGCACCGTCGTCGTCTCGGGTCGTGTTGCCCAGACCAGAAACCCCCGACGGGGTAGCGCCGGTACAGCGAGCTGAAGAATTCACGAACCTGCTCGCGTCCCCACACGTAGCCGCGTTGGAACTCCGGGAGCGCGAATTGCTCGAGTTCGATGTTGTTGAGAATCGTGGAGACCTTCATGCGCTCTGATCCGACCTGGCTCGGGGACTGGGAACGCTCAGAGTAGGAGACGCCATCGCGATTCCGCAGTTCGTTGGGCTGCGCAGCATCCGAACTTCGCAGCGGTGGCTCGACGCGTGGTCGCGTCCGGCCGTGCGCGCCCCGCGAAACGACGGCCGATGACATCGCGAGCGGCCCGACGGCGCACCCGCAGATTCAGAGCGAGAGGCCGACCCAGCGAGCGCATCGCCTCACCTCCTCGTACGAATCTTCGGTTCTACGCGGGAGACCTGGCTATTTCGTCTCGACGCGGGGCCGTGAGCGGGGGCTGTAACGTTCCTTCATGCTGACTCGGCTCGAGGTCGACGGGTTCAAGAACCTGCGTGACGTGGTCATCGAGTTCGGACCCTTCACCTGCATCGCCGGCGAGAACGGCGCAGGCAAGTCAAACGTGTTCGACGCCATCGAGTTCCTCAGCCTCCTCGCCTCCCACTCCCTGATGGAGGCCGCCCAACGGATCCGCTCAACGCGTGACGACCGGTCGGGTGATCCCCGTGACCTGTTCTGGCGGGGCAGTGCACGTTCGGAAGCCGACATCGGGAAGGTTGCAAGGCTGGCCGGAACCGGTCAACTCATGCGCCTCGCAGCCGAGATGATCGTCCCCACCGAAGTCGAGGACGACTTTGGTCGACAGGCCAAGGCGTCGATCACCTTCGTGCGATACGAGGTCGACATCGGCCACGAGCCGGTCACAGGTCTCCAGAAGATCGGACGCCTCGTGCTCGTGCGCGAATCGCTCCAACCGATCCGGCTGGGCGATGCGCACAGACGGCTGGGGTTCCGCCATTCTGCCAAGCGGTTCCGCTGGAACGCACTCAAGGGTCGCCGGAGCGGAGGACCCTTCATCTCCACCCAGCAGGACGAGGGCGATCAGGTGATCGTGGTGCACCAGGACGGAGGCAGCCGAGGCAAGCCTAAGCCGGCATCTGCTGCGCGGGCACCCGCGACGGTCGTGAGCACGATCACAGGTGCCGACGATCCCACGATCCTCGCCGCGCGGCGGGAGATGCAGAGCTGGCGCCGGCTGGCGCTCGAGCCGTCCGCCCTGCGGGCATCAGACAGGTACCACGATCCCCGTGTCATGGCCATCGACGGTCGGCACCTGCCGGCCGCTCTCTTCCGGATCGCCACGCGACAACCCGCTTCCGGAGCGGCCCCGGACCCCGACGGAACCTATGCGCGGGTCACGAACCGGCTGAGTGCGCTCACCGGCGTCGGCGTGCGAAGGGTGCTCGTCGACACCGACGACATGCGGGAGTTGATAACGCTGAAGCTCGAGGAGCCGAACGGAGTCGAACTCCCGGCCCGCTCACTCTCGGAGGGCACGCTCCGGTTCTTAGCCCTCGCCGTGCTCTCAGAGGATCCCGATGCCCAGGGAATCGTCTGCATGGAGGAGCCCGAGAACGGGATGCACCCCGCCAATCTCGGGGCCATGGTCGATCTGCTCCGTGATCTTGCCTTCGATCCGTTCGACGAGACGGGCGACGACAATCCCTTCCGGCAGGTGATTGCCAACACCCACTCCCCATCGTTGGTGCAACTCTTGGAGCCGGAGGAGTTACTGTTCGCTTCGGCGGATTTCGCTCCACGCGGGAACGGCGAGATCGCCCGGGCGCTCCGGCTCGCTCCGCTGAAGGGCACCTGGCGTGATGAGCGGCTCGACGTGCCTCCCGTCACGAAGACCGACATCCTTCCCTACCTGACCAGCCCGGTCGGCACACAACTCTCGCTCGAGTCCGTCCCTGCATGATCCACCGGGCGATATTCCTCGCCGATGGATCGTCGGATGAACCTCTGGGCGAGCATCTGGAAGTCCTATGCGCCCGGCGAGACTTGGCGGTCCGGGTCACAACGCCCGACTTGCGCCGCCTGCCGCGCCCACCCGGACACCGAGTCGCCGACCGCCTGCAGGCCATCCTGGACCTCGGTGACATTCCGGACATCCTCTTCGTACATCGCGATGCCGAACATCAGGATCCGGAGCAGCGGTTCGCCGAGGTTGATCACGCGGTTGCCCGGACATGCAGCGGCCTGCCTCACGTCGCCGTCGTGCCCGTGCGCATGACCGAGGCGTGGCTGCTGTTGGACGAGCAGAGCATCCGCGAGGTCGCCGGCCGCCCAAACTCAACCGTCGATCTCCGTCTCCCACCGCTACCTGGAATCGAGTCCCAGCCCGATCCCAAGTCCCTCCTCGAGTACGCCCTCGAGACGGCCTCAGGCCTCACGGGCCGGAGGCAGGATCGGTTCAGGCGACGCTTCGGGCAGCACCGTCGGACCCTGCTGCAGAGGCTGGACATCGACGGCCCCATCCGCCAACTCAAGGCCTGGCAGGCGCTCGAATCGGCGCTCGACGACCTAGCCGCCCAACTCGCGACGACTGGCTAGCCGCCGACCAACGGCCAGCCACAGCGATCGAGCCAGAGCGAGATCAGATGTGATCGTCTGGCACCGGATCTTTCTCGCCGATGATCTTGTCGCAGTCAACGTCCACGCGGAGCGTTTTCTCGAGATACCAAAGCAAGGCGAATTCTAGTGGTAGGGATGATTCAGGTCGGGACCAGGCGCAGAGGGGTGTGCCGGGCGATGGTGTCGAAGTCGCGATCGCGGTGCAGCACTGGTATGTCGAGCCGGATGGCAACCGCCGCGATCAAGGCGTCGGTCTGCGAGCGCAGCGTCTCGCCTCGCGAGCGGAGTTCCCGGTAGATCCCGGCGGCATCGAGCCAGTCGAGTCGTGGGGTGAGCCCCTCGACGTGCTGCGCAACCAGCAGCCGCTGCAGGGAACTGACGGAATCCCGGTGGGCGCCGGCCATGACCTCCAGGATGACCGGGTCAATCACGACGACTTCTCGCCCCGCCAAGGCCTCCCGCATGCGGCGGGCCTGGGTTGATCCCGTTGCTCTGAGGAACTCGATCCAAGCGGATGTGTCAGCCAGCAGCACCGCCGCCCCAGTCGGCGAACCGGTCGGCCCGCATGGCGTCGAGATCGCCTTCCCAGCCGGCACCTTCCATGGCGAGTTGCTCCTCGATGCTCATAGGCCCACCACCGAGCAGGCGCTTCAAGGCGAGGTGGACAGCCTGGCGCTTGGTGTGCAGCCCGAAGGTGCGCATGACGCGCTCGATGAGATCGTCGTCGATATCGATGTTCGTGCGGCTCATGGCGACATCTTACACCTCAAGGTGTGTGAATGTGTACACCGATACGGAGCCTGCCCGACTGCCAGGGAATCCCCTCGAGCCCGAGCGGGGAATCGAACCCCGGACCTATTCATTACGAATGAATCGCTCTGCCGACTGAGCTACTCGGGCACCGACACCGCCGGGGACCCACCCCGGCAGGCATCTCGCCACAGGCTAACGGCTCGCTACCGTGGAAAGCCGCGTCGTGGCCTGACGCGCGGTCCGCTAACTGGTCGTTAGAATAGTCATATGACTAGACAAGTGACTGCTACGCAGGCGAAGGCGGAGATCCTGGCGCTCCTCGATGATGTGGCCGCGGGCGACGACATCGAGATCACCAAGCATGGTCGCACCGTCGCGCGCCTCGTGCCGGCCACCGGGCCCGAGTCGGTGCGCGCGCGGTTCGCCGGTGTCGCCCGGAGTCTGGCGGATGACGATCTCCTGTTCAGCACAGGAGCCGACTGGGAGTTCGATTGACCACGTTGCTGGTCGACACCCACATCCTGCAGTGGTGGTCCGCCGAGCCCGAGCGGCTCAGCACCCCGGCGCTCGAAGCGCTCGAGGGCGCCGATGAACTGGCCGTGGCCGCCATCAGCTGGTGGGAACTCGCCTGGCTCGCCCGCCACGGCAGGATCAGCGTGGATCTGCCCATCGGCACCTGGCTGGGCCGCCTCGCCGGCTCGGTACGCACGGTTGCGTTGAGTCCGGCCATCGCGGCGACGGCTGTCTCCCTGCCCGAGACCTTCCCCGGTGACCCGGCCGACCGCCTCATCTACGCCACGGGAATCGAGAACGGCTGGCACCTCGTCACCAAGGACCCCCGGCTGAGGCGCCACCGGGCATCACCGGCCGTCCGGACGATCTGGTAGACGGTCTGAACCCCGGGACCGACGCCGGTGGCGTCGTGAGGGGCGACGTGACCGCCGATGCCGGTCCGTAGCGAGGACCGACTCGAGGCGGCCCGCTGATCAGTCCGGGGCGAGGTGGGACCAGGGGTTTGTGGCTTCGAGTTGGGCGGCGACTTGGAGGAGGAGGTCCTCCCGGCCGTAGGCGGCGGCGAGTTGGGCGCCGAGGGGGAGGCCGGTGGCGGTCTGGCCCATGGGGATCGAGATGGCGGGTTGGCCGGTGAGGTTGAAGGGCAGCGTGAAGGTGCCGTAAGGCAACGAGTTGATGAAGCTCGCCAGGAGGTTGTCGGGCGTGGACACCAGCTCGCCGATTGGAGGGGCGGAGCGGGCCGTCGTGGGGGTGACGAGCAGGTCCCAGCCCTCGGCCCACCAGGCGGCCATCGCCCGGCCGAAGAGATGGGTGGCGTTCTGGGTCTTGAGCATGTCGGTGGCGGGGGTCTTGCGGCCCCGTTCGGCCGAGAACCAGGTTGCCGGCTCGACATCGTCGGGGGTGAGCGGCCGGCCGATCATCTCGCCCACCTGGTCGAGGGAGAACGCTGTGGTGACGCCCCAGGTCTTGGCGAAGTTGGCCAGCAGGCGCTCGTCGGTGAGCGCCGGGGGGCCGGTGGCCTCCACGCTGTGACCGAGTTGTTCCAGCAGCAGAGCCGCCCGCTCCGCCGCCGCGACGCATTCGGGATCCACCTCCACCCTGCCGTCGCCGGGCGAGTCCACCCACAGGCCGACGCGCAGCCGGCCGGGCTTGCGGAACATCAACTCGGCGAACGGGCGCTCCGGGCGGGGGGCGATGACCGTGTCTCCGGGGAACGGGACAGCCTGGACATCGAGCAGTGCCGCCGAGTCCCGCACCGTGCGGGCGAGCACGTGCACCACCGACAGGCCCGACTCGTCCTCGACGGGGCCGTTGGAGACGCGCCCCCGGGACGGCTTCAGCCCCACCAGCCCGCAGAGCGCTGAGGGGATGCGGATCGAGCCGCCGCCGTCGCCGCCGCCGGCCACCGGGACCATGCCGGACGCCACGGCCGCGGCCGAACCGCCCGAGGAGCCGCCGGCGCCATACTCGGTGTTCCAGGGGTTGCGGGTGGGGCCATGGGCCAGCGGCTCGGTGGTCGCCACCAGGCCCAACTCGGGCGTGTTGGTGCGGCCCACGAAGGTGAACCCGGCCTCGCGCAGGCGCACCACCTGGTGGCCGTCGGTGGGATGCACATAGCCGGCATCACGCAGCACCACCATCCCCAGGTGCACGGGATCACCGGCCGACGCCGGCCAGAGGTCCTTCAACAGCATCGGCACACCCCGGAACGGCCCATCGGGCAGATCCGGCGAATCGGCGGCGGCCAGCGCCTTGTCGTACAGCTTGTGGATGACGGCGTTCAGCTCGCCGTTCCGAGCCTCGATCCGCCGGATCGCCGCCTCGGCCAACTCCCGCGGCGTCACCTCCCCCGCCCGCACCAGCGCCGCAAGGCCGACCGCATCGTGGACGACGTAGTCGCGCTCGTCGATCATGAGCCGGGGGCGAAGGTGTCGATCATCAGGCGCACATCATCGCCCAATGGGTAGAGGATGGGGCTGGTGCAGCCGTTGTTGCGGTAGTGCTCCACCTTCTCGCGGCACTCGTCGGGGGTACCGGCGGCGCAGATCATCTGGACGATGTCGTCGGGCACCAGCTTCGAGGCCTCCTGCACCTGCTCGAGGGTGGCGGGCCAGGTGAGGACACGCCCCACGTCCTCCAGCAGCGACTCGGGCACCCCGGAAGCCTTCATGATGTGCGGCTGCTGGCCGAGGTACTGGGTGACCAGCAGGCGGGCGCCGTCGAGGGCGGCCCGGCGGTCCTCGTCCACCGAGCAGACCACCAGCTGGGGCCGGTCGAGGTCGTCCACCGAGCGGCCGGCCTTGGTGGCGCCCCGCTCGAGGGCCTCCATGGCCCGCTGGTTGTAGGTGGGCGACACCAGGTAGTTGAGCACCACGCCGTCGGCGATCTCGCCGGTGAGTTCCATCATCTTCATGCCGGTGGCGCCGATGTAGATGGGCACGTCCTTGGGGCGGCGCTCCTGGAAGACGTAGTCGAGCTCCACGCCGTCGAGCTGCACGAAGTCGCCGTCGTAGGTGACGTTCTCGTCGGCGAGCAGGGCCCGCACCGACTCCACGACCTCGCGCATCTGGCGCAGGGGGCGCCGCCGGTCGATGCCGACCTTGCGGGCCAGCGGGTCCCACCAGGCGCCGACGCCGAGCAGCACGCGCCCGGGTGCCAGGTCGTCGAGGGTGGAGAACGTGGCCGCCAGCAGGGCGGCGTTGCGGGTCCACGACGCCACCACGCCCGAGCCGACCTTGATGGTGCCGGTGACGGCGGCGAACGCCGCCATCGGCACGGTGGCCTCGCGCACGAGCCGGCTCTCGGCCTGCCAGACGGCTTCGAAGCCCTTCGCCTCGGCGTACTGGACGTACTCCATGGCCTCGCGCAGGGGGTGCGCGTCCTGCAGGTACATCGCCACGCGGGTGCCGTTGTCGCTCATGGGTATCTCCTGGGGTGGGGCCGGGTCAGTCGAGGTCGTCGAGGCGGCGGAAGAGGCGCTGGGCGGCCTCGGCGGCCTTGGCCCGGACCTCGGCGGCGTCGACGCGGGTGGGTTCGCCGCCGGCCCAGACCACCTCGCCGTCGACCTCGACCCGCTCGGGCCGCACGCCGGGGCTGAAGGCCAGGTGCCACGGCTCCATGGGGGCGTAATTCCAGGTCACCGTGTCGTTGCGGGCGTCCGGCATGAGGTCCCAGCCGGTCGACAGCCACTGCCAGGGGGCCTCAGGGCCGGCGGTCACGTCGCTCTCCCGCAGCCGCACGTAGGCGATCCGGAACTCGTCGAGCATGTCGGAGCCGATGCCGTCGGTGCCCAGCGCCACCGGATTGCCCGTCGACTCGAACCGGGCCGGGCGGGCATAGCCGACGGCGTTGTTCATGTTGGAGCGGGGGTTGTGCACCACGGTGCCCTGCAGTTCGTGCTGGTCGGGCAGGTGCACGCCATGGATCAGCAACCAGTCGGGCCGGCTGAGGCCGGCGAGGCGCTCGGCAGCCGGAGCATCCACCTCACCCTCGGCCACATGGGTGTGCACACCGGCACCAAGGTCGGCGGCCAACCCGGCGGCAGTCTCCAGGGTCTCGTCGGTGCACGTGAAGGCGGCATGGACGCCCACATATCCC
>CAZTZI010000044.1:0-9831 GCA_964618115.1 uncultured Acidimicrobiales bacterium
GCGCCGTCGTGGGCCAGGACATCGCCGGCGAGGCGCGGGCCGTGACCAGAAGGGCCGGCGCCACCCTCGCCCTCGAGAGCGTGGATCTCGCCGGACCGCAGGTCGAAGTCCACGGTGTCGAGGGCCTGGGTGGCGCCGAAGCTTCGGGACACGCCGCGCGCCTCGAAGGCGATCTCGGGGCCGGCGTCGATGCTCATCGCGGCGGGAGGGTGGCGCGGGCCGCCGCCGCCACCTCGTCCTCGTCGACGCTGATGCAGCGGCCGTCCCGCACGACCACCTCGCCCGCCGCGATCACTAGGTCGGCGCGGTCGGACAGGCCGGTCAGCAGCAGCCCGATGACCGGGTCGTGTACCCCCACGCGGTCGACGGTGGTGATGTCCCAGGCGGCGAGGTCGGCACCCGAACCCGGCGCGATGGTGCCCAGGGCCGGGCGGCTCAGGCAGCGGGCCGAGCCGCGCGTCGACATGGCAAGCAACTCGCGGGCGGTCAGCCAGCGCTCGGGATCCGGGCTGTGCTGGCGGTGCGCCAATGCCGCCAACCGCATGTCGCCCATCTGGTTGCCGCCGTCGTTGGAGGCCGAGCCGGTGGTGCCGAATCCCACGGTGCATCCCCCGTCGAGCCACCATCGCACCGGCGCCGGACGGAAGCCCATGCGCAGGTCCGGGGCGACGAGGTGCACGATCCCCACACCGGTGGAGGCGTAGTCGGGGATCTCGCCCCGCGGGCAGTCCACCATGTGGGCCAGCCACACCTTGTCGTTGTGCCAGCCCGCCTGGCCGAGGACCTGCCAGGGGGACTTCCCGTAGCGGCGGCGGCAGAACTGGGTGTCCACGCCCTCGTAGAGGTGCGTGTGCAGGCCCACGCCCGGGTGCTCGTCTGCGATCTCGGCGAAGGCGGCGAACAACTCCAAGCGGTCGACGTGCGGCCCGCAGGGCGCCAGGTCGATGCGGATGCGGGCCAGCGGATCAGGGTCGTGGTAGTTGTCGATCAGCTCCAGGGAATGGCGCAGCACCTCGTCGACGCTCTGGCAGGCCACGTCGGGCGCCTCCCCGCCTTCGCTGCGGGCGTAGGTCATGGTGCCCCGGCCGGCGTTCAGGCGGATGCCCACCTCCCGGGCCGCCTCGATGGTCGCCTCGATGTACGGCGCCGTCACCCCGCCGGGAAAGAAGTAGTGCTGGTCGGCGACCGTCGTTATCCCGCACAGCAGAGACTCCACCATGCCGGCCCGGGCCATGGTGGCGATCGCCTCGGGCGTGAAGTGGCCGTCGCGCCACCAGTCCATGCAGATCCGTCCCAGGCCAATCAGCCAGTCGTCCAGCAGGACGCGCTCGAGTTCGGGGATGCTGCGCAGCCCCACCTGGTAGAGGTGTTGGTGGGCGTTGATGAGGCCCGGCATGACCAGCAGCCGCGAGGCGTCGATGACCGTCTCGCCGGCCTGCGGCTCGAGGTCGCCGATCTCGGCGATGCGGCCGTCGGCGATGCGCAGGTCGACGTCGCGCAACTCGCTGTCGTCGGCGTCGAAGGTCAGCAGGTGGGCGATGTCGCGCAGCAGCAGTCCGGGCACGGGCGCAAGTCTGGCAAAATCGGCGGGACCGCGGAGAGATGCACCTCGTGACGCGGTGCACGGCGCCGTCCGCGAATCGGCGGGTGCGGGCCCCCCGGCAACGGTTCGGCGCCGATTGCGGTCTTGGGTGAGTTCACTCAGGAGCCTCATTCGACCCCGATCCGGAACACCCGCCCGCTGATCGGCGAGACTGCCGGCGTATGGCACACGGTCCGGTGAGGGCGCCCTGTGACGGCCACGTAGCCGTGGATGCCTCCCGGTCGGACGCTCCGCGTTGAGTTTCGCGACACGTCCACGTCCGGCGGCGGTCGTTGTCGGCGTGAGCACGCTGGCGATCGCGTTCAACTCGGCCTACGGATACGTGCCGGGGTTCATGGCCACGGCGATGCGGGCCGACCTGGGTATCGACCGCTGGCACGTGGGCCTGCTGGTGAGCCTCTACTTCGGTTGCGCCGGCGTGGCGTCCCTGGCTGCGGGGCGGGCGTGCGACCACCTCGGCGGCCGGCTCACCGTGTTCGGGGGGATGGCGTTCGTCGTCGTGGCGTCCGGGCTGGCCGCCGGCCTGGGCGGCTACGCCCCGCTGCCCGCCGCCGGCGTGCTGGCGGGACTCGGGTACTCGCTCAACAACGTGGGGACGAACGTCGCCGTCGCCGGAGCCGTGAGCCCTCGGCGGCGTGCGGTGGCCCTGTCGACGCGGAGTTCGGGGATCCTCCTGATGAGCGCCCTGACCGCGGCGGTCGCCCCGGTCGTCGCCGACCGCTGGGATTGGCGGTGGGTGTACGGCGGGCTCGGGGTCGGCGCTGCGGCGACGGCCCTCGTGGCGCTGGGGGTCCTGCGCGATGACACGGGCGATCCGCACGAGTTGCTGCGACGCCGGTCGCACCGCCTGCCGCGGGGCTTCTTCTGGTTCCCGGTCGGGGCGTTCTGCCTGATCGCCGGCGCCCAGCCGCTGCTCTCCTGGACGGTGCCGTACGCCGAGGAGTCCCTGGGTCTCGCGCCCGAGTGGGCGGGGATCCTCGTCGGAGCGTCCTCGGCGATCGGCGCCGCGGCCATGATCGGCACCGGTGTCGGCGCGGACCGGCTCGGGCCGCATCGGCGGGCGCGACTGCTGGTGGTGCTGGTGGCGGGCACGGGCGTCGCATGCCTGCTGCTGGCTGCCGGCAAAGTCGTGGGGCTGGGGCCGGCCATGGTCGGCGTCGGTGCGGGGATCGTCCTGCAGTTCGCCGGCATCGGCACGATGCACGCCGCGGTGGTGGACCGGGCCGGACCCGCTGTGGCCCGTGCCACCGCCGCCACCATGACGGGCTACTACCTGGGCGCCCTCGTGTCGCCGGTGGCGTTCGGTGCGTTCGTGGACAGCGTCGGCTCCTACGAGTGGGCCTGGTTCGTCCTCGGTGTCCTGCTGGTGGTTTCGGCCGTGGCGTTCCGCTTCGCCGGGCGGATCGAACCGGCGGATTGAGACCCACGCCCCGGGGCTACCCTCGACGGGGCATGAAGACCTCGACCGGATTCGTGAAGGGGGTGCCGGGCCGGACGAGACACCACCCGTGCGTCGCCGTCCTCGCGGCTTCCCGGTTCGCTGCCGCCGCTCGCCTGGCTGGCCGGGACGCCCATCCATCGGAGGCGGATCGATGAGCGCCCGCTTCGTGGGCCGGAGCGTGCCGCGGGTCAACGATGAGACGATGCTGCGGGGCGCGGCCCGCTACGTAGCTGATCTGGCGGGCACGCTGCCGGGTGTGCTCCATGCCGCCGTGATCCGCAGCCCGGTGGCGCACGGGATTCTGGAGGGCCTGGAGGTCGACGGACTCCCCGATGATGCCCGGCTGGTCGGCCCTGAGGACCTGCGCCGCCGGGCGATGGGCCGCCTGCCGGTCCTGTGGCAGCTCGCTGCCCAGTACCAGACCTCCACGCCGCTGCTCGACGGCAAGGTGCGCTACGCCGGCCAGCCCGTCGGCGTGGTCGTGGCGCCGAGCGCGGCTGCCGCCGTCGATGCCGCCGAGGCGGTCCTGCCGGTGATCGATGAACTGCCGGCGGTCACCGATCCGCTGGAGGCCCTTGCTGCAGGAGCGCCCCGCCTGTGGGACGACGTGGAGGGGAACCTCTTGGGCGCCTGCGCGGCCGGCGACAGCGACGAGCACGTCGAGGCGGTCTTCGCGGCGGCCGACCGGCGACTGCACACCCGGTTGGTGATCGGGCGCCTCAGCGGAGCGCCCATGGAAGGGCGCGGCGTGCTGGCGTACACCGAGCCCACCGGGAAGCTGGTGGTCCACATCTCGACGCAGGCGCCGCACGCCGTGCGCGACGCCGTCTGCGCGGTGCTCGGCATGTCGCAGCATCGCGTCCGGGTCATCGCCCCCGACATCGGCGGCGGGTTCGGTCTCAAGGACCATCTCTACGAGGACGAGCTGATGGCGATCATCGCCGCGCTGGAATCGGGACGTCCGGTGCTGTGGACCGAGACCCGGACCGAGTCGCTGCTGGCGACGACGCACGGGCGCGGCGAGATCTGCGACGTCGAGGTCGCCTTCGACGACGACGGCACGCTGCGCGGCCTGCGGGTCGACGCCGTGCGCAACGCCGGGGCGCAGTGCAGTGTCTTCTCCGGGGGGCCGCTGTTCGTGGCGCTCGGCATGGCGCCGGGGCCGTACACCTGGGACGCCGTTCAGGGCACCGGACGCCTCGTGGCCACGAACACCATGTCCGCCGGCGCCTACCGGGGATTCGGCCAGACCCAGGCCGCCCTCATCGGCGAGAGGGCCGTGGAACTGGTGGCCAGGGCACTGGACCGCCATCCGGCGGAGGTGCGTCAGCAGAACATGATCCGTCCCGAGCACCAGCCCTACACCACGCGTACGCACGTCACCTACGACAACGGCGACTACGGCGCCCCGCTGCGCCGCGCACGCGAGTTGATCGAGGAGCGCACGGCCGCCGCCCCGCCGCCGGTCGACCGCCGTCTGCGCGGGGTCGGGTACGCCTCGCACGTGCAGCTGGCCGGCGTGGGGCCGAGCAACCTAGGCGAGTTGCTGGGCCTGCGGGTCGGCGGGTACGAGAGCGCCGTGGTGCGCATGGAGCCCGACGCCAGCGTGCGCCTCTACACGGGCGTGTCGCCGCACGGCCAAGGGCTCGAGACCACCCTGGCGCAGCTGCTGGCCGACGAGCTGGGCGTCGACGTCGCCGATGTGGAGGTGATCCACAGCGACACCGACATCACCCCCTATTCCGCCTTCGGCACCGCCGCCTCGCGCTCGCTGCCCCTGGGCGGCGGCTCGGCGGTCGTCGCCGGGCGCGAGCTGGCGGGGCGGATCCGCGCCATCGCGGCCGACATGCTGGAGGCCAACCCCGCCGACCTGACCCTCGCCGGCGGGCAGGTCACCGTGGCCGGCACCGCCGCCTCCGTGCCGCTGGCCGAGGTTGCCGCGGCGGCTCACCGGGGGTTCCGGCTGCCCGAGGGCCAGGCGCCGGGCCTCACCGCCTCGTACGTCTACGACCCGCCCAGCCCCACGTTCTCCTTCGCCGCCCACGCCTGCGCCGTGGCGGTCGACCCGGAACTCGGCAGCGTGGAGATCACCGACTACGTGGTGGTCCTCGACTGTGGCACCGTCGTGAACCCCGTGATCGTGCAGGGGCAGGTGCACGGCGGCGCTGCCCAGGGCATCGGGGCGGCGCTCACCGAGGAGATCGTCTACGACGCCGACGGTCAGCCCCGCACCACGACGCTCGCCGACTACCTCGTGCCCACGCCCGACGTGCTGCCCGGCTTCACCGTGGAGCACATGGAGACGCCGTCGCCCTACACGCCCGGCGGCATGAAGGGCATGGGCGAGGGCGGCACCAACGCTGCCTACCCGTGCGCCGTCAACGCCGTCCTCGACGCCCTAGCCGGAGCCGGGATCGGCGGTGAGACGCTCGCCACCCCGCTCTCCCCCGAACGCATCTGGCGGTCACTGCAGCCCTCGGACTGAGTCGCCGACTCCCTCACCCGTCTCGAGGTCCGGTGCCGGCTCAGGAGTCGGCGGACGTGTCCTCGCGAAGACCGAGGTGGCCCTCGATGCGAGCCAAGCGCTCGCGTACCCCGGCCAACTGGTCGCGCACAGCGATGAGATCGTGGCCCATCCATATGAGCACGAGGGTGAGGAGTCCGAGGATCGCCCCAAGGATCGCTGCGTCCATGCCGCCAGCCTAGAACAACGCTACCGGAGTCAGTCCAGCGGTCCGGCGACGACGACGAACGTGCGGCGGCTCCGCCACTCAGCGCTGTTCCGGATCCCAGGAGCGTCGCTCTGCTGCATCGGGATCATGATACTATATGAAATAGATCAATACAACCCTGACTGCTGGCGCTGGATGAGGTTGAGTGGTTCCAGAGCGCTCACCGCCTTCAGAGTTGTGAGGCGGCGTGGCCGGCGGCGAGGTAGGCGTAGGTGATGGCCCGGGCGTTTGCGAGGCCGCCCACGTAGGCGGGCTGTTCGGTGTAGGCGACGGCGTTGCCCGTGGCGTAGAGGCCGCCGATGGGGCGACGATCCTCGGTCAGCACCTGCGCGGCGGTGTTGATCAGGAGGCCCGTGGAGTAGATGCCCGTGCCCAGCAGTTTGAGCGGCAGGCCCCAGAACGGCGGCTCGGTGAGCGAGCCCAGGTTCGGGTTGGGCGACTGGTTCGGGTCGCCCGCCCGGAGCCGGCTGTAGGGGAGCGTGCCGCGGCCGAAGGTCGGGTCGTTCCCCTCCTCGGCGGCGTCGTTGAAGGCGGCGACCTGCTCGACGAGGTCGCCGGGGTCGATGCCGAGCGCGCCGGCGAGATCGGCGAGGCTTGACGCCTGCGCGAGGTCGGCGGGCCATTCCTCCCCGTCGCCGAGGCGGTAGCGGGAGCGGTAACGGTTGTCGCCGATGAGATAGCACGGGTAGTTGGGGAAGCGGCCCGTGACTTCGTCGCGCTGCTTGACTGCCCGCAGGAGGAACCCGTAGAAGCTCTCGTCGCCGAAGCGCCTGCCCGCCGAGTTCACCACTATGGAATGCGGCAACCCGAGTGCCCGGGAGAGTTCGCGGTGCAACGGGAGTTTCGTGCCGGGATGGAATTCGGTCGGGCTCTCGAATCCGAAGATCGTGAACGCCTGCCCAGCTTGCGCCCGGATGGCCCCCACGGCTTCCGCCAGAGTGAGGGCGTCGCCGTCGAGCACCGGCGGGGAGGCCTCGAAGATCTCCGGCAATCCCTCCAGTTCCGCCGCGAACGGGGCATTGCCGTAACTGCCGGTTGCGATCAGCACACCTCGGCGGGCGCGTACGTCCACACGGGTGCCCTCGGTCTCGACGACGGCGCCGCCGACGCGGCCATCGCGTTGGATCAGTTCGACGCATCGAGCCTCGAGCAGGATCGGCACGCCCCGCCGGACGAGCGCGGCCTCGGCGAACCCTGCGGACAGACCCGGTCCCCATGTGAGGAGGTCGGCCTCCTGGCGCTGCCGGTGCAGGTCGGCCAGCACGTCGCCGGCAACCAGGTCGCCGCCTGCGCGCCGGACCTCGTCGTGAGTGAGGCCGAGCAGACGGAAGTGCGGCGAGCTGCGGAAACGATCCCGCCACGGGCCCAGCGCGCCGCCGGGCGCGGTGACCTCCAGGATGCGCCCGGCGGCCTTGGCGCCGGGCGCCGCCGGGTGGTACTGGTCGCCCAGTCCGGTGCTGGCGAACGCCACACCGAGGCGGGCGAAGTACTCCACCGCCTCCGGCGACCGCCGGATGAACGTTGTGAGCAGGTCATCGTCGAATGACACGCTGTCGCGGGCAACCCATCGCAGGTAGTCGTAGGTATCCGCGGCGCTGTCGTCGAGACCGGCCTGGCGTTGCAGGTGGTTTTCGCCGACCCAGACGACGCCCCCGCTGTAGGCGGCGACCCCTCCGATCAACGGCGACTTCTCGACGACGAGCACCTCGAATCCGGCGTCGGCGGCGCGCAGGGCGGCGGCGAGCCCGCCGAGCCCGCCCCCGATGCAGAGGAAATCGCACTCGTTCCGCGCCACACGTCCTCCCGACCGTCCGCCCGCAGCGGCCCCGCTCTCCGCGGTGAACAGGGCTGCGAGCCGGCTACTGGGCGCCCGCCTCTCCTCGCAACCTCCTGAGGCGGTGCGGCGACCGTACCATTGGACGATGTGCTGGGGAGACAGCCGCCGCCGGTGAACGGGCCGCCCGTACCGCCCTCGCTGCCGGAGGCCGCACCTCGAGGGGATACTCCGCCGGAGGAGGCTGGGAGGCTCACTTCGACTACGCCGCGGGGGGCCGCCGGTGACCGGGATCCAAGGCCATCGGTGACCGAGCGGCTCGCCCGGTTCGTAACCGCCCATCGGGGCGGCCGGCTGCCCGATGCCGTGGAGCAGCAGGCCCGCCGGCTGCTGCTGAACGCGGCTGCCGCTTCGCTGGCCGGCCACGATCACCCCGCCATCGAGCGGCTGCGGGACTGGGCGATCGACGGTGCCGCCGCCGGCGCGGCCCGCCTGCTCTGGCACGGCGACCGGACCAGCGGCGACCGGGCCGCCCTCGTGAACGGGGCGATGCTCGAGGTGCTGGACTTCAACGAGACCCACATCGAGGCGTTCGTGCACCCCACGGCGCCGGTGTGGCCCGCCGTGCAGGCGACGGCCGAACTGTCCGGCGCATCACTGGCGGACGCGCTCACGGCGCTGGCCCTCGGCATCGAAGTCGAGTTGGCGGTGGCGACGATGCTGATGCCCGCGCACTACGAGCGGGGATTCAACCCGGCGGTTGCCGCCGGCGCTGTCGGAGCCGCCGCGGGCTGCTCGGCGATCCTGGGCCTGGACGCCGAGCGCACGGCCAACGCGCTGGGCCTCGCCGCGCTCGGCTGCGCCGGTCCGCTGGAGGCTCTGGGAACCGACGTCCATCCCTACCGCATCGGCGACGCCGCCCGCAGCGGGTTCGTCGCCGCCGACCTGGCAAGGCGGGGCTTCGGTGCCCCGCCGACGGCGATCGACGGCGAGCACGGCCTGCTGGAGACTGTCGCCGAGCGCGATCCGGAGAGGATCGAAGGTGCCTTGGGATCCCTCGGCCGCGACTGGCGGATCTGCGGCCCCATCGCCTTCAAGCGCTACCCCGCCGAGACGATCAGCCAGGCTCCCCTGGACTGCACGCTGGATCTACGGGGGCGCACGCCGCCGGAGAAGCGTTCGCAGGTCGCCTCCATGACCTTCGCGGTCGCCCCGCTCGTCGTTGAGGTGAACCGCAGCCGCCGGGAACGGTTCGCTGTTCCCGCCGACGACCAGCAGGCGCGCTTCGACGGGAGCTACTGCGCCGCCGCCGCGTGGTGCCGCGGACGCTTCACGGTCGAGGAACTGGGTGCCGAGGCACGTTCGGACCCGCCGGTGCTGGCGCTGCGCGACAAGGTGTCGTTCGTGGCCACCGAAGGCAGGCGCATGGAGAGCGCATCGCTCGAGGTGACCTTCGCCGACGGCACCACCGAGCACACCGCAACCGAGGCGTTCAGCGGATCCACCGCGAATCCGCTGAGCGACGACGACCTCATCGCCAAGTTGACCGTCAGCGCCACCGGCATCATCGACACCGGCCGGATCAACGCCATCTGCGCGGCAATCAACGGGACTCCGCCGGCTCTCGGCACCGATGACTTCGCCGCCCTGCTCGTGCGTTGAGGATCACCGCGCGCCCGGATCGAATTCCCAAGCACTGTCTCATGCCTGGTGCAAATTGGGGAGCCACGGCCGAGGACCGTGACAGGCAGATGGGCCAGCGGTGTCGATCTTGGCCGCTCAGCCGGCTACGGCGACTTGGATGTACCCGGGCAAGCGGCGCAGGAGGGTCTGCGACCAGCCGCTCAAAGAGATACGAGCGTCGATCCAGAGCATGTAGCGAGTGCCCGCCGACAGGTCGCTGATCGTCAGCCAGTTCTGGTCTCCGTCGGCATCCCAGGAGCGTCTCGAGCGGTCGCTGAAGCTCATCGCCCAGATCGTGTAGCCAGTGGTCGTGGCGCCGGCGAACGCTAACGACGGCCAGCCGACTTCCACAGTGCCGTCGGGATTCGCCGTGACTGTCGTTGACTCCGGCGCCGCCTTGTTGGGTTCGGGGGGGTTGTCGTTGTCGTTGACGGTGACCGTCCCGGCGGCGGTGCCGACGGTGTAGCCGCTGCCGGCGTTGACGGTGACTGTCACGGAGCCGTCGGCCTCGTCGGCTGAGTCGTCGACGGTGGCGACGGTGTAGGAAGCGCTGCCTCCGGTGGGGATGGTCACCGTCTTGGTTCCCGTCGTGCCCGAC
>CAZTZI010000045.1:0-3805 GCA_964618115.1 uncultured Acidimicrobiales bacterium
CGGCGGGCCATGGATCAGAACTGGAAGTAGATGAAGGGCGCCACGCCCTCCGGTCCGAATTGCTCGAGAACCACCAGCCAGAAGGCGAACGCCAGGGCGGTCACCGCCACGGGGAGATGGCTGGCGGCCCTGATGCCTGCCTCGCCGGCGGTTCGGGGCCAGAAGTGGGAGGCGAGCATCGCTCCGATCAGCCCAACCGGCACCCAGGACAACTGGCCGGATCCCGTCGTCGCCCCGCTGAAGAGCCGCCCCAGGACGTCGCCGGCGGCGCTCAGCGACTCGGCGCGGAACAGGATCCAGCCGAAGCAGACGAAGTGGAACGTGACCAGTCGGGCGACGATGCCGGGCACCTGCAGCCCCAGGCGACGCTCGACGAGCAGGCCGAGGCCGTGGAGGATTCCCCACAGCACGAACGTCCAGGCGGCCCCGTGCCAGAGGCCACCGAGCAGCATCGTCACGAGGAGGTTGCGGTCGCGGCGCACCTCGCCGCCCCGATTGCCGCCGAGGGGGATGTACAGGTAGTCCCGCAGCCAGCGCGACAGCGACATGTGCCAGCGGCGCCAGAACTCCTGGATCGACGCGGCCCGGTAGGGCTGATCGAAGTTGTCCGGCAGGCGGATGCCCAGCAGGAGCGCCACCCCGATGGCGATGTCGGTGTACCCGCTGAAATCCGCGTAGATCTGTACGGCGTAGCCGTACACACCGAGCAGCACTTCCAGGGAACTGAATCGGTCCGGGAAGGCGAACACGTCGTCCACGAGCGCCTCGGCGAGATAGGTCGCCACCACCATCTTCTTGAACAAGCCGGCGGCGATGAGGGTCACCGCCCTCGTGAAGTCGGTGTGGCGCAGGGCCCGCGGCTGGTTGAGCTGGGGGATGAGTTCGTGGGCCCGGACGATCGGGCCGGCCACGAGCTGGGGGAAGAATGCCAGGTAGACGGCGAAGTCCAGCGGCTTCGCCGGCTCGCTGGTGGCCCGGTACACGTCGAGCACATAGCTGATGGCCTGGAACGTGAAGAACGAGATGCCCACCGGCAGGATGATGTTCAGAAGCGGCAGGTCGGCGGCCAGGCCCAGGCCCTCCAGAGCGCTCTCGGCGCTGTCCACGAAGAACCCCGCGTACTTGAAGAACCCCAGCGAGGCGAGGTTCGCGCCGACGGCCACGCTCACGACCGCCCGCCGGGCGCCGGGGCGCCGCAGGCGTGCCAGCCACGTGGCCGCGGTCTGGTTCAGTGCCGTCGACGCCACGATGAGCCCCACGAACCGGACGTCCCAGTAGCCGTAGAAGAAGTAGCTGGCGGCGAGCATGAACAGCTTCCACCAGGCGCGGCGCCCCGGCATGAGCCACCCCACCGTCAGCACCACCACGAAGAAGAGGGCGAACGTGAAGGTGGGGAACAGCATGCGGGGTCGGATTCAGGACGGGTGAGCGGTGCCTCCGGCGGCGGTTCACACCACCGCTGGGCAAGCTACTACCGCCACCGTCCCGGCCCGCGGCACTCTGCTGCCACCCGGACGGTCAGCGGAAGGCGGGGATGATCTCGGCGGCGATGCGCTGCAGGAGGTCCGGGGTCTCAGCGGCGGTCATGTTGAAGTCGGGGATGATGATCTCGTGGACGCCTGCGGTCTGGTAGGCGGCGAAGTCCTCGGTGATCTGCTCGGCGGTTCCGATCAGGTGGGGGTGCGGCTTGGCGAGCCCGGCAGCGCGCTCGCCGGCGGTGGCCGGCGTGTCGCGCACGTCCACCAGCAGGGCGGCTGAACGTTCGATCTCTGCCGGATCCCGGCCGATGGATTCGCAGGCCCGGTCGAGCACCGCCATCTTCTCGACGAGCTTCGCGGGGTCGCCCCATGTGTTCCACTCGTCGGCGAAGCGGGCCGTGGTGGGGATCGTGCGCCGCTCGCCGGCGCCGCCGATCATGAGCGGGAGGCGTCCGACCGGCTTGGGCGCCAGCGGCGCACCGTCGAGTTGGTAGTAGCGGCCGGTGAAGTCGGTCCGCTTGTTGGTGATCATGCTCTTGATGATCTCGCATGCCTCTTCGAAACGGTCCGACCGCTCGCCCACGGTGCCGTAGCGAATGCCGTAGCGGCGGTGCTCGTTCTCCTGCCAGGCGGCGCCGAGGCCCAGCACGAAGCGCCCGCCCGATATTCCGTCGATGGTGGCGGCCATCTTGGCCGTGACCGCGGGGTGGCGGTAAGTGTTGCCCGACACCAGATGCCCCAGGCGGACCCGGGGCACGGTGGCGGCCAGGGCGGCGAGCAGCACCCAGGACTCGTTCACGTCGGCCAGTTCGGGCTGGCCGTCGGGATATCCGGTCTTCATGGGGTACCCCTCGGGCGGCGGCATGAAGTGGTCGGGAGCCCAGATGCCGTCCCAGCCGGCCGCCTCGGCGACCCCGCAGACGTGCTGCATGTGTTCGAAGGAATTGGAGGTGTCGAGCCAGAATCCGAATCGCATGGCCTGCATTATGGCCCGTGCTCACCGGTCCGGCTTCCGGCTCTCGGCCTAGGAGGTCGCGGGGATTGACTATCCACGGGTCGCGGGGTTGTCCCGGCTTTGATGTCGGGTGCTGGCGACTCGGCGACCGTGTGGAGGTCGCGGAGATCGTGCGCGCGTTGGATTCTGGCGTGGTGGATGCGGTTCGGGCGGCGGGCGCCTGTTGGGTGGGGCGGTCTCGGACACGGCGCCGCGGGCCCGCCGGCGTCTTGGAGGATCCGGCGTCTGGGGCGATCGAGGCGTACGACCGCGTCGTCGGGCTGGACCTCGCCGATGTCGCCGCCGGCGGGTCCCTCCACGAGGCGCCCTGCGGCGGCGAAGGAACCGGCCGGAACCCCGTCGGGCGGGCGCCTACCCGGGGCCGCCGCAGCGAGACCCTCCCCGGCGCGGGTCGGGGACGTGCAGGCCCCCCGGGCGCGGCGACGAGCCGGGCAGGCACCCGGTCAGCCCCCCCAAGGTTCACCGGACCTAGAAGCACCTGAGCCCGCCGTCGGCTCGGATGGCGCAGGTGGCGTCGTCTCCGGCTGCGATGGCGGTGTAGCCGCGCCCCGCGGGCGGGTCGGCGAACCGCTCATCGCCCCAGCATGCGATGGCGCCGTCGGCGTCGAGGGCGCACGAATGGTCGACGCCGGCTGCGACGGCGGTGTGGCCGCGCCCCGCGGGCGGGGTGACCGCCACCCACTCTCCGCTGTCATAGTCCTCATAGACGAGGTCGCCCCAGCATGCGATGGCGCCGTCGGCGTCGAGGGCGCACGCATGGTCGGTGCCGGCCGCGATGGCGGTGTGGCCGCGCCCCGCGGGCGGGTCGGCCGCCACCCGCTCTCCGCTGTCAGGGTCCCAATATATGAGGGGGGCGCCCCAGCATGTGACGGCGCCGGCGGCGTCGAGCGCGCACGCATGCTCGTAGCCGACCGCGATGGCGGTGTAGCCGCGCCCCGCGGGCGGGTCGGCCGCCACCCGCTCTCCGCTGTCAGGGTCCCAATATGTGAGGGGGGCGCCCCAGCATGTGACGGCGCCGTCGGCGTCCAGCGCGCACGAATGGCCGGCGCCGGCTGTGATGGCGGTGTAGCCGCGCCCGGCGGGCGGGTCGGCCGCCACGAGCGCTAGGACGCCCAACCAATGGACGAAGGCGCCCCAGCATGTGATGGCGCCGTCGGCGTCGAGGGCGCACGAATGGCGGCCGCCGGTTGCGATGGCGGTGTGGCCGCGCCCGGCGGGCGGGTCGGCCGCCACCCGCTCGTCGCTGTCAGGGTCCCAATAGCTGAGGTCGCCCCAGCATGTGATGGCGCCGTCGGCGTCGAGGGCGCACGCA
>CAZTZI010000046.1:0-39227 GCA_964618115.1 uncultured Acidimicrobiales bacterium
GCCAGCCACCACGCCCCGGCCGGGTCGCGCTGTGCCGCCTCCCACTCCGCTTCGCCCATGCATTCGCGGGGAATATGCGACCGGAGCGACTTGTCCTGGACCGGCACGCGACGCTCGAGGCGGTCCCCGTCGACCTCCACGCGAGCCGTCCCCCGCAACTCGGTCGGCGAGTTCACCGTGACCATTTTTCCCAGACTTCGGCAACCAGTCGGTCGGCCGCCTCGTCGTCCAGCCCCGACGGCACCAGGTTGTTGAACGTGCGAGTCAACTCCTTGACGAGGCTCCGAAGCGGCGATGTGGCGAGCCGCGTCGCCTCGTCGGCTTGACGTCGGACCATGGCCCGAACAATCGCCGGGTGCTCTCCCAACTTCACCCGCAGAATGTGGCTCCGCCAGAAGTCCGTGCCCTCGCGGACCGCCGAGGCGAGGTGCTCGTCGCGGTCGCCGAGCATGTTGACGCGCAACCACATGCGCGCAGGCACGCACTCGGCGAATCTCTTCCCGTCCACGTAGACCTTGAACTTCTCAGGGCTGAGACCCTCCGCCTCCTCTCCCGCGGTCAGAGAGAACGCCTTTGGCTCGCGCCAAGCAGCGAAGTTCCATAGGTGAGCCAGCGCCACGTACCGCCAGAAGCCCGGGGCGTCCAGCACCGGGACCGTCACGGAGGACTCTGCCAGCGCTCTGTAGAGCAGGATGGCCGCCCGGCCTTCAATCTGGTCTTGATCGAGGCCGTCCACATCGGGGTTCGCGGGTTGGATCAGCCGTTCGATGTCGCTTCGAGCGGACTCCAGCGCACGCGGGTCGAACTCGGTGCCCTCGCCACGCCTACGCAGGTCGGCCTGTAGATCCCGCTCGAGGTCGTCGCGGCCGCGAGCGGAGCTGTCGGACGCAGCGCGCGCCCGGATCCGAGCCCGCGCGATGCGCAATGTTGCGGACTCGTCAAGCAACGGGTATCTCATCACCGCGGCACCAGCGACTTCAGCGCCGCGCTTCGAAGTCCCACAGCGTCCTCGGCCAAAGCCACGGCCTTCTCGGGGTGCTCCCGACAGAAGTTGAGCACTCGGTCGCGGTCGGTCCCGGTGGCACTCGCCAGATATCGGATCAATTGACCGACTATGGAGCCCCGCAGCTCTTCATAGCTTCGACGCCTGTCGTGGCCACCTTCATCGCCAACGGCGCGCGAGAAGGCATTTGCAACGGTGCCGATCAGATCAACCGCAATGCGGCGTTGCAGATACTGCGCCTGCGGCGACGCCCTTTGGGCGTCCAGCGTACTCAGCAGCTCCTCGTCGACCCAGTAGGTCAGGACAACACCCTCGTCGATGTTCTCGAGCAGATCGTCTCTGTCAAACTCAACGAAGGTGAGCGTCTCGGGGCGGAGACTCAACCGCTGACGGTTCTCGGCGTCAAGCGGATGTGGCCGGAACAGTTCTGACTCAGCGGAGGTGCGGATGCGGAAGGAGGCCCGGGCCAGCCACGTTCCAGCTCGCCTCGGCCGCATACCGCTTCGGTGCGGCGAGGGTTCGAGATCGTCCGTCAGGACTACGTACGCGTCGATGACAGCCCCGTGGGTCTCAGCCAGGAACACGGCCCGCCGAGAGACCTCCGGAGAACCCTCGATAACGACCGAGCGATTCAAGTCTCCGAGATCCGCAAAGCTCTGCCTGAACACGAGTTCATGTAGCTTCAGACCGCCGCTTCGGGCGGTCACGACCAAGTCGACCTGCCGGCGGTCTATTCCCATCTCCTCGGCACCGGCGATCAGGTCGCCCTTGAACGAGCTGAATCCGTCCGCCGCGGCCCAACTGAGAGAGACTGTTCTCAGCGCGAACGTTCCGTCGTCTACTGTGACGGACTTCCCCGCCTCACAGGTGAGATCGCCGAATCTCAGTTCAGTGCCCTCCAGTGCCCGCTCGAGCCGCTGGTCGACGTCAAATGGACGGAACGTCCGTTGCTCGCTGCTCATGGGGTGCTGGGCGAGTCGGAGCCTTGACGCAATTCGGCGTTCACCAGCAGCGTGCCGGTCCAGTCCTGCGAGTACTCGTCGCTCAAGTACTCGAAGCGAGCCACCTCGCCCGCCTTCAACCTCCCTCTGAAGGTGTCGTTTCCGGCCTCAGCGAATCCCCGAGGCGCGTTCACCGCCATCTCAACCCGCTCGCCGGAGCGGTCGTCCTCAACGAACCTGTAACGCAAGGTGACCTCAATCTCGTCCCCGTCGGCGATGCCGGGTTCGTGGTGATCGCTGAACTCCACCGAAGCCGTGCCGGTCAGCCGGATCAGTCCGCCGGCAGCCCGTTCAAGTCGCCCGCCCGGCGCGATCTTGAACGGTCGCGGCCGCGGCGGAGGCGGTTTCTTGCCGCTGCCCGAGCCGCTCAGCAGCGCCCGCATGATGCGGTCGAACTCCGGCAGGCGAACGCTGTGGGCGGGCTTGGGCTTCGGCTTCAGTTCTCGGCTGAAGTTGTTGGCATGGGCCCTGACCCGGCCCAGAATCACCTTGGCGAGGTCCGCGTGCTCCTCGGATACGTCGCCGGAGGGGCTCGTGCGCCACGCGTCGTGCAGTTTGGGTTCGGTCTGCCGAAGCGCCTCGTCCACAGAGTCGTCGGCCACGAACACGCCGCGGACATGTGGCGGCAGCTGCCGCGTGACCAGATACTCCACCACCATCCGGGGTTTGCGCACGAGCGCCACGAGGCTTGCGTGCGCCAGATCGAGGTCGTCGGAATCCGCGTCCGGCTCTCCGAGTTCGGGATATGACCACCCCGGGAACTCCGACACCAGACCCAGCACGCCCGGTGAGTCGAAGCGTCCGCTGCCCTGGAGCCGGTGGCGCCTCACATCGGGGCGCGTCGCATCCTGGGGCATGGTGGCGACCTCGTAGGCTTGCCTGAACGACCGCAGGACCGGATCCTCCATCGGCCGCGGGCAGAGACGCCCCCCCCCGCGTCACAACCGTCGTCTTCGACCTCCACGTGGAACTGAAGGTCGGCCTCCATGAGGGCCGGCCACCAGTAGCGCTCGACCGCCCGGTTCAGATCGCCCGCGACCACTGTCGGATCGGTCACGAGCATCGTGGTCCCGAGTTGCTCGGGCACCTCCGGAGCACGCCGCGCCAGACCCAACTCCATGGCAACCCTGTCCGCGTCGTCGTTCTCCCAGGGAAGAATCCTCCTGGCATCGTCGCTGCGCCCGAAGTGCGCCAACCCCGTGAAGTCGCAGCCATCAACGGAATGATCACCCCAGTAGGTCATCCCGAGCAGTCGCCTGGTAACGCCTGGATCTTCGGGGCGCTCCTTGTGGCAGGTGTACGCCACCACCTGCCGAATCGCCGAAGCTCTGATGAGCCCTGCTTTGCCGTAGCCGTAGGAGCCCCCGCCCCCGATCGGCTTGTTGGTGTAGCCACTGCTGCACAGCGCCAGCCAAAGCTTGGATTGCTTGCCCTCCCAAGGACCGTGCATCCCGCCGCCGGCCGACTCGGCGATCTCCAAGAGGCGGAGTCCGCCACCCTCCTCAATGGTGGAGAGGCAGTCCTGAGTGTCGAGGCCCAGACCGGGCCGGTCATCCACCTCCGCCACCCGGGCGGCGAGATCTCTCAGCCCCAACGCGCTGACCAGTCCGTCCCGGCGGTCCCCAGTGGCCGTCACAAAGCGGAATCGGATTACGAACGGGAGTATGACTTCGGGCGGAAGCGGCTCGCGCGCTTCAAGGGCCGCGTCCCACGCGTTCTGGATCGCCTCTCGGGCCAGCAGGGCGGCGGCGTCCGCCGGCTTGTCGTGGCCGAAGACCCCCGGCGCCTTGACCGACTCGTTGCGGAACACCTTGGCCAGGTCGCCGCTGACGCTCGGCCGGTTGGCATCTACCGGATCCCAGCACCACTTCAGGTTCGACGACGCCGGGGCCGTGTGCTGTTCCACCGTCATACCGCCGTGGCCGGAACCACTCGGGAGTCCACCGGTTCGTTCCAGCCGAAATCCACACCGCAGGTATTCGGGCACGACAGCACGACTTGGGACCTGCTCCAGCGGTAGTTGCGCACAGCCCCAAGGGTAGACCCGACGGAAGGCTGGCTGCTGCCTCACTCACGCCGACGACCTGGCGACGGTTCCCGACGACGGGCCGCTGGGGCGTAGGCTCTACCGGTCAGAGGTGCGCCAGGATTCTTCAGGCCGTCCAGCGCGCAGTGAGGGGTCTCGGCCTGCGAGAGAGCCGTGCAGACGACCGAGTTGCTGGAGCTGATCCGTGGCGGCGAGGACTCCCGGCTGGAGTTCAAGCGCGATGGCCTGCAGAACCACGCGCTGGCCAAGGCGCTCGTGGCCTTCCTCAACCTCCACGGCGGCACCGTTCTGATCGGCGTGGACGATGACGGGAGCGTCACCGGCACGTCCCGGGAAAATCTCACCGAGTGGGTGATCGAAGTCGGCCGCACCAAGATCGAGCCACGGATCGTTCCTCTCCTCACATGGGCGAGAAACGTCAAGCCCGGCCGGGACGTATTGGCCGTCGGCGTCACCGGAGGACCCGACAAGCCCTACGCGTGTGTGCACAACAATCGGCGGACCTACTACATCCGAGTCGGGAACACCTCCCGAGAGGCCAGCAGAGAGGAACTCGAGAGGATGTACCAGGCATCGGGCCGGCTGCAGTATGGCCTCAAGCCGGTGCCGGGGGCCGACCTGAGCGCCTTCGACGGCCGCCGGCTGCGTGACTACCTATCCGCTGTCGGCCACGATATCGATCCTCAGGACGGCGACGAAGAAGAGCTTCGGACCCTTATGACCAACGTCGATCTCATGACACAGTCCGCCGGCCAATCCGTGGCGACCATCGAAGGATTGCTGCTGTTCGGCAGGAACCCGAAACGGTTCGTCCCCCAGTCGGGAATCCGCGCTATCTGCTACCCCGGAACCGAGCCCGACTACGCCACCCGCGCCGACGAGGACCTTCGGGGTCCGATGCTCCCGCTTCGAGCCGCCGACGGCTCGCTCACCGAACCCGGGTTGGTTGAGCAGCTATGGGACTTCATCCGGCGCAACACGACGCCGACATCGCGGCTCGAGGGCGCCCGGCGGATCGACCGCTGGGAATATCCCGAGAGCGTGATCCGCGAGGCCGTCGTCAACGCACTCATTCACCGCGACTACAGCATCGCCGGCACCGACATCATGGTGGCCATCTACTCGGATCGCCTGGAAGTCCAGAGCCCCGGCGGGCTGCCCAACACCGTGACCGTCGAAGGGATGAGAGCCGGCTTGCGTTACGCCCGCAATCAGACGTTGGTGAACGTCATGCGCGACTACGGGTACGTCGACGCCCGCGGCATGGGGGTCCGCAACAAGATCATCCCGGGGATGCGCGCCCACAACGGCACCGAGCCGGACCTCCTAGCAGAAGAGCACCGCTTCACAATCCGCCTCTGGAAGTAGCCCATCCCACCGACCGTCCGGCATCCGCGGCGGGCAGGGGTTCGCCGGGCCTCCGGGGCTCAACCGAACATCCCGCCGGGCACCGCTTCGATCAGATCCTGCGTGTAGGGATGCTCGGGATGCGAGAAGAGATCGTCCGTGGGACCGCTCTCGACCAATTCGCCGCGGCGCATCACGTACATCCGGTCGGCGAAGCTGCGGACCAGGCGCAGATCGTGCGTGATCAGCAGGATCCCCAGCCCCCGCTCCTCCTGGAGCCGCCCGAGCAGCACCAGCAGCTGCGCCTGCGCCGACTGGTCGATGGACGACGTGGGCTCGTCCGCGATCAGGATGCGGGGCTCGACCGCCAGGGCACGGGCCACGCTCACCCGCTGGCGCTGCCCGCCCGAGAGGCTCGGCGGGAACAGCCGCGCCTGCTCCTCGCTGATCCCCACCTCGCGCAACAGGGCCATCGCCGAGTCGCGGGCCGTCGAGCGTGACACGCCCTGCCAGACCTGGAACACCTCGGCCACGGCGTGAATCGCCCGCTGCTTGGGGTTCAGGCTGGAGTACGGGTCCTGGAAGATCATCTGCACCTGCCCGCGCACCTCGCTGCGGGCACCGCCGCGGGGCATCTCGAGAGGTTCGCCGCGATAGCTGACCTCCCCGAGGGTCGGCCGATGCAGCAGCGCCAGCACCTTGCCGAGCGTGGTCTTGCCGCTCCCGCTCTCGCCGACGAGTCCGACGACCTCGCGCTCCTGCACGTCGATGTTGGCACCCTCCACGGCGTTGAAGGCGTTGTGGCCCCGCCCGAAGGTCACGCGGATGTCGTGGCCCGCGAGTCCCGCGCCGTCGCCGGTCACGTCGTCTCTCCCGCGGCGGCCTGCGCCCCGACCGTCGGCGCCCCCTCGGCGGCCATGGACGAGGCGAACAGGCAGGCCGTGAGACGCCCGTCGTGCTCGACGGGCTGCGGCTGCGCACCCTCGCAGCAGCGGCTGTGCGGGACACCGTCGCCGAGGCGCAGCGTGAGGCCGCAGCGTGGGTGGAAGCGGCAGGCCGACGGCCAGGCGCCGACGCTGGGCGCCTCACCGGGGATCGGCTCGTAACCGCCCGCCAGCTCCATGTGTGCGGCCGCCACGAGTCCCGCCGTGTAGGGATGCCGGGATTGCTCCCGCACCAGATCCTGCGATCCCGACTCCATCACTGCGCCCGCATAGAGCACCACGATGGAGTCGCACACCTCCTCCACGACCGCGAGGTCGTGGGACACCAGCAGCAGCGACATTCCCAGTTGCTCCCGGAGCCGGCGCAGCAGGTCCAGGATGCGGGCCTGCACGCGAACGTCCAGCGCCGTCGTGGGCTCATCAGCGATGAGCAGGGAGGGATTGCGGGCCAGCGCGCCGGCGATGACCACCCGCTGGCGCATCCCGCCCGAGAGCTGGTGCGGGCGCTCGTGCATCACCGAATCGATGCGGGGGATCTCCACCAGTTCGAGGAGCTCGCGCACGCGAGCGCGCGGCGAGACGTCCTCGCCGGTGTCGCTGCGGGCCGCCCGCACGAGCGCCATGAGCTGCGTGCCGACCGTGAGCACCGGGTTGATGCCCGCCAGGGAGCTCTGGGGCACGTACGCGATCCGGTGCCCGCGGATGCCCCGCCACACCGCCTCGGAGGCTCCGGTGAGTTCGGTCCCCTCGAAGAGGATCGAACCGCCCGTCACCGTGGCCGAGTGACGGTGGAGCGTTCCCACGAGCGACCGGCAGAGCATCGACTTGCCCGATCCGGACTCCCCCACCAGGCCCAGGGTCTCGCCCTCGCCGATGCGGAGCCAGGCCTTGTCGACCACGGGGATGGTCTCGCCCCGCCGCCCGACCAGCCCGATGGAGAGTTCGTCGACGGTCAGCATGACGCGATCCTCATCCGACGAGGTTCTCCGAGGCGCGCCGGCCGATCCCCTGGGCGATCAGCGAGACGCCGAGGGCGGTGATCGAGAGCATGATTCCCGGGAACAGCACCGGCCACCAGGCGCGGAAGATGTGCAGGCGCGCGTCGTTCAGCATGGCACCCCATTCAGGGGTCGGGGGCTGGACGCCGGCTCCCAGGAACGAAAGACCCGCGACCGCCAGGATCACGACCACGAAGTCGCTGACGGCGTAGGCGAGCGTGAGTGGGAACACGTTGGGCGCCACGTGACGGCCCAGGATGCGGGCGCGGCTGTACCCCAGGCACCGGCCGGCCTCCAGGTAGTCCATGTCGCGGATGATCAGAGCCCGGGCGCGCGCCACCTTGGCGTAGCGCGCCCACGCCGTGATGAACAGACCCAGCAGGATGCCCCTGGTGCCCCGCCCGAACGCCGCCACGAGCGCGATCACGATGATCAGCGTGGGGAACGAGTTGATGACCTCGATGGCCAGGTCCCCGGCGTTCTGCACCAGCCTGCTGCGGGTGATGCCGATGATCGAGCCCACGATCGTACCGACCAGCAGCGGCACCGAGACCGCCGCCGCGGCCAGGATGATGTCGATGCGCGCCGCCTCGAAGGTGCGTGCGAACACGTCCCGCCCCAGGTGATCGGTCCCGAACCAGTACTCGGCGCTGGGGGGCAGGTTTGCGTCGGGGCCGCCCCGGCGCGTGTCGTAAGGGCTGAACGCCGGGACGACGATCGACAGGATGATCATCAGGAGCATGATGGCGATGCCGAAGCGCATGCTCGGCGGCATGGCTCGCCAGCCTGCGACGAGTCGCCCGCGCAGGCCGCTCGCTGCCGCCGATCCGGCGGACCGCGTCCCGGCGTCACCCAGCGAGGTCACGACAGCGTCCGGGCGCGAGGATCGATCAGCGCGGACACCGTGTCACTCAGGAAGTGCACGACGACCACGATGAAGCCGAACGTGAACAGCGTGCCCTGTACCACGGGATAGTCACGCGCCAGCACCGCCCGCACCAGGTAGGTGCCGATCCCCTCCAGGTTGAACACGGTCTCCACGACCACCGCTGCAGCCAGATTCGCACCCACGATGTACCCCATCAGGCCGATCACCGGCGCGATGGAGGGCCGTATCAGGTAGCGCCAGATGAACTGGGGCTTGGCGAGTCCCCAGACCAGCCCCGTCTCGACGAACTCCTCCGCGTTGGTCTCGCGGATGGATTCCTGCAGGACGATGGCGAAGATCATTCCCACCGGGACGCCGATGGCGATTGCAGGCAGCAGCAGGTACTCCAGGTTCTGCGGGAACGTATCGACGTAGCCCGCGACGGGTAGCCACTGGAGCCTCACACCGAAGACCAGCAGCAGGAGCACGCCGGTCACGAAAGGCGGTGTGGCGATCAGCGCCGCCGAACCGAGACCGAAACCTTGCTTGTACCAATTCGAGCGTGTCAGGCCTCCCAGCACACCCAGCGGTATCGCCAGGATCAGCGCAAACACCATGCCCAACCCGACGAGCCAGAGGCTGATCGGCAACCGATCACCGATGGTGTCCAGTACCGGTCTCGTGGACTGGAGCGAGTTGCCCAGGTCGCCCCTGAGCACGTCGCCCATCCAGCTGCCGTACTGCGAGACGACCGACCCGTCCAGGTGGAGCCGCTCCCGCAGCACCTCGACGCGATCGGGCGTGGCCTCCTCCCCGAGCAGCGTCGCCACGGGATCACCCGGGACGATCCGCACGATGGCGAACGCCAGCAGCGAGACTCCCCAGGCCACGAGGATCGCCCGCACCAATCGACGCCCGATGAGCGCCAGCACGCGGTCGCGCTTGGAGGCCTCCGCGGCGACGGCATCGGTTGCCGGCATCGAACTCGTCACTTCGTTCGTCACGAGCCTCCCAGAGGGTTCAGGACGTTCTCAACCGCCGAGGTTCGGCAAGCGAACACACCATCCGCTGCCTGGAAGCCGGCAAGGGACCGGCGGGTGACCCGACCGAGCCGTCCGGCGCGGTCGGGTCACCCTGGTATTCCGGTTACGGGCGCCTCACGGGCCCGCCGGCTTGGCCGGCTAGTTCTCGGTTGCCACCCAGAAGTTCTGGGAAGCCGGGATCATCGCCAGGATGTCGGTCGACAGGCGGCTGCCGACGAGGACGGCGCGCTCACCCTGGGGGCAGTAGTTCGCCCCGATGTCGAGTGCGAGACGCTGCACCTCGGACTGCAAGCGCTGCGACGCATCCATATCACCCCTGGGCATGGCCACGGCCAACTCGTCGAACGCGGCCGTCACCGAGTCATCGGCGAATGCGACCGAGTTGGACCAGAAGTTGTCCGGGTAGAACAGGGTCCGCAGCGTCGAGAAGTTGGGACCACCGCTCCCGATCCACATGGCGTCGTAGGCCCGGTTGATGATGTTGTCGATGATGATGGCGTCCTCCAGAGGCTGCACCTCGGCGGTGACGCCGATGTCGGCCCAGTTCTCGGCCAGGATCGTCGCGGCGTCCGTCCAGCCCGGGCGGGCACCCATCGTCTGCAGCGGCGTCGAGAATCCGTCGGGATAGCCGGCCTCGGCCAGTAGAGCCTTGGCACCGTCGACGTCACGCTCCAGAGGAACGATGTCCTCGTACTCCCACTCGCTGCGGTACCTCGAGAGGATCGAGCCGCCCGGCTCGGCGGTACCGAGGAACGCCCTCTCGTTGATGGCGTTGCGGTCCATGGCCAGGCACAGGGCCTTGCGCACCCGCACATCGCCCAAGGGTCCCTCGACGTCACTGCGGATCACGAACCAGAACGTGCCGCCGATCGGGTGGACGATCTGGATGACGTCGTCCGGCAGGTCGGCGCGTACCGACGCCGGGATGTCGAAGCCCATGGCCGCGGCCCCGGTCGTCACCTGCAGCAGCCGCGAGATCGGATCGGTGGCCGACGCCAGCGTGAGCTTCTTGATGACGGCCTCGCCGGCCCAGTAGGTGGGGTTGGCCTCGAGCACCATCGTCGGGGAACCGGGCACCCAGTCCGAAACCACGTACTGCGTGGCGCTCACCGGCTTGGCGAAGTAGCCCTCCGGATCGGCCAGAACCTGCTCGTGCGGGTGCAGGGGCATGTTCTCGCTGCAGACGATCTGGTTGTTGAGGCAGCTGAACGGCTCGTTCAGGGTGTAGACGATCGTGCGATCGTCAACGGCCTCGGCGGACGCGAACGAAGCCATCTGCGCACCGAACGGTCCCTCGTCCCTGGCGCGCTGCAGCGTGACAACGGCGTCCTGGGCCACGACCGGCGTGCCGTCGGAGTAGACGAGCCCCTCGCGCAGAGTCACGGTCATCGTCAGGCCGTCCTCGGAGAACTCCGGGAAGTCCGTCGCCAGGTCCGGGACGTAGTCGCCCTGCGGGTCATAGCGATACAGGTAGCCACCGAAGGCCAGCAGGCCCGCGGCGTGGGCCGGGGCGACGTACGGCGCCCGGGCGTAGTCGGCCTGCGCCACGAGGCTGGGCGTGCTGATGATCACGTTGTTGAGGTCGATCCCGGCAGCAGCCGCGGCCTCTTCGGCAGCGGCCAGCGCCGCAGCCGCCTCAGCCTGCGCGGCCTGGACCTCGGCCTGCGCGGCCTCGACCTGGGCCGCAGCCGCCTCAGCCGCGTCCTGGGCCGCATCGGCAGCTGCCTGGGCCTCTGCCAGAGCGGCTTCCGCGGCAGCCACGGCCGCTTCATCCTCGGCGGCGCGGGCTGCGGCCAACTCGGCCTCGGCCCTCGCCTCCTCAGCTTCAGCCGCAGCAGCAGCGGCCTCAGCGGAGGCGGCAGCAGCTGCGGCGTCGGCGGCCTCAGCCGCGGCGGCAGCCCTACCCTCGGCTTCGGCCAGCGCGGCCTCAGCGGCAGCGACGGCAGCCTCGTCCTCCGCGGCGCGGGCTGCGGCCAACTCGGCCTCGGCCCTCGCCTGCTCGGCTTCGGCCTCGGCGGCAGCAGCAGCGGCCTCAGCGGAGGCGGCAGCGGCAGCGGCAGCGGCTGCCTCGGCCCGCGCGGCGTCGGTCTCCCCGTCGTCCTCGGCGGCACACGCCGCGAGGATCAACGAGAGAACGACCCCGATGGCCAGGAGTCGCGTCCAGTACTTCCTTGTCGTCATCTCTCTCCCCCTTGGTCGGTGCGATGACTTGCGGTGACGAACGAGGACGGGGACTCCGCGGTCGACATCATCCGCCGCGCGCGAAGGCCCGCCATCGCCCAGTGACGACGGGCACACTAGTTGTTCGATAGCGGTGGTGCCCGTCCGGCCGGAGGTGCTCACACGACGGCACGGCGAGACCCGACCGGACGCGCATTGTGCCCGGGAGGGCTCGGAGCGGGCGCCGACAGGTCAGATCCGGAAGACGCGCTCCGCGTTGCGGCTGAACATGGCCTCCTGCTCGCCGGGCGGGAAACCGGCGATGATCTCGGCGTACGCGTTCAGCACATCCGGGTAGCTCGAGAAGAGCCTGTCCACAGGCCAGTTGGTCCCGAAGAAGCTCCGCTCGACACCGAACGCCTCGATGCAGGACAGCACCCACGGGCGGATCGATTCGGTGGTCCAGCGCGTGTCGCCCATGCCCAGACCGGAGATCTTGACGACGACGTTCGGGGCGCCTGCCAAGTCCAGCAGTGCTTCCCGCCACTGCTGGAAGTACTCCGTCGTGCGTTCCCGCGGGAACCCGCAATGGTCGAGGGAGATCATCAGTCCGGGGGACCGCTCGGCCAGAGCACGGACGGTGCCGAAGTCCTCGAAGGTGGCGCCGACGCAGGCCACGAGCTCGTAGCGCTCGAGCAGCGCGAAGCCGCGCCGCCAGGCCGGATGGCACAGGTAGCCCTCCGTCTCCACCCCGAGGTCGCGCACGCCGCGCATGTTCGGGTACCCCAGGTGGCGCTCGATGACCGCTTCGGCGTCCGGCTCCAGGAGGTTGACCTCGGCCACGATGCCGTGCGGATGGCCGACGCGATCGGCGAACGCCTGCAGCCACCTCGTCTCGGTGACGGGATCGTCCGTGCGGACCGCGGCGTTGACGTGGATCGACTTGATCACGTTGGCGAAGCGGGTCTCGGCGATGTAGTCGTCGGCCCAGAAACGCTGCGCCTGGATCGGCTCCAGAGCCCCGAAGACCGGATGGCTCACCCCCGGCTGCATCCACGAATAGTGAAGATCGGGCAGTTGCAGATCGTAGAAGTGGACGTGCGTGTCCACGAAAGCGAACGGGGCCATGGGACTCCTCCATCTGCCGTCCGAGCGCCGCGGCCGAACCGACGGTATCCGCCTGGGACCGACCGCGCCGCCGCCCTGTGCGAACATGGCGGCATGTGGATCCGGACCGTGCCCTACGAGGAGGCCGGCGACGAGTTGCGCCGCCACTACGACCGCCAGCGCGAGACGCTCGGCGAGGTGACCGAGATGACCCTGGCCGGGTCGCTCTACCCGCGACTGGTGGGCGCGCGTCTGGAGCTGTACGCCGCCACCGAGCGCTGCCCGTCGTCTCTGTCCTCCCGGCAGCGGAACCTCATCGGATTCGTGACGTCGGCACTGAACGGCACCGTCCACTGCATGAGCCAGGTGACGGTCAAGCTCCGTGCCGACGGTTTCAGCGAGGACGAGATCGCCCGGCTGGCGACCGATCCCGCAGGTGCGTCGGACGCCCTGCCGGCGCCGGACGCCGCGCTGGTGCGGTACACGATCGACCTCACGACGCGACCCGGCGAGGTCCGCGAGGAAGACGTCGAGGCATTGCGTGCGGCAGGTTTCGACGATCTGGCGATCGTCGACGCCAACGCCCATTGCGCCCATCTCAACTACGTGAATCGCGTGGTGATCGGACTGGGGATTCACACGGTGGTCGACCCGGACTTCGCCGCTTACGACGCCATTCCCACCGACTGAGCCGTAGGCGGTCGCGTCGCGGCATCAACTAGAGTCCCTGCGGACCTCTGGGGCGTCGAGGGTGCCGACGGGTGGCTGCGACAGCGATAGGCGACGGTTCGCAGGAGAAAGTGCCGGATCGACGGGACCCCCGAGGTGTGCAAACCCAACAGGGAGGAAGACGTGATCCGGATCAGTCGATTCAGCAAACTCGTCGGCGTGGCGCTCGCTGTGGCCCTCGTGGCCGCCGCCTGCGGTGGGGACAGCACCAGTGCAGACACCGCCGCTCAGGCGATGTCGCAGGCCCAGACCGCCGAGGCCGCAGCCGGCGAGGCACTCGCCGACGCCGAGGCGGCCGCAGCCGCAGCCGCATCGGCGCTCGCCGCGGCCGAGGCCGCACAGGCCGCAGCCGACCTGGCTCAAGCCACAGCCGAGGGCAACCAGGACGCAGTCGCCGCGGCTGAGGCCGCCCTGCAGGAGGCTCAGGCCGCAGCCGACGAGGCGCGGACCGAGGCCGCCGCCGCCCAGGCCGAGGCTGACGATGCCCGCGCCGCGGCCGAGGCCGCGGGGGAGGCGGCCGCAGCCGCCGGCGAGGAGCCGATGGAAGACGCCTCCGAGGAGGACGTAGTCGGGACGCTCGTCCCCGGCCAGCCCGACATCAACGGCGACGGCGAGGTGATAATCGGCATCGCCAGCCCCGGCGACACCAACGACGGCGGCTTCTACCAGAGCTTCGTGGACGGCGCCCGCTCCTTTGCCGCGGAGGCGGGCTGGACGGTGATCGTGTCGGACTTCATCAACCCCGCCGATGCCGAGTCGGCGATTGCCGACCTGGCCCGCCAGAACGTGGACTTCCTCGCCGTGGGCGCCACCGAGTTGCAGGACGGCCTCGACGCCATCGCCTGCTCGGACGAGTTCGAACACATCGCCATGTACCTCAACGGCACCCTCACGAGCGAACACCCCTGCTACGGCCAGTCCAGTGACAACTACTTCGAGATTCATTGGGTGCTCGGCGTCGCCGCGGCCCAGCTCCTCGAGCGGACCGGCGGCACCAAGGCCGGCTTCATCGGCGGTCCCGAACTCGCCTTCGTGGTCGTCGCCAACAAGTCCATGGAGGCGGGCCTCAAGTCGGTCAACCCCGACTACGAACTGGTCGTCACCTACACGGGCAGCTTCAACGACGCCGCCCTGGGCATCGAGGCGGCCCGAGCCATGCTCGACCAGGACATCGCCGTGATCCACACCTTCCTGGGCGGGGCCATGTTCCCCACCGGCGGATTCGTCGCCGAGAACGGTGGGGCGGCCATCTCGGCCTCGGCCAACACCTGCTTCCCGGGCTCGCCCTTCGCCGGCGCATCGCTGTTCCCCCCGGGCGACTACCTCGTGGCGAACCTGCGGGACTTTGCGGCGGGGACCTACCGCGAGGGCACGATCCGCAGGTTCTACGTGGGTATCGACCCGGAACCGGGCGCGATCCTCTGCAACCCGACAGACGAGGAGCAGGCCACCCTCGACGACGTCATCGCGCGGATCGGCTCCCGTGAGCTGGTTCCGGAGGAACTCATCGACCTGTCCGGCTAGGGCACAGGGCCCGGAGGCTGCCAAGCGCCCTCTGAGGGGACATGACCGGCGGTCCGATCCTCGAACTGAAGTCCATCAGCAAGCGATTCGGCCCGGTCACGGCATGTGACCGGGTCGACCTCGCCGTTGCGCCGGGGGAGATCGTCGGCCTGCTCGGCCAGAACGGGGCGGGCAAGTCGACGCTCATGAAGATCGTGCTGGGCCTCGTGCCCCCCGACGCCGGCGAGGTACGGGTCGGCGGCGAGGCGCAGACCATCCGCGACCCCACGCACGCCGCCTCCCTCGGCATCGCCATGGTGCATCAGCACTTCAGCGTCATCGACGCCCTCACGGTGTGGGAGAACGTGCACCTCGGCGCCGGAGGGCCGCTGGACCCTCGCAGGCTGCGGGCCGAGGTTGCGGAGTTGAGCGCCGCCTACGACCTGGTCATCGATCCGGACGCCCGGGTGGGCGACCTCAACGCCTCGCAGCGGCAGCGATTGGAGATCATCAAGTGCCTGCGGCGGGATCCGTCCGTGATCATCCTGGACGAGCCGACCTCGGTGCTGACCCTGGCGGAGTCGCGGCGGCTGTTCGAGGTGCTTCGCCGGATGGTCGCCGACCGGCAGCGGGCGGTCGTCCTCATCAGCCACAAGCTCGACGAGATCCTGCACGCCACCGACCGCGTGGCGATCATGCGCGACGGCCGGGTGGTGCGGGAGATGCCGACACCTGCCGCCGACGCCCCGACGCTGGCGCAGGCAATGGTCGGCCGCGAGGTGTCACTGCGCACCGAGGCCTCCGCACTCGGCATCCTCGGCGAACTGACCGCTGACGACGCCGGCGGCGCGGCCGGCGAGACCGCCGCCGGCCACGTCGTTCTGGAGGTCCGCGGCGCAACCGCAGCCGGACCCGACGGCCGGCCGCTCCTCGACGAGTTGGACCTCGAACTCCGCGCGGGGGAGATCCTCGCTGTGGCCGGGATCGAGGGGAACGGCCAGGTCGCCCTCACCGAACTCCTCTCCAGCCTGCTCGATCTCGACAGCGGGGAGGTGAGGGTTGCCGGCGAGGCGGTTCCCACCGGCGTGCCGGGAGCCATGGGACGCGCCGGGGTCGCCGTCATCCCCGAGGACCGCCACGCCTCGGGCTGCGTGCTCGACCTCACCGTCGCCGAGAACCTGATCCTCACCAACACGGCAAGGGTGTCTCGCTGGGGGATGCTCAACAGGTCCTCCATCGAGGAACTCGCCCGCGATCTCATAGACCGCTTCGAGATCGCCACGCCGTCGCCGAACATCCCCCTGCGCCTCCTGTCGGGGGGCAACCAGCAGAAGGTGGTGCTGGCACGTGAGCTTTCCCACTCCCCGAAGGTCCTGGTCGCGTCGCAGCCGACGCGCGGGCTGGACGTCGGGGCCATCGAATACATGAGCGAGCAGCTGCGCGCCGCCGCCGACGAGGGCGTGGCCGTGCTGCTCATCTCCACCGAGTTGGAAGAGATCCTCGACCTGGCAGACCGCGTCACGGTCATTTTCCGGGGCCGGCTCACGGGGAGCATGCCGCGGGGTCGGCTCGACCTGGAACAGCTCGGTCTCATGATGGGCGGGCACGCCGCATGACCGGCGAGCGCCCGTCCGAGGCAACGACGAGCAGCGCCGCCACCGGGACCGTCGGCGCAGAGTTGCCCGGCAGCGGGCTCGTCGGCCGCGTCGAGCGTCGCTCGGTGCGCTTGGGCGTCCAGGCCGCGTTCTTCTTGCTGTTCCTGGCGCTGGCGGCGGTCATCAGCGGTGTTCTGGTTGCCCTCGTCGGCGGCTCCCCCACCGCCGTGCTCGAAGCCCTGCTGGACGGAAGCCTGCGCAGCCCCGGAGCCTGGGGGCGCTCGCTGATCGAGATGGTGCCGCTGGCGCTCGTGGGTCTCGGCGTCGTCGTGGCGTTCCGGGCGGGCTCCTACAACATCGGCCAGGAAGGTCAGCTGGCGATGGGCGCCCTGGGAGCCGCGGTGGTGTCGCTGCTGGTGCCCGGCCCCGCGGCGCTGATCATGGCGCTGTCGCTCATCGCCGCCGCCGCCGCCGGGGGTTTCTGGGCGGGCATCGCCGCCGTAGCGGAGGCGAGGCGCAAAGTGGACGTGCTCATCAGCACGCTGCTGCTGACCTTCGTGGCGCCGTACGCCATCCTCTTCCTGGTGAGCCGCGACTACCTCCTGCTGGACACCACCGAGTCGAACACGCGGCTCGCCTCGCAGAGTGAGAGGATCGCCGAGGCGGTTCGCCTGCCGAACGTGGAGATCTTCGGCAACAAGATCCACGTGGGTGTGCTCGTCGCCGTGGTGCTGACGGGAATCATCGCCGTCCTGCTGGCCCGCAGCGTATGGGGCCTGCGATTGCGGATGCTCGGCCTCAGTGCCCGCACGGCCCGGCGCGCCGGCGTGCGGCCGGGCCTGGTGGGGGGCGGGGCGCTGGTCTTCTCCGGCGCCGCCGCAGGGCTCGCCGGGGGGATGGTCCTGTCCGGCACCGCCTTCCGGCTCCGCGACCAGATCGCCAACGACTTCGGCTGGCACGGGCTGCTCGTCGCCCTCGTCGCCCGGCTGAACCCGGCCGCCGTCCTTCCGGTGGCCTTCTTCTTCGCCGTGCTGCGCACCGGCGGCGGCTTCCTCGCCGCCCAGGACATCTCGCGCACCATCACCGACGTGATCCAGATCCTGTTCGTGGTCGCGGCGCTGCTGCCGGCCGCGCTCATGTTGATCAGGGACCGCCGAGTCGCCCAACGGATGGCGCTGCGCTCGGTTGCGGAGACCGCGACATGATCGGCAACATCGAGACCATCCTCGAGCCCACCGTGCGCCTGGGCGTCCTGCTGCTGTTCGCGGCGCTCGGCGAGTACGTGGCCGAGCGGGCCGGCACGATCAACATCTCGCTGGAGGGGATGATGCTGAGCGGTGCCTACGGAGCCGCCCTGGCGTCGTCGCTGTCAGGCTCACCGATCGTCGGCATTCTCGTCGGCATGGCCGCCGGGCTGGTCATCTCCGCCATGCAGGCGCAACTCAGCCACCGGCTCGACATCGACCAGTTCGTCGTCGGCATCGCCCTCACAACGCTGGCCGTGGGACTGACGACATTCCTGCACGTCCAGGTGGAGATGACCCCGGGGCGTCTGCACGTGTTCCGGATTCCCGGACTCGCCGACATCCCCATCATCGGGGAGGCGTTCTTCGGCCAGGTCTGGCTGACCTACATCATCGTGCCGGTGATCTTCATCATTCGCTGGGCGATGACGCGGACCTCGTGGGGACTCGAGTTGCGCGCCGTCGGGGAGAATCCGCCGGCCGCCGATGTGAGCGGCGTGCCGGTGTTGGCCCGGCGGCGGCAGGCCATCTACGTGTGCGGCCTGCTGTCGGGCCTCTCGGGCGCCTACCTGGCCGTCGGCCTGGTCGGCGATTTCTCCCAGCACATGACCGCGGGCAAGGGGTTCATCGCCATCGCCGCCGTGCTGTTCGGCGGTTGGCGGCTCTGGGGCGTCGTTGCCGGCGCTCTGCTGTTCGGCTTCGCCGACGCTCTGGCCGTGGCCCTGCCGGCAGTCGGTGTCGAGAACGTGCCCGGTGCGCTGCTGAACTCGCTGCCCTATCTGCTCGCCTTCGCCGGACTGCTCGCCTTCGCGGCACGGGCGCGCAAACCGACCGCTCTGGCCAAGCCGTTCTACCGCGGCGTGAATTGACCTCTCTCGCAACAACCCGGAGGCTCCATGAATCCTGATCGATCGATCACCTTCGATCCCGCCGAGAACAGCCCCATGGACTGCCAGTTCCTGCTGTCGCAACTGGTGGTGCCCCGCCCGATCGCCATGGTGTCGACCCGCAGCCCCGAAGGCATCGCCAACATCGCCCCCATGAGCTACTACCTGCCGATCACCGGCGACCCGATGCTGGTCGGCATAACGATGGGCCTGCGCGAGGACGGTGGCCTGAAGCACACCTATCAGAACGCCATGGCCTCCGGCGACTTCGTCATCAACGTCACCACGGAGGTCTTCCGCGATCAGATCGAGGTGGTCGCCATCGAGGGTCCGGCGGACTCCGACGAGTTCGCGTTGACGGGCTGGACACCGGTGCCGGCCACGAAGGTCGGCTCCCCGGCCATCGGCGAGGCCGTGGCCCGCCTGGAGTGCGAGGTGCGCCAAGTGGTCGACCTCGGCACGCCGGACGTGCCGTTCGGTGAGGTGCACCTGGTGGTCGCCGAGGTGGTCTGGGCGGTCTACGACGAGGCGATCCTGAACGAGCGGGGTCGCATAGACCCCGTGCGGCTCGGCGCCATCGGCCGGCTCGGCCTCCGGTCGTTCCTCCGCACCGTCGACGAGGGAACGTACTTCCTGCCCCGCATCCCGTGGAGTGAGTTCGTCGCTTCCCGGGACGGGGCCACGAACAGATCCTGACAAGGACGTTGCCCATTGCCGCCGGCCACGCTCACGCTGGAGCGCCCCCGCACACCTGACGAAGCACTCGCGATCCTCGCCGGCGCCGGCGAGGCGAGGGTGTTGGCCGGGGGACAATCCCTGGTTCCCCTGCTGACCCTTGGGTTCGCCGAACCCGACGTCGTGGTCAGCCTGGACCGTTGCCGGGGTTTGGACAGCATCTCCGCCGGGAGCGATGTCGCCGAGTTCGGCGCCATGGCGACCACTCGCCGGATCGAATTGGATCCGGCGGTGGCGGCCCGGTGTCCACTCCTCGCCACCGCCGCCGCCAAGGTTGGATCGCCTCACGTGCGGAACTTCGGGACACTGGTGGGCAATCTGTGCCACGCCGACCCCGGTAGCGACCTCATCCCCGCAGCCCTCTGCCTCGATGCCGAACTGGAGGTCCGGTCGGTCCGTGGTTCGCGGCGAATCGGCGTCGACGACCTCGTCGTGGCTCCGTTCCTCACATCGCTCGAGGCCGACGAGTTGGCCACCGCCGCCCGCGTGCCGTTCCTCGACGAGAACTGGCGGCACGGCTATCGCAAACTCACGCTGCGCGCCGGGGATCTGGCCGCGGCCACGGCGGCGGTCCTCCTCCATTCCCGCGGCGGCACGGTCCTCGAGGCGCGGCTGGTGGTCGGCGGTGCGCTGCGCCGCGCCACCCGCATCGCATCACTCGAGGAGGCGCTCGCGGGCACTTCCACCGCCACGGCCGCTCGCGTGGCGGTGGACGTGAACTGGATCGACGATGTCGCTGGAGGCCTGCTGCCCGACTCGTCACTGCCGCTCGACTACCTCCGGGCCATGCTTCCCCGATTCCTCGCCGCCACCGTCCGGGATGCCGTGGAGAAGCCATGACTCCCGTTGAGCTCGTCGTGAACGGTCGGCGCCACGAGTTGACCTGCGCTCCCGACGACACGCTCCTGGCCGTTCTGCGGGATCGTCTCGGCCTCCCGGGTACCAAGTACGGCTGCGGGATCGGCTACTGCGGGGCCTGCACGGTGCTGGTGGACGGCGCCGCCGCCCACTCCTGCTGCCTTCTGGCCGCCACGCTCGACGGGCGCCGGATCACGACCATCGAGGGGGTCAGCGACCGAGCACCGGACGGCGTGCAGCAGGCGTTCCTCGACGCGGGAGCCGTCCAGTGCGGCTACTGCACGCCGGGGTTCGTGCTCTCGGTACGGGCCTTGCTTGCCGAGAACCCGGATCCGACCGAGTCGCAGGTGCGCGAGTTCCTCACAGGCAACATCTGCCGCTGCAGCGGGTTCGCCGCCATCGTCCGCGCCGCCCTGGCGGCGGGAGGCGATCGGTGACGGCACAGCCCGCCGTCGGACGCTCCGTCCCGCGCGTGGACGGCTGGGGGAAGGTCTCGGGCACGGCGGAATACCTGGCGGACATGGCCCTCCCGAACATGGCCCACGCCGCCGTCGTGCGCTCGTCGCATCCGCGCGCCCTCGCCCGGGACATCGACCCGTCCGCGGCGCTGGCAACACCCGGCGTGCTGGCAGTGCTGAGGGCCGCCGACGTCGCCCATCTGCCGCCGGTTCGCATCTTCGCCGACTCGCCACCGGTGCAACGCATCCTCACCGGCACACCGCAGTTCACCGGCGACGCCGTGGCCGCCGTCGTGGCGGAGACCGAAGCGGCGGCCCGGCAGGGTGTTCTGGCCGTCGAGGTGGACTACCGGCCACTGCCCCCCGTGCTCACCGCCACCGAGGCCCGTGACGGTGCCGTCCAGTTGCATCCGGCAGCGCCCGGCAATCGCGCTGGACCGCCGATCAACATCAGCCGCGGCGACGTCGATGCCGCCCTCGCCGGCTGCGCGCACGTCTTCCGGGACAGCTACTCGACCCAGCGCCAGTGCGCTCAGACGATCGAACCACTGGCCTGCATCTGCGACTGGACCGCCGATCATCTCGACGTGTGGACGCACCTCGATTCGATGTTCCACTTCCGCGATTCGCTGGCGGAGGCTCTGGCGATCGACGCCGAGCAGGTGCGGATCCACCCGCCGGAGGCTCTCGGCGCCTCCTTCGGGCTGAAGAACAGCCTCATCGCCGCCCTCGAACCGCTTGCCGCCGTGTGCTCCCGGACGGTCGGCCGGCCGGTGAAGCTGGCGCTGTCACCCGAGGAGTCGATGGCGGCAACCGTCACGCGTCACCCCGCCCGGATCGACCTCGTCACCGGGGTCGACGACGAGGGGGTCCTGCAAGCACGCACCGCGGAGGTGTTGCTGGATTCCGGGGCCTACGGCTGGGGCTACGTGGTGGCGCTCAGCATGGTCGGCAAGTGGGCGTCGCTCTACCGCACCGAGCACCTGCGCTTCTCGGCAACGCCGGTCTACACCAACCACGTCCCCGGCGGCGCGTACCGCTCGGTCGGCACGGCGCAGATCCACTTCGCCATGGAGTCCCAACTCGACGACGTCGCCCGGTCGCTCGCCATCGACCCGGTCGAGCTGCGGCGGCGGAACGTCACCCGGGTCGGCGATCAACTCAGCTTCGGCACGACGATCCGATCCTTCGGCGCCGAGGCCTGCCTGGATCGTGGCAGCGAGGTCGCCGGATGGGTGTGGTCGGGTGGCGTCGAGGACGCAGACCACTCGACCCCACCCGAAGCGCCGGGGCTCATCGACCCACGGGCAGCACCGGAGCCGTCGCAGCCGGGCACGACCTCCGGTCCCGGCGCCACGACCTCCACGACCGGCTCGCCCGAGCCATCGGAGCCGCGGCCCGGGCTCGACCCACTCGAGCGCAGCCGCGGGCGCGGCATGGCGATGGGAATGCACCACGCGGGCCTGACAGGTCTCACGCCCGTTCCCGAGGTGTCCCGATGCTCCGTCGAACTCCGGAGCGACGGCACGGTGTCGATCAGCCTCGGCGTCATCGACAAGGGCCAGGGGGCGCTCACCACCCTCACGCTGGTTGCGGCCGACGAGTTGGGCATGCCGCCCGAACGCATCCGCGTGCGCAATCTCGGTACCGCCGCGGTTCCGTTGGACTTCTGGGGTGCCGAGGCCAGCCGCACGACCTACGTGATGGGCCGGGCCGTGGCCGACGGTGCGCAGCGCCTGCGAGAGGCGATCCGGGAGCGTCTCGGGGTCGAGCCGGCTGACGCCACCCCGGACATCATCGCGGCGGCAGGCGCGGCCGCCGGCAACCGGCGTCCGACCGCCGCAGGGGCCCGGCCGGAGCCCGAGCAAGTCACCGACGCCGGCCCCATCGCCGTCGAGGGCTACTTCGCCCCCGCCGACAACGACCCGCTGCCGGTCGTGGGCGCCCACTTCTGCGAGGTGGAGGTGGATCACGCCACGGGCCAGGTGCGGGTACTGCGCTACGTGGCCGCCCAGGACGTGGGCCGCGTCATCAACCCCCTGGGGTGCCGCGGGCAGGTGGAGGGCGGTCTGCACCACGGCATCGGCTACGCCCTCCTCGAGGAACTCCGCCACGACGAGGGCAACCCGCTCAACCCCAACTTCATGGGTTACAAGGTGCTCATGGCCGACGACATGCCCGAAATCGAGGTGGTGCTCGTCGAGGACCCCGACCCCGACGGCGGCCCCCACGGCGCCAAGGGCGTGGGCACGCCCGTCATTCCCGCCATCGCCCCCGCCGTCGCCAACGCGGTTCGCGACGCCGTCGGCGCCCGCCTCCGTGAGCTTCCGATGACCCCACCCCGGGTCCTGGCGGCAATCCTGCGCGCCGAGTCCGCCGCCGGCTGAGTGATCCGCCCCGATCCGAATGTCGGATGACCTCATGGCGACTGCCGCCGGACGTGGCACAGAGGGTCGGCCCCGGGCGTTCGGGTGCCTGGTTCGGTGCGTGCTCGCCGCCGCCATCGTCGCGACGGGCGTTCTCAGCACCGCGGTTGCGGCGGCGGATCAGGACGAGAGCCTGCAGGTGCGCATCGCCGCGCGCATGCTCGACGGCGGGAGCTTCGAGTTCGCGCTCCAGCAGCGGCGCGAGGGAACGTGGGGAATCCGCCAGCTGCCCGCGAGACGCTTCATCCCCGCCGATGTCACGCCCGGACGCTGGCTCACCAGCTCGCCCCTGCCGATCGCCGACGTGCAGGTGCGCATCGCGGCGCGGAAGGTCGACGGCGGGAGCATCGAACTCGCGCTCCAACGATGGCAGGAAGGAACCTGGGGAACCCGGCAACTGCCCACGAGACGGCTCATCCCCGCCGACGCCGCGCCGGGACGCTGGCTCAACAGCTCGTCCCTGACGCCGGCCGGAGCAACAGCCACCCCGACGCAGCCGGAGTGGACGTTGCTCGCGGGCGGGGACGTGCTGATGGACCGCACCGAGCCGGCCGGGATCGACCCGTTCGAGGGCATCGAACCGTCCCTGGCCTCGGGCGACCTCGCCGTCGTGAACGTGGAGATGGCGATCAGCGACCGCGGCGCGCCGACCGGCAAGAAGTTCACGTTCCGCGCCCCGTCGTCGGCGGCCCAGCGGATCGGCGACGCCGGGATCGACGTCGCCAATCTGGCGAACAACCACGCCAAGGACTACGGCCCGGTGGCGCTGACCGACACGATCGCCTCGTTGGAGGCCGCCGGCGTGGTCGCCCTCGGGGCGGGAGCCAACGACGTCGAGGCGTTCCGGCACCGTCTTCTGGAGGTCGACGGCGGCGTGACGGTGGCGTTCGTCGGCGTGTCCAGGATCGTGCCCTGGAGTTTTCCCGCGGGCCCCGACTCGCCGGGCATCGCCACCGACGCCGAACCCGAACGCGTCCTCGAGAGCGTGCGTACCGCCGCCGGCGAGGCCGACGTGGTGATCGTCGCCGTTCATTGGGGTGTTGAGGTGGCCACCTGTCCCAGCGCCGAGCAGCGGGCGTTCGCCTATGACCTGCTCGACGCCGGCGCCGACGCCGTCATCGGCCACCATCCGCACGTCCTGCAGGCGATCGAGTTCGACGACGGAAGATTGGTGGCCTACTCGCTGGGCAACTTCGTGTGGCACCCGAGACGGGGCATCAGCGGCGAGACGGGCGTCCTGCAGATCGACTTCGCCGGCGACCGGATCCTCGGCTGGGAGTTCCACCCACATCTGCTCGACGAGAACGGCGCGCCGCGACCAGCCGAAGGAGGCTGGCGGGTCGGCCGACTCCACGACCTCATCGAGGGTGACTGCGAGCGGCACGAGGGAACGTCACCCTATGACCTCACTCCCCGAGGGGACACGTCGGGTCCGGCCGCGCAACCGGATGCGGAGATACCGCATTTCTCCGGGCGGCAGTTCAAGGAACTGCTCGATTCGGTGACGTTGCCCAATCTGGTGGACATCGCCGATGCACCCGCCATGACCGGCGACACGCAGACCGACGAGCGCATCCGGGAGATCGCCGGGGACCGGGGATACCGGTTGCAGCCTGTGGTTGCCTCCCTGGACGAGTTGGTGAGCGTCGAGCAGAAGCTGCTGCAACCGGAGGCGGCACGCGCCTATGAGGCTCTCAGCGCGGCGGCCCGGCAGGCAGGCCATCAACTCATTCTGAGGTCGGCCTACCGTGGATTCGACGTCCAGAGGTTCTTGCTGTTCCGCCACCTGAAGGAGCCCTTCACGAGCGAGAGGATCCGGCGAGCACTCCGGGTGGTTGCGCCACCCGGTTACTCGCGTCACCAGACCGGGTACGCGGTCGATCTGGAGACCCCCGGGTACGGGATCAACGAGTTCAGATTCTCCGAGGCGTACGCCTGGTTGGCCGCCGACAACTTCCTCCAGGCCAAGAGGCACGGCTTCATACCGAGCTACCCCGCCGGAGTCGAGAACCAGGGGCCGGATCCCGAACCGTGGGAGTTCTACTACGTAGGGGTGGACAACCTCATGGCGTCGCCGACCCCAGCCGACTCCTGACCGATCAGGCCGGCGGGCGCCGCCGGACCACAGCCACACGACGGTTGACGGCGCTCAACCGATCCAGAGGGAGCAGATCGGGATCGCATCGACGCCGTCGGCTAGGCGGTAGCGCGCAGGGCCGGTGTGGAGGACGGCGGCGGCGATGACCTGATCACCCAGTTGGTCGCGCAGCCAGACCAGGTGCCGGGCGTCGGCGGGATCGACCGCCCCCTTGGCCTTGATCTCCAAGGCGACGAGGCCGCGGTGGCCGAGGTCGATGATGAGGTCGACCTCGTGGCGCCCGGCGCCATTCCGCAGGTGATAGAGCCGCGGCGGGCGAGCGGACGCGCTCGTCTCGGCCCTGAGTTGACTCGTCACGAACGTCTCGATCAGCCGTCCGAGGAGGTTGCCGTCGTTCATGACCAGAGCCTCGTCGGCGTCCACGATCGCGCCCCACAACCCGGCGTCGGAAATGAAGCGCTTGGGACCACGTGTGAGGCGCTTCAGACGGTTGCTGCTCCACGCCGGCATCTGGGCGATCACGCCGAGGTTGGTCAGAAGCCTCACGTACGAGTCGGCGGTGCGGCGGTTGATGCCGGCCGTCTGGCAGAGCGTGGTGTCGGTCACGATGCCCGCCGAGTTCAGGGCGTAGGCGTTCAGGAAGAGCCCGAGCCGGTGACCGTCCACGCCGCTGGGAGGCCCCGGGCGCTCCTCGCCGAGCCTGCGCGCGTAGTCGGCGAGCCAGGCGCCGCGCAGCATCTCGTCGCTCTCGGTCGCCGCGTCGGGGAACCCGCCGCGTAGCGCGATCCGCACGTAGTCGCGGAGGTCGGGGGCGTCTGGCACGTGCCCTGGGATCTCCCCGCTCAACAGGCGCTCCAGGAAGGACGGACCGCCGTATCCGACCTGTTCCCGCACGGTCAGCGGGTGCATCTCGACCGAGACGACACGCCCCACTCCGGGCCACGAACGAGGATCGGTCTCGGCGCGGACCGAACCGGTGAGGATGAAACGACCGGGGCGACGCTCGTGGTCGACGGCACGCTTGACGGCTCCGAGCACTGCGGCGCACTCCTGCCACTCGTCGAGCAGTAGGGGCTCGCGCCGGTTGCGCAGGGCGGCGTCGGGATCGGCCCGGAACGGAGTCGCCTCGTGGCCAACGTCGAGACGCACCACCTCGGCGGCATGGCGCAGCGCGGTCGTGGTCTTGCCCGTGGCCCGTGCACCAGTGATCATCACCGCCGGCAAACCTGCGAGTACCCGGGTGATCCACGGGTCCACCAGCCGTGGCAGATAGGTGTCCACAACCCGGATTGTACCGCTCTCACACGGCCAATAGTGCACAAGTTACGCGGTATATAGTACCGATCTTACGCGACCTTCAGCGCCGACCTCACGCGATCCGGAGTGCACGAGCGACGATCCCTGCTGACCGGGTAACTCCACGGTGTTCGGCAGCCCCGCCGCTTCCAGGACGAGGACGCGCTGAGGACGACGGTGGCACTGCGGCCGGTCTGCACCACAAGCGGCCGGCGCTGGTGTCGGGACGAGCGCTGTCGCCATTGGGCTGGCCCGTCGAGCCGGTCCCGATCGAGTCGTTCTTCGAGTCGATGCAGGTGGCGCAGTCAGTGGGCAGGATCTGGGACCCGGTGGGATCGACGATGTAGAGCGTGACCTCAGAGCCGTCGGGATGACCCTCGACGCGATACGAGTCGGCACCGATCTGCCACTCCACGAGGGCGTAGAAGTACCCGCTGGGCGGGGTCGTCGACCGGCGCCCGGACCGCCCCAGGTCAGCGTGACGCCGCGACCAGCTCGCCGGCGTGGGCGAGGATGGCCGCGGAGGCTTCGATGTGTGTCTCGCAGGTCTCCTCGTCGTTCATCGGGAGAACGAACAGGTCGAACGAATCGCGCAGAGCCGCGATCCGGGCCGCGCACTCCTCAGGCGTGCCGGTGACCGCGTAGAGGTCCAGCAGCGACTCGGGGAGGTGTTCGGCGGCCTCGTCGAGGCGGCCCGCCAGCATGGCGCGGCGCACTCTGGCCGCCCGGAGTTCGTCGAGGCCGACCTGGCGGCGGACCTCGGCGGGTGCGTCGAGGGCCATGTAGGCGAAGTGACGCAGGGCGCGGCGGCGCTCGATGTCGTCGTAGGCCAGGTACGCCGACCAGGCGATCCGGGCTACACCGGCGCTGCGGATCGCCGTGGCGGTCTCGGGCAGATCTGCGAGCGCCTTGGCGGAGAAGATCACCCAGTCGGCCTCGGCGGCGGCGAAGCGCTGTACCCGCGGTCCCCGGCCCGCGACGGCCATGGGGACATCCCCACCGAACCAGTCCAGGGACGCGGGCCCGGCCCGCCGGCCGCCCAGCAGGCGGCGGTTGGCCACGAAGGCGTCGACCAGAGCCGAGTAGGGCCGCTCCGGCTCGAGTTGCAGCGGCTCCAGGACGCGGCTCCCGCCGACGCCGAGACCGTGCCAGACACGCCCGGGGGCCATCTCGGCCAGCGTCGCGACAGCGGCCGCGGTCGTGACGGGATGACGGGAGAACGGGTTCGTGATGGCCGGTCCCACGACCAGAGCCTCACTGGCAGCCAGGATCGCAGTGAGCGCCACGTAGACGTCCCGCTCGGTCCCCTCGTCGGCCACCAGGCAGACCTCGGCGCCGAGTTCCTCGGCCTGCTTCGCCAGAGCCACGATCCTCCGCACAGGCTGGGTCGGCTCGAACCAGACCCCCCAGGGGATACCTCGGTGATCACTCACCGTCTAGCCCTCCCTGAGCAACCCAGCCGTAGCGTCGGTAGAGCCACTGCTCGCTGGATTCCGGCCTTCGCCGGAACGACAGGTGGGAGCCGGCACGAGTTCCGAGCACGCCCAGCGCCTGGAGGTGGTCATGCCCGGGGCGCTCCGGGGACGATGACGCTCCGGGCGGTGTGCGCCACGAGGCGACCTGCCTTGAAGGTTCGGCGGGACCCGGGAGCCGCGGCGATTGCCTCACGCTCCGAGAAGGCGTCCACGGCCACGAAGTCGGCGACCGCACCGGGACGGACCGCCGCAGGCGGGAGTCCCATCACGTCCCGGGCCTCGCCGGAGACCGCCGCCAGGGCCGCCTGCGGAAGCCGGTGGCCGGCGGTCACGAGGAGCGAGGCGGTCTCGAAGGGGTCGCCCCGGCCCATGAGATTGAACGGATCCTGCAGGTTGTCACCCCCGCCGGCCACCCGCACACCCGCCTCCATCAGCGCTCCCAGGGCGGTGAGTCCGCGCGGTGGTGCCGTGCGCCGGTCGCGGCTCTGCAGGAACAGGTTGGTCTGCGGCAGCGTCACCACGCCGATACCGGCCTCGGCCACCAGGGCGGCGATCTCCCGCTGATCCGGCTCGGCCATCATGCCGAGGCTCACGCAGTGGCTCGCCGTCACCGGATGCTTGAATCCTCTCTCGAGAACGCCCCGCGAGAGGTCGGCGAGCGTGCGCACCTGCGGGTCGAGCGTCTCGTCGACGTGCAGGTCCACTGCCAGACCGGCTTCGGCGGCTGCGTCGAGGCACACCGCGACGCACTCGGCCGGTCGGGGGTCGAGGGCGGGGGCCCCACCGACGAGGTCGGCCCCCGCTTCGATGGCGGCCGCCAGGGCTCGCCGGTTGCCGGCACCCTCAGGTCCGGTCAGCGGCGCGCCGACGAGCGCCACGAGTTGCAGATCGACCAGGCGGCGGCAGAGGCGCCGCACCTCGCGGAGGGCGTCGATGCCGCGGGCGCCGATGTCGGCCCCGACGTCGACGTGGCTGCGGATGGCCGTGCAGCCCGCTTCGACGGATATCTCGATGGCCCGGAGTGCCCGCGCCATGATGTTCTCGACGCTGATGCCACCGCGGGCGCCGTGCCAGGCCTCGATGGCGCCGATCAGATCCCCGGTGGCGTTGACGACCGTCTCGGCCGACAGCGCCTTGTCGAGATGGGCGTGCGGCTCGGCGAGACCGCCCAGCAGCAGCATCCCCCCGAGGTCGTGGAACTCGGAGCGCTCCGCGGCCGGCCCGGCTGAGTCGCCGTCCCCGCCGGTCGACCCTCGACGCGGCGCGGACCCAGGAGTCCTCCCATCGCCGGACGTTGCGTCGTCGACCGAAGCCACCACGCCATCGACGACGGTCACGTCCACCCGACGGCCGCCGGGCAGCAGGGCATCGGCCAGGACGCAGGAGGCGCTCACGCCCGCCGAGGGTAGCCCGCAGCGATCACGGCCCCCGCCGCGCACACGATCAGCAGGATCGACTCGCTCCGGGTGGCCGGCGCTCCGTGGACTGCCAGAATGGAGTGGTGCGCGTGGTGCTGGTCCTGGCCGACGACCCCGCCGTCGACGATGGCGGTCTGCGCCGGGCCGTGACGTCGGCTCTCGCAGCGACGAACCACGATCTCGACGTCATCGACCTGCACGAGGGTGACTTCAACCCCGCGATGACCACGGCCGGGCGCCGGGCCTACCACAGCGGGCAACCGCTGGTGGAGCCGGACGTGGCCGATTTCGGGCCGCGCGTGCGGGCGGCCGAGGCTCTGGTCTTCGCTTACCGTGCGGGCTGGACGGGGCTGTCACCGCGGCTGAAAGGGTTCGTGGACCGCACGTTCGTGCCGGGTGTGGGCTTCCACCTCGTCGACGGCAAGCTCCGGCGGGGGCTCACCGGGGTGCGCCGCCTGGTGGCGATCACCGTGCACGAGCGATCTCGACACGAAGTGCGACGCAGCCGCGACGGCGGGCGCCGCATCCTCCTGCGCACCATGCGGCTGATCGTGAACCGGCGCTGCCGGCTGCGCTTCGTCGCGCTCTACGAATCGCGACCCGATCGTGCCGCGGCGACTCGGCGACGGTTCGACACCCGGCTGGACCGCACCCTGGGAAAGCTGTGAGCACGCCGGTCGTGCTGTGCCACCCCGTGCCGGAGAGCTTCGGCGCTGCGGTAGGTGCGCAGGTCGTCGAGACCCTCGCCGCGGCGGGAGCCGAACCCCGGCTGCTGGACCTGTACGCCGACGGGTTCTCGCCGACCGGAGCGGACCCTTCCCTCGTTGCGGCCCACCAGGAGGCTCTGCGCAGCGCAGGCGCGCTCGTGCTGGTCTACCCGACCTGGTGGAGCGGCCTGCCGGCCATGCTGGCCGGGTGGTTCGAGCAGGTTGTCGCCGGGGGCTCGGTCCCCCAGCCGGGCACTTCGGACGCGGCCACCGCGACGCAGGAGCTCCTGGCAAACCTGAAGTACCTCGCAGTCGTCTCCACGCATGGTTCCTCGAAGCTCGTCAACGCCGTGCAGGGCGAGGCCGGCATGCACTTCCTGCGGCGCAGCGTGTACCCGCTCTGCCCTGCGAACTGCCGGATGCGCTGGCTGGCCTTCTACAGTTCCGACCGCTCCAGCGCCGAGGACCGCCAAGCCTTCCTGCAACGCGTCGATCGCAGCCTGCGCCGCCTCGCCTAGCTGCTCACTCCCTCGTCGCGCAGGAGGCGCCGGAGAACGTACGGGATGATGCCCCCGTGCCGGTAGTAGGTCACCTCGGCGGCGCTCTCGAGGCGGACGGTGAGCGGGAGGTGGCGGCGGGCGCCGTCAGCCGAAGTGGCCACGAGGGTGACGGTCCCGTGTGGCTCGAGGCCCTCCGCGAGGCCACCGATGTCGTACGTCTCGGTGCCGTCGAGGCCATGGGCGGGCCAGCCCGACCCGGCGGCGAACCGCAACGGCAGCACTCCCATGCTGATGAGGTTCAGGCGGTGCAGTCTCTCGAAGCTCTCGGCGACGACCGCTCTCACGCCCAGCAGGGCGGCACCCTTGGCCGCCCAGTCGCGTGACGATCCCGCTCCGTAGCCGGCGCCGGCCAGCACCACCAGCGGGGCCGACTCCCGGCGATAGCGCTCGGCGGCGTCGAAGATGGTCAGCACGTCCCCGCTGGGTTGATGGGTCGTCCAGCCCCCTTCGCGCCCACCGGCGAGATGGTTGCGCAGCCGAGGATTGGCGAACGTGGCGCGCACCATCACCTCGTGGTTGCCGCGCCGCGCCCCGAGGATGCTGAAGTCCCCGGGCGCGACCCCCTTGCTCCGGAGGTAGCGCCCGGCCGGGCTCTCCGGAGCGATTGCACCCGCTGGTGAGATGTGATCGGTCGTGATGGCGTCACCGAGCAGCAGCAGGCAGCGAGCACCCCGGATGTCGGTGGGTGCTGCGGGCTCGGCCGCCACGGACTCGCAGAACGGGGGCTCGGCGATATAGGTGGAGGCCGGGTCCCAGTCGGGCAGCACCGATGGGCCTCCGAGGGTGTGCCAGCGCTCGTCGCCGTCGAAGATCTCGCCGGCGCGCACCGCGAAGAGGCGGGGATCGGTGGCTCTCTCGATCTCCCGACCGATGTCGGCCTCGTCGGGCCACAGGTCTGCCAGCAGGACCGGTTCAGCGGCGGGATCGATGGCGATCGGGTCGGAGGTGAGATCGATGTCCACGGTGCCGGCCAGGGCGTAGGCCACGACCAACGCCGGCGAGGCCAGGTAGGCCAGGCGGCACTGGGGGTGAATGCGTCCCTCGAAGTTCCGGTTGCCGGACAGCACGGCCGCCACCGACAGGCCGCGCTCCTCGATGGCAGCTGAAATCGATGCGTCCAGAGGCCCGGATCCGCCTGCACAGGTGGTGCATCCGTAGCCGACGACCGCGAAACCCAGATGCTCGAGATCGGTGAGCAGGCCCGAGCGAGCCAGGTAATCGGCCACGACCGGCGAACCGGGCGCCATGCTCGTCTTGACGTGAAGCGGTGTCGTCAGCCCCCGCTCCAGCGCCTTGCGGGCCAGCAGTCCGGCTCCGACCATCATCGCCGGATTGGACGTGTTGGTGCAGCTCGTGATCGCGGCGATCACGACATCGCCGTCTCGGAGCGGCACATCGGCATCGGTGGCGCGGCTGCCGACGATCCGCCCCAAGGGGTAGACGCGAACGGGCTTGCCCTGAGGTGGGCGGAAGCCGGGCTCGCCGGCGCGCCGGCCGGCGGGCTGCGGGGACTCCGGCACGGCGAGCAGGCTCGTCCCACCGCCGACGACCGGCGTGGCGATCGAACCACGCGCCTGCCCGGACTCAGCGCCCTCGCCCGCCTCCGCCGTCCCCGGCGGGTCGACGTCGTCCGTGGTGCCTTCGCCGTCGGGGACCGCGGCACACGGAACCCCCTCCGGGCGATCCGCCAGCGCCTCGACGAGCGACGCCGGCACCTCTTGCAGCATCAGGGTCTGCGTAGGTAGTGACGGCCCGGCCACCGTCGGGGCGACCGATGAGAGGTCGAACGGCACGACGCGCCCGAATGCCGGCACCGAACCGTCGGCCGGCCGGAACAGGCCCTGGGCGCGGCAATAGCGCTCGACGAGGTCGACATGTGCGAGAGTGCGCGCTGTCCGGCGGAGGTAGCGGAGCGTCTCGGTATCGGGGGCGAAGAAGCCGGTGGTGGCCCCGTATTCGGGGGCCATATTGGTGATGGTCGCCCTGTCCTCGGCACTCAGGGAGTCGAGTCCCGGGCCGTAGAACTCGACGAACGCCCCCACGACGGCCGCCTCCCGCAGCACGCTCGTCAACGTCAGCACGATGTCGGTCCCGGTGACACCCGCGGCGGGGCGCCCGGAGAGCCGTACACCCACCACCTCCGGCAGCACGACATCGATCGCCTCGCCGAGCATGACGGCCTCGGCCTCGATGCCGCCGACGCCCCAGCCCAGCACGCCGAGCCCGCCGATCATGGTCGTGTGCGAGTCGGTGCCCACCAGCGTGTCCGGTCGGGCAACAGGCCCGCCGCCGCGGCGGTCCACCGAGATGACCGAGGCCAGGAACTCCATGTTGACCTGGTGCACGATGCCCACCCCCGGCGGCACGACCCGGAGGTTGGGGAAGGCCTGCTCGGCCCAGCGGGCGAAGCGGAACCGCTCGGCGTTGCGCTCGTACTCGATGGCGAGGTTGGCGCCGAAGGCACCCAGGTCGCCGGCCACATCGACCTGTACGGAATGGTCGATGACGAGATCGGTGGGTGTACGGAGATCGACCCGCTCCGGATCGCCGCCGGCTCTCTGCACGGCGCCGCGCATGGCGGCCAGCCCCAGCAGGGCCGGAATCCCCGTGAAGTCCTGCAGGACCATCCGCCCCGGGCGGAACGCCACCGAGCTTCCGGCGGCGTCCGGGTCCGCCCAACCTGCCAGCGCGATCACGTCGGCCTCGGCGCGCTCCGGCGATTCGCCGTTGACCGCACTCTCCTCGGCGTGCCGCAGCGCGCCCTCCAGCAGCACCTTGATGCTCACCGGCAGGCGGCTCACGGCGCCGAGCCCGAGCTCCTCGAGGCGGCCCAGGCGGTAGTAGCGGAGCGCACCGGTGGCGGTGCGGAGCGTGGCCTCCGATCCGAAGGCGCTCAACAGGGTCTTCCCGAGAGGAACCAGGGCTCGCCGTCGAGATACGCCTGCGGTACCTGCACCTCGCCGCGCATGATCTCCCTCGCCGTGCGATCCATGGTGAGGCTCGGGACCCGCCACGCGCCCGACGAGCAGTCCGCGGTCACGCTCAGGACGAGCACCCCGGCGGGATGCCCCAGACGGACCTCCCGCGTCGGCGCCGCCTCCGTTGCCCGCGCCGCGGCCGTCTGGGATGGTCCGGCGACAACCTCCGCCACGACACTGCCGTCCATGACCGCCGCGGCGGCGCAGGCCATCGCCGCGGTCATCGCCAGGGTGCGGTGGGTTCGCCCCATGGAGATGAGCCGGACGACCAGGTCCACGGCGACTGCCGGCACGTCGCCGCCGCTTGTGGTCCGGTAGGCCGCGGGCGCGCCCACGACCGCCACCTTCGGAACCGTCCGGTAGCGGCCGGCGGCTTCGGACGGCGAGTCGGCCACACCGATGCGAACCGCGGCTTCGCAGCGAATCCACTCGAGCCGCTCCTGCAGGCCGGTATCGGCGTCGAGTGCGGCGGGCAGAGCAGTCGCGGCCTCGGGTACACCCAGAGCCCCCGCCGCCACGAACACGGCGGGATTGCCGACATCGATGATCGAGACCGGGACGGCACCGCACCCCGGCACATCGACGCTCTCGCGAACCAGGCCGGTCGGCAGTGCGCCGCGCCCGATCGAGCCGTCCGGCTCGAGATACTCGAGGGTCAGCCGCGCCCCTGCGCCGGGCACCCCTCCGATGGCGAAGTCACCGGTCGGGTCGTACCTGTCCCCGCGCAGCGGCACCCGGGTGACGAAGCGCTGGCCGGTGTTGAGGCTCAGCACCTCGACGGGGGCGGAGTCCGGAGAGGTCGCCTCCACGAGGCCCTCGTTGATTGCGAACGGAGCGATGGCGGCGGAGATGTTGCCGCAGTTGCCCGTGAAGTCGACCCGCGGCTCGGCCACCTCCACCTGGGCGAAGCGGAACGCCACATCGGCGGCGCTGCCGGTCGGGGCGGGACCCACGACGGCCGCCTTGCTGAGCGAGGAGATCCCCCCGCCGAGCCCGTCGATCTGGCGCCCGTCGGGGTCGGGACTGCCCAGCGCCGCCAGGATGATCGCCTCGACCTGTTCGGGCCGGAACTCGCTCAGGTCATCTTCCCGGAAGAGAACGGCGCGGCTCGTGCCTCCCCGCCAGAACGACGCCGGGACCGCCCGGTCCACGTTCAGCCCGCCGGGTACGGCCGCGGCGGTGAACCGTCGTAGAGCGCGCGGGGCCTGATGAGACGGTTGTTGGCGTACTGCTCCAGCACGTGGGCCGTCCAGCCGGCCACCCGGCTGCACACGATGAAGCTGGTGAACATGCTCAGCGGGAAGCCGAGGTGGTACAGCACGAGAGCCGAGTAATAGTCCACGTTCGCGTTGAGTCCCTTGCGCTCGTGCAGTTCGGCCTCCAGGGCGCTGGCGGTGGCGTGCCAGTGCGGCTCGCCGGCCTCCGCTCCCAACTCGGCGGCCAGGACGTCCATGGCGATCGCACGCGGGTCACGGGTGCGGTAGACGCGGTGGCCGAACCCTGGGACCTTGCGCCGCGCCGCCAGAGCCGCCTCCACGAACGGCACGACGCCGCCGGGTTCGCCGATCTCGGAGAACACCGCCATGGCGTCGTCCACCGCGCCGCCGTGCAGCGGCCCCTTGACCGCCCCGATGCCCGAGACCATCGCCGAGTAGTAGTCCGAGAGCGTGCCGACGGTGGTGCGGGCCGCGAAGGTCGAGGCGTTGAGCTCGTGCTCGGCATAGGTGTTCAGCAGCGCGTTCAGGGCACCCGACTCCTGCTCGGACGGCTGCCGCCCGGTCAGCATCCAGCAGAAGTTGGCGGCATGGTCGAGGCTCGGGTCGGCCGCGATCGGCTCGTTGCCCTGCAGGTAGCGTGACATGGCGGCAACCATCGTCGGCAGGCAGCCCACGAGCCTCGCTGCCTTCGCCACCACGGCGTCCCGCGAGATGTCGTCGGCCGTGGGATCCTCCGCGCCCACCAGCGACACGGCCGAGCGCAAGACCGCCATGGGGTTCGCAGTGTCCAAGGGCGCAGCGGCCAGGAGTGCCGACACGCCCTCACTCAGGTCGCGGCGAGACGCAACCTCGGCGGCGAACGCCTCGCTCTCTGCTTCGTCCGGCCAGTCGCCGTGCCACAACAGCCAGGCGACGTCACAGAACGAGGCGTCGGTCACGAAGTCGCGGATGTCATAGCCCCGGTAGGTCAGGACGCCACCGGGACCGTCGATGGAGCAGACCGACGAGTAGCAGGCCAATACGCCCTCGAGACCGGAGGTGACCTGCGGCCGGCTGTCCTCACTCATCGGTGACCTCCCGTGGTCAGCCCGTGACGACCCTAGCGGGTACACCTAGCGGAGGCTCCGCCGACTCAGAGCGGCCCCGGTCGTCTCAAGGCGGACCGAAGCCGCTCAGTCAGGCTTGAACGCGTCCCGGGTGGTATCGGACATCTCCACTCGCACAGCGGAGCATGGCCGGCTCCATGAACAGCCCACGGTAGAAGCGGCTACGGGCGCCGCTCCCCGATGGCCAACCTTGCTCGCTCCACCGTACCGACGCCGATGTAGCCCATGACCTTGTCATAATCCGCGACAGACCGCCATCTGGGCTCCTGCAAAGCGTCACAGGACTGGGTCAGCGGCAACGGGATCGCGTCGCGGCCTCCGCGAGGATCATGGTTACTCGGGCATCGAATAGACGGTTGGCTGAGTCGTCGTGCGCGGCCTGCGCATCCTTGGACGTCGGATCGTTCTGAAACGCCACATCGGCCGCGCCGTGCTCCTCGAGCAACTCAGCCCACCTCTCCTCGGCAGCAGCTTGCGCTACCGCCGCCGCGTCACACGCCGCCGCCGACGGCACCGACGAGCACGCCACGGTGATTGCCGCCACAACCGCGGCCAACACGGCGACGGCGCGCGCTGTCACTCAGCTAGCATGTCGACGGCGGACTCCTCATGAGCTTTCTTGGTTGCCTTGGGCTTGTCCCATCGCCGTTGCGCGATCGTGACAAGAGCAAGCATCGTCACCGTACCCGCGGCAAGCACGGTCCAGTACCACTCTGCGCTTAGGCTAACCATCCTCTGAAAGAGGATCAGGAGCACGCAAGTGACAGCAGCAGCGACGACGCCAATCAGTTCCCCGCGCCAAGTGGCTATCGGCTGGTACCTGAAATACTGGACCAGTCGTTTTGCTGTCATCTTCGTATCATTCATTCTGATCATGCGAACTCTGTCCTGCCGGAGTTGCAGTTCACGCCAGTGGTGTCACTGCTGGCGTCGAGCCGACGGTGCAGGCAACGAACACACGCACAGACCTAGTGGCGTACCCGGCGAGGCCGCAGACGGTGACAACGGTGACAGCTTCCGAGATCGTGGGGTGGCTGTGTGAGATCGAGACGTTTCTACACACCCGCTCTGTGTAACGGACCGTCTCCGTGTAGGGCTCCCTTGCTCTGTAGCGAACCCATTTGCCATAGGGCGAATATACGCCCTCCCACCTCCACCTCCAGACGGTGCGGTACCTCGTGACCTCACGGGTTCGCGGCTCATTGGTGCACTCCGACCGGTATTTGTCGTGCGCATAGGCCTCGTTGCTGTTGTTGCCAACAATCGGAACCGCTTGAGGGAGCGGTACCAAGACTAGTGCGGCCGAGGTCACTGCTACTGCAAGTGCCACGGCACATGCTGTTCTAAGAGACCCCCCCCCCTGTGATCAGCATCTTCATCCTTACCTCCTAGTTGAGATGGTGACTTCTCAAGCATAGACACTTGCGGTGCTCTGCGCAAGCGCGTCCCACCCCAAGGGCCTCGGCCCACCGCGAGGGACGCGCCGCGGCGACGGCCCGGTCCACGTCCGCGGCGCTCGCCTCGGGCACCTGCGCCCAGGCCTCCCCGGTAAACGGATCGATGGAGTCGAAGGTGCGCCCGGAGAGCGCCTCCGCCCGCTCGCCGCCGATGAACATGCGCAACGGATCGCCCACGGGTTGGTCGCCCCCGGCCCGCGTGGCGGTCATGGTCATGATGTGCCCTCCTGGCAGGCGCTCAGCGGTAGCCCCCCGTCCGCACCGCTTCCAAGCCTACGGCCAGCAGGAGGAGCAGGCCTTCCACGACGTACTGGTAGAACGTGGGCCAGCCGGCGAGGGTCATCCCGTTCTCCAGCACTCCCAGGACGATCACGCCGAGGATCGTGCCGCCCATGGTGCCGGTCCCGCCCAGGAGGCCGACCCCGCCGAGGATCACGGCGGTCACGACGGTCAGAATCAGGGTGCCGGGCACGCTGGCCGCCCCCGAGCCGCCGAGGGTGGACGACAGCACCCAGCCACCGGTTGCCGCGCAGGCGCCGCTGAAGACGAGGTACATCATGCGCAGCCTGTCCACCGGGAGCGCCACCGAGCGCCCCGCCGAGGCGTTCCCGCCCACGGCGTGGGCGTAGAGCCCGAAGCGGGTCTTGGCGAGCAACACCCACCCGGCCGCCGCAAAGAGCACGGCGAAGACCAGCGGCAGCGGGATCCCCACGAGGTCGTTCTTCATGACCCCGTAGGCGGCGTCGGTGGTCTGGCGCAGGTTGCCGGCGATGCCCGATCCGCCGTCCACGATGAAGGCCAGCCCCAGCGCGATGCCGAGCATGCCCAGCGTCGCCACCAGCGGGTTGACCCGCAGCTTCACCACCACGAAGCCGTTGACGAGCCCCGCGCCGAAGCCCGAGCCGATGGCCGCCAGGATGGCGAGCGACGCCGGATAGCCGGCTATGACGATCTGCGTGCCGATGGTGCCCGACAGGGCCATGACCGAGGCGCCCGAGATGTCGAGGGCGCCGGAGATGAGCCCGAACGTGGCGCCGGTGGCGACGATCATGAGGACCGCCGTGGCCCGGCCGGTGTTCAGCAGGTTCGTGGTACTCAGGAAGCGGGGCGCCGCGATGCTGAAGATCACGAACTCCGCCACGACGACCGCGCCGAGTGTGACCCACGTCAACTTCCCGGAGAACACCAGGTCGCGCAGGCGCTGCGACCAGCCCGACATCTCGGTGGTGGGATCTTCGGGCACGACGGCGGTCATCGGAACCCGCCCTTGGGCCGCTGGTCGAACGCAACCGCCAGGATCATGGCGGTGCCCACGACGATCAGGACGATCTGGGGTCGCACCGCCATCTGGACGAGGCCGTTGTCGAGGGCGCTCACGAACACCACGCCGATGAAGGTGCCGGCGACCGAGCCCCGGCCCCCGGTGAGGCTGGCGCCGCCCAGGAAGACCGCCGTGGCGACGTAGAGCTCCCAGTTGCGCGCCGAGTTGGGGGCGATGGCGCCGAGGTCCGAGGCCAGCAGGACGCCGGCGATCCCGGTGTAGAGCCCGGCCACGGTGTACATCCCCAGGCGGAACCGGTCGACGTTCATGGCGGCCTGGCGGGCCGCGTCGGGATTTCCTCCCACGGCGAACAGGTGCCGGCCGGCCTTGGTGGTGTGCAACAGGACGACGGACAGCACGGCGGTGGCGATCAGGAAGAACACCGGCACCGGAACGCCGCCCACGTTCTCCCGGGCGAAACGGAAGCCGTCGTCGCGGATCTGCGACGAGCGCCCGTCGGTGATGATGAACGCCACACCGAGGAGGACGAAGAGCATCGCCAAGGTGGCAATGAGCGGGTTGATGCGGAAGCGGGTGACGATGAACCCGTTCACGAACCCGATGGCGATTCCTACGACCACGCCGATCACGAACGCCAACACGAGCGGGACGCCGGCCTGGAACAGCTTCCCGGCGGTGAC
>CAZTZI010000047.1:0-10393 GCA_964618115.1 uncultured Acidimicrobiales bacterium
ACCTTCGTGACGGTGCTGACCGCCTGGTCAGCCCAGTCGCCGGTGCGAACACGCTTGCCCAAGTCGTCCGACCATGTGAGATGTGTCATGAAGCCCCTCCCCTCCCGAGCGGAAACGCCGGGAGCATAACCCTGAGCGAACTTGGGCTCCCAGAGTCGGCGGACAGCAGGTCGGGCCGCGAACCGGGCCGCGAGCCGGCCGCGAGCCGGGCGACCGACGCCCTTGCGGCGACGGGCACCGCCGCTGGCTTGCCCCTGGGGCCGCCTGACACCACAGTCTCTTCCGCCACCGTGGCGCCAACGCCGGGGTGCGCCGGTGCGCGGCCTGTGCAATCATGCGCCGACTGAGGCTCGCGGCGTGAGGACGGATACGAGAGCGGTCAGCGGGCGTGCCATGGTCGGCAGCTCGCAGCGAGTGAGGAGCGTATGGACATGACGAGCAACGGCGGTGACAGGCAGCGCAGGATCGTGGTCACGGGCGCGGCGCAGGGCATCGGCCGGGGGGCGGTGGAACGGTTCCTGGGCGAGGGCGCCTCGGTGCTGGGCGTCGACCTCAACGGCGAGAAACTGGCCGAGATAGAGCCGCTGGGCGCTGGCACTCTGGTGGCCGACTTGGCCGATCCCGACCAACGCGCCACCGTGGTCGAGGCCGCCGCCGGCTGCGACGGGCTCGTGAACGCCGCCGGCATCATCATGCTCAAGCCGCTGGCGGACGTCACCGTGGCGGATTGGCGGCTGCTCGTTCAGGTGAACGTGGAGTCGATCTTCTTCCTCTGCCAGGGCATCGGGCCGACGATGCCCCCCGGCAGCGCCATCGTGAACCTGTCGTCATCCTCCGGCAAGCTCACCAACACCACCGAGGCCGCCGTCTACGGGGCGACCAAGTGCATGATCCTCTCGGTCACCCGCTCGTTCGCCTACGAACTGGCGCATCTGCCGGTGCGCGTCAACGCCATCTGCCCGGGCATTGTGGACACGCCCATGCAGGACAAGGTGCTGGCCCAGGTGGCCCCCCTGCGGGGCATGACGCCGGAGGAACTCTCGGTGGCCCGCACCAAGGTCGTGCCGCTAGGGCGGGGCTCCACGCCGGCGGAGATCAGCGGGCTGATCAGCTTCCTGCTGGGGCCCGAGAGCGGCTACATGACGGGGCAGGCCATCAACCACACCGGCGGGCTGGTGATGTGGTGACCTTCGCCCCCCGCGCCCGCAGGCGCGAACTGCTGCGGCCAGCGGCCCGCAAGCTGTCGACCACGTCGGCGGGCTGGCGGTGTGGTGAAGCGCCCGCGGGCACCACGTGAACACTGAAGCGAGAGGTAACGCCATGAACATGCTTACGACAATGGGCGCGGGACACCTGGGTGAATCGAACGATGAAACAACAAGGAGCAGCAACATGAAGATCGTCGCCGTCGAGCCGATCCCGGTCACCTACCCGGAGCCGAACGACTTCAACGCCTACCGGCATCTCTGCCTGGTGAAGGTGACTGCCGATGACGGGCAGGTGGGCTGGGGGGAGTCGATCACCATGTGGCCCGAGGCCTCGATGGCGACCGCCGCGGTGATCGAGGGGCTCGCCGAGTTGCTCATCGGCAAGGACCCGGTGTCCAACGACGCCCTGTACCGGGCCATGAAGAACCACACCTGGTGGTACGGCTACGAGGGCGGCATCGCCTCCTACGCCATCTCGGCGCTGGACATCGCCCTGTGGGACCTGAAGGGCAAGGCGCTGAACACCAGCGTCACGAAGCTGCTGGGCGGGCCTGTGCACGACCGGCTGCCCGCCATCGCCTCCTGCCACGCCCACTTCGCCGAGATCCCCGCCATGTGCGAGGAGGCGCTGGAGTGGCTCTCGACCGGCCTGCAGGGTGTGAAGACCGGGTTCGGCAAGCGGGGCGAAGCCCACCTGGGCTACGAGCACGACCGCGACGTGGAATACGTGCGGGCCATGCGCGAGGCCATCGGGCCCGACAAGCTGCTGATGATCGACATGGGCATCAAGATCCGCTGGGACGTGACCACCGCGGTGCGCCGCTGCGAGGCCTTCGACGAGTACGACCTGAACTGGATCGAGGAGCCGCTCGGGGCCTGGGATCCCGAGGGCTACCGGACGCTGCGCGACAAGACCTCCACGCTGATCGCCTACGGCGAGCGGGAGTGGACCCTGCGGGGCTTCGAACGCCTGCTGGAGACCGGCACCGTGGACGTCATCGGCTGCGACCCCGGGCGAGCCGAGGGCATCACCGGCTTCAAGAAGATGTCCGAGCGGGTGGAGTTCTACCGCCGCCAGGCCAACGCCCACGCGTGGTCGTCTGCCATCGTCAGCGCGGCCAGCCTGGCTGTCAGCTTCTCGAGTTCGGCCTGCACGCTGTTCGAGTTCAAGCCCATCCGCAACCCCATGCACCACGACCTGGTGACCGAGCCCCCGGATCACGTCGACGGCTGGGCGGTGCCGCAAACGGGGCCGGGCCTGGGCATCGAGGTAATCGAGGAGGTCGTGGACTTCTACCGCCTCGAGAAGATGGAAGACGCCGTCCAGAAGCCAGGCATGGGCCAGCCCGGCTAGGGGATTGCCGGCTGATGCTGCGGAGTCCCACTCCGTCATTCCGGCGAGGGCCGGAATCCAATCTCCAGCGGCCCGGTAAGGGCTACGAATGAGCCGTCCGACGCGCTCCTTGAGCGCCCGGGCGCACGGAGCAACTCGTTGAACATCACTCGTTGATACAAGGAGGGAACATGGCTTGGGATCTTGGATCGGGGCTCGAGGGCAAGGGTGTGATCGTGACCGGCGCCGGCGGCGGCATTGGGCGGCCGACTGCCGAGATGTTCGCGGCAGCGGGTGCCAGGGTCATGGCGGTCGATCTGCACCAGGCGACCGTGGACGAGGTCGTGGCGGGCATGGAGGGTGACGGCCACATCGCTGCTTCCTGCGACCTCACCGACCTCGACGCCCAGGGTGCGCTCGTGGACCGGGCGGTCGACGAGCTCGGCAACCTGTACGCGCTGGCGCACCTGGCCGCCGTCCTCCGCCGCCGCAGCTCCATGGACGACGTCACCGAGGACGACTGGGACTTCCAGATCGACACCAATCTGAAGGCCTCGTTCTTCCTGGCCCGCGCCTGCGCCAACGCCATGATCGTCGGCGGGGTGGGCGGGCGCATGATCCTGTTCTCCTCCCAGGGCTGGTGGAGTGGCGGCTTCGGGGGCTCCACGGCGTACTGCGCCTCCAAGGGCGGCATCGTGTCGATGTCCCGGGGCATGGCCCGCACCTACGGCCCCCACCAGATCACCGTCAACGTCGTCTCCCCCGGCCAGGCGTCCACCTCGATGCTGCTGACCGACCTCGACCCCGCCGTCCTGGAGTCGATGACCAAGGACACACCCCTCGGCCGCATCGCCGACCCCTCCGAGGTCGCGCCCGTGGTCGTCTTCCTGGCCTCACGCCACGCCCGCTTCGTCTCCGGAGCAACAATCAACGTCTCCGGCGCCCTGCAGATGTACTGAAGCGCCTCAGAACGAACGCCACGCCACTTGGGGAGAGAGTCGTCGTGAATTCGGCACCCACCACAGGCCTCGCCGCATTGATGGAGAGGTTCCACCAGGAGACCGGGTATCCGACCGAGGCTGACGAGGAGCAGACGCGGTTGCGAGCCGAGTGGGCTGAGAAACTGCGGCCTGAGAACATCGAGTCAATCAGCCGTCTTGACCTGTCTGCCGTCACGAATGGGTCGATATATCGGAATCCAAAATATGTTGTGCAAGTGACACAAGAGTCCGACTTCATCAAGAAGCACGAGGGGGAGAAGTACGAGAGCCTTCTTCGCAGTGTTGAGCACTTGTGTTGGGGGGAGGGAGAAACGGCGGCGCGATTCGCCGAAGTGGACAGTAGGGCTGTCAGAGAAGGAGAACTTACAGAGTCAGGATTCCAGAAGATTTCAGGAGGATTCTGCTCCAAGCTGCTCGCAATCTGCCACCCTGACAGGTTCCTACCGGTCCCGGGGCAAAACCAAGCTAACTCTTGCCGCGAGAGAGCTTTGGAACTTCTGGCACTGCCGAGCCCGACGGGCAAGAACTTCTGGTACAAGAGCGTCGACGCCAACGACACTCTCCGAGATCACCTCGAGCCACACTTCAACGACGACACGTACGGAATGGCCTCGTTCCTCTACTGGTTGATGAAGCAAGATGAGCCTCCTCCACCTCCGACACCTCCCGAGGGGCCAGACTTGGACCGGTTGGCAGCAAGGCTGTTGATCGATGTCAGGGCCCTGCAGGACATCGTCCAGCTGCTGCAGGACAAGAGGCAGGTGATCCTGTATGGGCCGCCGGGGACGGGGAAGACGTATCTGGCTCGGGAGCTTGCGAAGGCGCTGGCACCGGAGGCGCCGCGTCGATCGCTGGTGCAGTTCCACCCCTCAACCTCATACGAGGACTTCTTCGAAGGGTACCGGCCGGCCGGGAACACCGCCGATGGGAGTATTCGCTACGAGTTGACGCCCGGACCGCTGGCACGCATGGCGGAGCAGGCGGCCGGAACTCCCGGGCAGCGCCACATCATGGTCATCGACGAGATCAACCGGGGCAATCTGCCTCGGGTGCTGGGGGAACTGCTGTTCCTCTTGGAGTACCGCGACGAGAGCATCCGCCCGCTGTACCGCCCGGACAAGCCGTTCTCGCTGCCGGAGAACCTCTGGTTCATCGGCACCATGAACACCGCCGACCGGTCGATCGCGCTGGTGGATGCGGCGCTGCGGCGGCGCTTCCACTTCGTGCCGTTCTTCCCGGACCGCTATCCGATCAAGGGCCTGCTCGGGCGCTGGTTGAAGCGGGAGAACCAGCCCGCCTGGGTCGGGGTGCTCGTGGACGCGGTCAACGGCGAGCTTGCCAAGGACATCGACGGCTCCCATCTGCTGCTGGGCCCCAGCCACTTCATGAAGGACTACGGCTCCACGCCGGACGAGCAGCGGGAGCGGCTGCGACGCATCTGGGAGTACAACATCGAGCCGTTCATCGAGGACCAGTTCTTCGGCGACCCCGACCGCATCCGGCGCTACCGGTTCGCTGAGGTGCTCGCCCGCCACGGCCCGGCCATCGGTTCAGCCGGTGCTGCCGACGCCGACGGGGATGCGACGCAGGCGGTCTCGGCGAGTTCTTCGAGCGGCAACGCTGCCGAAGACGTCCCCACGGGCGTTGCCGACGGGCTCGGCACTTCGTTGTAGTGCAGCATCGGCGTGAGGGTGACCGCGACCGTGACTCGGGAGCGGTGACCTTGAGCAAGGATGCGGATTCCATGGTGGGGCATCCCGAAGTCGGTGAGGGGAGACGGCGGTGACGGCAGCCGTACTCGCGCCAGCTGTCGAGCCCGCGTCACCTTCGTCAGGAGTCGCGGCAGAGGAGCATTCCGAAGTCGATGGTCCGAGGTCTGCGGTCGAGCCGCTAACGCTGCGCGAGTACGACAGCAAGGTTGTGCCCCTCACCGAAGATCAGGCCAGTGCTCTGAACAGCGTCGGTGGCGGCAAGTACCTGTCGGTCGGTCCGGCGGCGACCCCGGGGCGCTGGCAGGTTGCCGCGCACAACTATGTGGGATCGATCACCGTCGAAGGAATCCAGGTGCTGGTCCGGCCCAAGATCCCGTTGCGGAACCTGTTCCTCCTGCTGGAAGTGGGGCTCCGGGAGCAGGACTGGCACGACGAAGCGGCTCTCTACGAGAAGAGCCACGACTTGCTGCCGGCCTTCGTGTCGTTCTTCGCTCGCACTGCGGAGACCACCCTCGCGCGGGGTCTCTACCACTCCTACCGAGAGCAACACGACCGGCTGGTGGCTCTGCGGGGCCGCGTCGACGTGGCCCGCCAGATCACCCGGCCCGGCGTCGCCATCCCGACGGCGTGCCGGTTCACCGAGTTCACCGCGGACTTGATCGAGAACTCGTACCTGAAGGCTGCCGTCTCCCGTTCGCTGCGCGTTGCCGGAGTGCAGCCGGCGGACCGGCATCGGCTCCTGCGGCACCTAGTGACCCTGGAGGACGTGGGCAACGTCAGGCACCATCCTGCCGACTTCGACGACGTGGTGTTCACCCGGCTCAACGAGCACTACCGGCCGGCGCTGGGGCTGGCGCGGCTCGTGCTGGAGAACCTGACCCTGCAGGACACCATCGGTGAGGTGACCGCTTCCTCGTTCATGCTCGACATGAACAAACTCTTCGAACGGTTCGTGACCGAACGGCTACGGCGAGCGCTGCGGGGACGCCTCGACGTGAAGGACCAGCACCGCGACCATCTGGACGAGGAACGCAGCGTGAGGATCCGTCCTGATCTGCTGTTCGGCCGGGAGCGGTCCCCAGGCTTCGTCGCAGACATCAAGTACAAGCTCGCCGACGAGTCCGCCGGCGGGCCCAACGCGGACCTCTACCAGCTGTTGGCCTACACAACCGCGCTCGACCTGCCCGAGGGAATGCTCATCTACTGCCTCGACGCCGACGATCACAACGGAGACACGGGCAGCAGCCGCTTTCTCGAAGCGAACCCATCCGGCATGTTGGAACCGATATCAGCGGACCCCGCCGACACGGCCGCTGTCTCGTCAGTTCGGGTGCGGCACACAGGCACGGTGTTGCACAAGTATGCGCTCGACCTGTCCGGCACACCCGAGGTCATAGGCAGGAATGTGAGTGCCCTGGCCGACTGGATAACCGATCGCGCCACGGCGTCGGACTTGGCCACGGCGCCTGCTGCTCTGACAGCCTGACGGGTAGCAACCTGACCCGCGCACTCGCCGCCGATCAATTCTCGATTCGGGTGTCATCACAACGCTGGTATCGATGTGACATCGGTCACACCTATTGGGCGATTCGTCCGGAACGACTCGATAGCGGTGGAAGAACTCGCTGACCTGGGGATTCGATGAAGTCTGCCAGCTCGGATATTCGGTCTGCTCGCCCCACATCGGACAATATTCGAACTAGTGTTGATATTCTGTAATCAAGAGACTATATTGTGAGAAGAAGCAATCAGGACGGTCCACAGGGCAGGTGAGCCGGACAGTCTCCGAGAGGGGGTGAGGACCGATGGACAGCGGAGCGACGCTCGGCGCACCAGCGGCGAACGAAGCGGCTGGTGCCGGCAGGATGGCCGAGTGGGCGGCGCTGGGCGAGTGGCTGAGTTCTCCGCCGCTGTTGCACAAGGTCGATTTGGGCGTGGTGCGCGAGCGGTTGGTGTTCGTGGGGCGGGCGCGGGCGTCACTCGCCGCGTTGGAGGCTGATCTGGTGGGTGAGGTCGCCCGCCGCGAGGGCGACGCTGCTGCGGAGGAGATCCTGCGGCAGGACCAGAAGCGGTCCCGGCGCGGTGCCCGCAAGACCGTGAAGACCGCCGCCCAGCTGGAGTGGGCCCCCGATGTGGCCGAGAAGCTGGCCGATGGGGCGATCACCCCCGAGGCCGCGGGGTTGATCCTCGACGCGGCGGCCGAGGTCTCAGTGGACCAGCGCCGGTTGCTCGCCGCCGCCGAGGAGGAGCCCGAGGACCTGTTCCGCCAGACGCTCAAGGAACACGTGAATGAACGCACCAGCGAACAGGAGCACGAATTGCGCCGCGAGCGCCAGCGCCGCAACCGCCGAGCCTCGATCACCGAGCAGTCCGACGGCATGTTCCACCTCTTCGCCCAACTCGACCCGTTCACCGGCAACCGGGTCCGCGCCGCGCTGCTCGCGAAGTCCGACGAACTGTTCCGCAACGAGGACGCCAAGGACCGCGCCACCGCGCCACAACGCTTCGCAGACGCCTTGGAACAACTCATCTGCTCCGGCGACGGCGTGCCGGCAGGCGCAGAGCTGATCGTGCTTGCCGACTACGACCAGGTGCACGACCAGATCACCAACGCCCGCCTCACCGACGAGACCCGCCTCACCGAAGCCGAGGCCCTGGCAATCGCGTGTGACGCCAAGATCCTCCCCGGCATCTTCAACAAACACACCGGCGAGCCCCTCCTGGGCCGCTCCCAGCGCAAGATCCCCAAACGGCTGCGCAAAGAGCTCATCGCCCGCGACGGCGGCTGCATCGGTTGCGGCGCCCACCACAAGATCTGCCAGGTCCACCACATCCGCCACTGGAGACACGGCGGCAAGACCACCCTCGAGAACACCTGCCTGGTGTGCTGGCGCTGCCATCACGTCCGCCTCCACCAGAACGGCGAACAGATCACCCGCCACCCGGGAGGGCGCCTCACCCTGGGCCCGCCGATCGACGCCCGCAGCGTCGAACGACCCTCACGCCCGCCGCCGCATAGCGGACACAGAACCCGCCCCCATCCGGCGACCGCCGCGACCGGACGCGACCCCCACGCCGCACCATCCGCCGAGCCATGCCACCAACCTCCCCTACCGACCCCCGCCCCTCGCCGGTGCTGAGACTCATCCCCGGCACACCGCCGACACGCCACGGCGGCGGTGCCGAAGGCCAGCACAGGCGGCCATGTCGAGGCCGCCAGGGTGTCGCCGGTGTCGCCGCCCAAGCCGCTGTCCGACGGAATCCAGCCTGCGCTGGTGTGACCGGCAAGGTGATCTGCGGCAATGCTCAAGGGTCTCGTAGGCTGGCCTGTGCTGGACATTCCCCGAGCTCTGGAGACCAACGATGGTGATCACGAGCAGCCTGCCGGACGTTTCGATCCCCGATGTTCCAATAACCCCGTACATCTTCGAGAATGCCGCCGAACGGGCGACCAAGGCGGCGCTCGTGGACGGTCCGTCCGGCCGGACCTACGACTTCGGCACCCTGCAGACGCTGATCCAGCGGTTCGCCGGCGGGCTGGTGGCGAACGGCTTCCAGCCGGGCGAGGTGCTGATGATCCTCGCCCCGAACGTCCCGGAATATGCCATCGCCCTGCACGGCACACTCGTCTGCGGTGGCACCGTCACAACCGCCAACCCCACCTATACGGCGCGCGAACTGCGCCACCAGATGGAGGACTCGGGCGCCACGTGGCTGTTCACGATCCCGCTATTCCTGCCGCTGGTCCGTGAGGCGACGGACGGAGGCGGCAGCAGTATCGGGCGCATCATCGTGCTCGGCGAGACCGAACCCGCCGACGACCTGCTCGACGCCTTCGCCCTGGTCGGCGGTGACTCCTACGAGGGTCACGCACCGTTGGACGTGGCAGAGGCCGTGGCGATCCTGCCCTATTCGAGCGGCACCACCGGCAACCCCAAAGGGGTGATGCTCACCCACCGCAACCTCGTCGCCAATCTCGTGCAGGGCGGCTCGATGGTGGCGGCCGACTCCGACGACGTCGTGATCGCGGTCCTGCCGTTCTTCCACGTCTACGGCCTGCAGATCCTCCTCAACTTCAACATCCGCGTGGGCGCCACCACCGTGTCGCTGCCGCGCTTCGACCTCGAGCAGTTCCTCCAGACCATGCAGGACCACGCCGTCACCCGGGCCTATCTGGTGCCGCCGATCGTGCTGGCACTCGCCAAGCATCCCCTGGTGGACAAGTACGACCTGTCGAGACTCAAGTCGATCGTCTCGGGCGCGGCCCCGCTGAGTGAGGAACTCGCCAACGAGGTCACCGATCGGATCGGCGCAGAGATCCTCCAGGGCTACGGCATGACCGAGACCAGCCCGGCCACCCACGTGGCTCTCGAGGGCTGCGGGAAGCCCGGCGCGGTCGGCGGCGTGGTGCCCAGCAGCGAGTGCCGCGTCGTCGACGTGTCCACCGGCGAGGACGTGGAGCAGGGCGAATCCGGCGAGATCTGGGTGCGCGGCCCCCACATCATGAAGGGCTACCTCAACAACCCCGAGGCCACCGCCGAGACCATCGACGACGACGGCTGGCTGCACACCGGCGACATCGGATACATGGACTCCGACGGCGACTTCTACATCGTCGACCGGTTGAAGGAACTCATCAAGTACAAGGGCTTCCAGGTGCCGCCGGCAGAGCTCGAGGGCCTGCTGCTGTCACACCCGGCGGTCGCCGACTCGGCCGTCATCCCGTTGCCCGACGACGAGGCCGGCGAGATCCCCAAGGCCTTCGTGGTCCTCAAGCCCGGCGCCGAGGCCACCGCGGGCGAGTTGCAGGACTTCGTCGCCGGCCAGGTGGCCAGCTTCAAGCAGATCCGCGAACTGGAGTTCATCGACGCCATTCCGAAGGCCATCTCCGGCAAGATCCTGCGCCGCGTCCTGCGCGACGCCGAGTTGGCCAAACGCACCTGAGTTGTCGGGCCTGAGCTAGAGCGAGTCGTCCAGTTCCTCGCTGGCGCGGCGGATGAGTTCCTCGGCCTCGTCGACGCGCTGCTGGTAGAGGTCGAGGCGCCCTTCTCGTAGCGCGTCGTCGGCCTCTCCGAAGCGGGCAACCGCCTGAGCCAGCAGGGCAGCGACCTCGTCGGGAACGTCGCTCGGCGCCACGGG
>CAZTZI010000048.1:0-9142 GCA_964618115.1 uncultured Acidimicrobiales bacterium
GTCCACCGGAACGCCCGGCGGCGGGTGGGATCGGCATCGTTGTTGGTGGTCGCGCTGTTAGCGCCGGTCGTGGCGGTCGTCGGGCCTGTTGACGCGCAACCGCGCCGTCCCGCGCGAACGGTCTGGCCGCCGGGCGTTCCGGTGGACGCGGCGAATCCGGGGCTCTACGACTATTTCTGGGACTCGGCGACTCGCGCGTTCACCCCCGTGAACGACTTCGTGCGCGTGACGCCCGGCGCCACCGTCGACTTGCACATGCGCGCCAACGATGTCGCGAGCTTCGCGGTGTGCCCCAGCCAGGAGGCGGGAGTTGTGGTCACCTTGCAGGAGTGTCGTGACCGGGCGTTGCACGTCTCCGCGGGCGGTACCTGCGGGGCGGCGGCCGAGTACGCAGATGGTGCCGGGGATCCCGTTCTCGGCCACCAGCACGTGATCACCCTTTGCAGCGGCGTGTACGCCCTGGACTCCCTGACCATGATCAGCGGCGACGCGAACGCCGAGGTCGCTCCCCAGCAGGGAGGCATCACGAGCATGTCCACCCACGGCACCGCGCCGCGTGGCGTCGTGGAGGTGACGGGCAAGACGCTCGGTGTCGCCCAAGCCGAATACTGCATGACGAGTTTCCCCACTCCCTGCCGACGCCGGGCGGTGATCGACATCGTCGTCGAGCCGCCGGGCTGGACCGATGCCCGCGTCGTGGGGGGCGACGACGAGTATCGCCTCGAGTTGGACTGGTCACAGCAGACTGCCGTACTCAGAGCGCGCGACAGCGGTTCAACCACTCCGTGGGGCCTGGTTCCCGTCGTCGACACCTACTGCTGTCTTGCCAATCTCGACTACTGGACTTTCAACCTCAAGTTGCCCGTTATGGTTGGCAGTGACCGGATCGAGACGGGCCGTGACGCGGTTGTCTTCTACGACTCCGTGGGAGTGGAGCTCGGCCGGACGCGGTGCCTGCCCCTGTACTGCGACCAGATCGTCCCCAAGGATCCGACCGTCTCGCGATGGCAGGGCGGTGCGGCCGGCTCGATCGGCGTCGACGTGGAGGCGGTCGGCAAGAGCCTGAACGTCACGCTGCGGGGCAACACCACCGACAAGGCGGGGATACGCCCCCAATCCGGCGGCGTCGTCACTCCGGTGATCACCTATTGCCTGGCGCACTGGCAGGAGCGCTGCGGCACCTCGACGTGCGCCCGAGCCACCTACCGCAACGCCCCCAACCTCAACCTGCAGAACTGGATGAGGGTCGTGCCGTCAAGAGCGTACGTGGCGACGACGAATTGCCCGGCTCCGGCCGAGGTATACATCGAGGTGGCAGACGTCACGCCTCTCACATTCAACCTGCAGAACTTCGCATTCGTCCCGCCGACGCCCGTCAACACGCCCGTCACGGCACCTCGGGGCGCTCCGCCCTGGACGTACCGGCCCGACCCCATCAACTTCTCGCCCGGTGCGGCCGACCCGCGGTTCTGGTGCTTCCCGGGCCGCCTCTTGGACGACGCCGCCGGGGACCGGGACCCCGCGCTCGGGGCCGTCTGGGTCACCGCCGCCCAGCAGATCTACGAGGAGTTCGTCGACCCCGCCGGCTACGCCACCAACCACGAGCGGCACTACCTGGCACTCAACCCGTCGGCTACCCCGCCCTACCCGCCTCCCCCGTCGGCGCCGGCCACGATCGACGATTTCATCCGCGACTACGTCGACCCGGCGGGTGTGTGGTACGTCGACTACCCGACGGTCAGTCTCGACCCGCTGTTCGACTTCGCCAGCGACCGCGACGGCAGGGTCTTCGCCGAGTACGACATCCTGTTCCGGAACGAGTGGAACCGCGAGCCGCTCTGGCAGGGACTTATCCGATCCGAGTATCGGCACGATCACGGCGCGGTCGACGAGGAGGGCGGTCCGCTCCGCCCGGTCAATCACCGGCTGATCGAGGATCCCACCGCGCAGGCGCGATCCTGCCTGGCGGCGGGGACGACGACACGGATCGTGGGAGCCTGGGGCACTTACCCCGGAGCGGCGAACTGGGGCGATCCAACGCACGGCCTGTGCGGCTTCGGTCTCGGCTTCGCCTCCCTTCCGCCGCCGGCGGACCCTCCGACGGGACCGCTCGCCTGGCACCGGCGCGACGCCGACTGTCCCGCCGACGCGCTCGTGCCCGGGACGGCGTCCCTGCCACAGATCTGGCTGCGCGACGATCCCTCCGACAACATCTACGATCCGCGCCTGGGCACCGCCTGGGAGAGGGCTCTTGAAGGGGCCGCGGCGTGTCATGGCGCCGGCCAGTGCGACGCGTGGGCGCCACCGGTGCCCGGCTACTACCAGGTTCGCCTGCGCATCGAGCGCTCGCCCACGAATCCTTTCGTCTGCCCGCCGATCGAGTTCGGTGCATCGGCGCCCAGCCCGGAGTGCGCCTACCACCACTACCTGAGCGACCGAACCAGCGGGTTCCTGCCGCCCGGATGGCCCGGCTACTGGGGCCCGCCTCCGGTGCCGGGCAGCCCGGTGCCCGCAATCGAGTTCGACGACCTGGTTTGGATCACCGACCTGCGCGTGGACGCGGTCCCGTCCGCGTGACGGCGTGCCGCTGCTACGGGAGGCGGAGGAGTGGCCGAGTCCCTCGTTTGGGCAGCGGTGGCTGTGTGGGCGGCCCTGGGCGTTCACGCCTCGGTGACCGACTTGCGTCATGGCATCATCCGGCGGCGCGCCGTCTGGAGAGCGGGCACCGGCGTGGTAGCCCTGCTCGGCGCCGCAGCCGGCGTCCTCGGGAATCCCGCACGTCTCGGCTGGGCCGTCGCCGCCGCCGCTATCGTCGGCTTGGTACTCGAGGTGTGCTACCGGCTGGCACCCGGCAGGCTCGGGTTCGGCGACGTGAGACTCATCGTTGCCAACAGCATTCTGGCGGGTTGGTGGGGCCTTGAGTGGCCATGGTGGGCGTTGTGCGCGGGGGCGGTGTCAGCATGGCCCGCGGCGCTGCGAGCGGTCAGGCGCGACGGTGCGCAGGCGCGGGTCCGCTGGGGCCCCGGGCTGGTCGTCGGCACCGGAGGCGTTGTCGCATACCTCCTCTGGTCCGTAGGCCCGGCTGGGTAGGGTCCCGCCCGACCCGGCCCGACCAGCTTGGCCAAGCGTCCATGTGATTGCAGGAATCCAATAGTTTCGTCTATATCCGATACTATGGTGCCGTGAGCAACGTCGCCTGTCGCGGCGCGAACCGGCGGGCCGGACGCGGCGATCGGGGCGACACGCTGGCATTCCTGGTGATCTGGCCGACGCTGTTCGTGGCGATCCTGGTCCTGCTGGTCCACGCATTCATCGTGAGCAACGCGCGGGCCGAGGCCGAGGTGGCGGCGTCGGCCGGTCTGCGGGCAGCGTGGCGCGCGGCCGCGTCCGCTGACCTCCTGCACGAACCGGGCACGACGAGCCGGTATATGGGCGCGGCGCCCCACCCGGCGGTGCGGGAGATGGCAGGCAGCGTGAGGGATGCCGTCGCCCGCGTGGCGGCAGAGGAGGACGGCTGGCGGTGGTGGACGCCGGGCATCGCCGAGGTGCACAGCGACTGGTGTGCCGCTGATCCGGCTGCTCGCCCATCCGATCCGACGGATCCGGGGTGGGTGCGGGTGGTGGTCTCCGGTGAAGTGTTCGGGCCGGTGGTCGCCCTGTGGCCGAACCGTCTCGCCCGGGTCTACGCGGTGGCGACGGGACCGGCGGTGATCAACGCCGGCCCGCAGCAGCTGACGCGCTGGGACTCCTCGAGCGTGCCCGTCTCCCTGCCGTCCTGCTAGGCGGATCGTTCGATGTCGACGGTGACGATGCGCCCACCCACCGTTGACGGCGCGCCCGGCAGTGACGGAGGCCTACGGCGTCCGGATGCGCGCCGGCGGGGTGCCGAAGGCCGGCGGGGTGCCGAAGGCCGCCGGGGCATCCGGCGCCGCCGCGGCGACCAGCGCGGCGGCGCGGTGAGCCTCTGGGTGATGCTGATGGTGCCAGTAGCAGTGTTCGCCGCGTTGGTGGCGACGGCGACGCCGCAGCGCCTGCGAGCCGAGTCGTCGATGGACGAGGCGGCGGCCGACCTGGCGAAGTTGGCGGTGGCGTGGCGCCACGGCGAGCAGACCGCGCGAGGGCCCCTGGAGGGATTCCCCCCCGAGTGCGCCGGCGCCGATCCGTACGTGTCGGGCCGTTGCGAGCTGCTGTTCGCGGCGTTGGCCAGGGACCTGGGAGCGATGGGAGTCGACCTCGGGTCGCTGCGGGGCTATTACAGCGATTCCCTGACGACGTCGCCGCTTCCGGGCGTCGAGGCGCTGCCGTGCGGGATCGGCGATCCGGCGGCATACCGGTCCATCGTGCTGGACGCCGCCCACGTCGCGGTCGTCGCCGAATGGCGCGAAGCCGGGTGGGCCGCCGCGCAGGTCTGGCCGCGGGGCCTGCGGATCGGAGCTGAGTCGGTGGGGCGCCTGACGATCTCCGCGGATCCGGGGAGTCCGGCGCCGGTTCCGGCGTGCGGGTCGCGCCTTGACGTCGCCGACGCATCCGGGCGCTCGCTACGGGTGTCCGACCCGGCGGGGCCGTCGCGGCGCCTGCTGGGCTCGGTGCCGGCGCGGACACCGTTCGGGGAATAGAACACGGTGTCGAGGCGGGGCGGCGACCGCGGCGCGGAGGGTTCTACGGCGCTGGAATTCGTGATGTTGACACCACTGTTGGTGCTGTTGGTGCTGTTGGTGCTGTGGGCCGGTCGTTCGGGTCGTGCAGGTCTCGTGGCCGATCTGGCCGCGGAGGAGGCGGCGACAGCGGCTGCTCTCTGTTGCGAGGAGGGTGAAGTGGAGCGGCGCGAGAGGGTGGTGGAGAAGGTGCTGGAGGCGCGCCCGGGGTTGGATTCGCTGTGCGTGGGCGGAGTGCGCCCTGCGGGGGAGCGCTACGTGTCGGAATCGTCGCTGTACTTCGACCCGTCCGACGGCGGTTCGGCGGGCGGCGTGGGGGTGCTGAGCGTGGGAGTCGAGTGCGTCACCGACGGCGCAGTGGCACCGCTGCGGGGAGTGTTCCCGGCTGTGACCGTCGAGGGGTGGGCGTCGGAGGTGGTGCGCCTGTCGTCCCCGGTGGGTCCGTCGGGCTTGCCGAGGCTGGAGGTGGACGACGCCCGGGCCTCCGAGGGAGACCGTTTCGTGACGTTCGACGTGTGGCTTCATCGACCCGATGCGGCGGACGTGTCGGTTCCGTGGTGGGTCGTGGCACAGGCCGGCCAGGCGGCGGCCGGAGCGGACTACGCCGTCGTGTCGGGCGTGGCGAGGGTGTTCCCCGGAGACCGGGCAACCGAGGTGCGCGTGCCGCTGATCGATGACACGCTCGACGAGCCGGACGAGACGTTCCTGCTGGTCCTGGGCAATCCGTCGGGCGCGTCGTTGGACCGGCCCGCGGCGGTGGGGACGATCCTGGACGACGATTGACTGCGCCGTGGTTGAAGCAGCGAGACTCGGGCGAAGCGGGGAGGGTCGGGGCGAGGCGGGCAGACGCGGCCAGCACGGGCTCATGACCCTCGATTGGTTGCTGGTCGTCGGCACGGTGGCGGCGCTGGCCGCAGTGACGGCGTACGTCGTGCAGCGCGTCGTGGAGGACGAGGTCACCGGTGTCGAGGATCCGGTGGTCCTGATGCTCGATGCGGAGGTTGCAGCCGCTTTGATCGTCGATGAGGCGTACGAGGCGGCTGTCCGGGAGGCGACGGCGAATCCGTCGTTCCGCCCGGACGATCCCGCCTTCACGGCACCGTTCCGGTTGCGCTGCGAGGAACTGGCGACGACCCGCCGGTTCGGTGCCGTTCTGCTCGGCGCGGCTCTCGTCGTATCCCGCACTGCCGATCCGCCGTTTCGATGCAAGCTCGTGTTCCGCGGCTCACAGTGACCGTCCGGCGTGGACCGACCGCGCGTCAACGCACGACGCGGCCGGCCCGCAACGCCCGCTCGGGGTTGGTCAGGGGCTCTGCTCGTCAGCGCGCCGCGGCAGGCGAGTGCGCCGTCCCCAAGCGTCGCAGCCTGCTGGCGTAGGAGCGCGGCGTCTCGCCGTACGTGCGCTTGAACTCGGTGATGAAGTGGCTGACCGAGCCGTAGCCGACGGCCTGGCACGCTTCGCTCACGGCCTGGTTCTCCTCCACGAGCAGCGCTCGGGCCCGATCCAACCGCAGCCGCTTGAGGTACTGGTAGGGCGCCGAACCGGTGGTCGCCTTGAAGAGATGCGCGAACGCCGACACCGACATCGACACGTGGTTCGCCATGTCCTCCACCCTGATCGGTTTGCCCAGTTCATCCCGCATGAACGCGATTGCGGCGGTGATCCGATTGCCGGCGTTCTCGAGGTACGCCGCCTCGGCGAGCGCTGCCCACTGTGCGCTCCGCAACACCCTGTAGATGGTCTCCCTGAGGGCCAGGGGGGCGAGAACATGACGATCCACGTCGGTGTCGATCGCACGGACGAATCGCAGCAACGCGCCGGTGAGTTCGTGACCGAGTGGGCTCACGCAGGCCGGCTCGCTACCCGGTGGTCCGTTCTCCTCGGGGGGGGGGGGCGATGTCGACCTCTCGAAATGCTGTTCGATCTCGCTCAGCAATTCGATCGTGAGGACGGGATCGATCTGCAAGCTCGCCGCTAGCAGCGGTCTGTCGCGAGAAGCCTCGAGCACGTCGGCTACGAGCCGCGTGCCCTGCGCCACGACGAAGAAGTCAGCAGGGCCGCATACGCAAGTCCGATCATTGAATTCGACCCGTCCGTGACCCTGGGCAATGACATGGATCGACAGCGATGTTGCGACTTGGTCGTGGGCCCGCCCCGGGCCGTTGAACCGGTAGTAGGTGAGGCCCGGCCAGGATGACTCGTTGGATCCCTCGGCCACCGCACGGCCCGCAATGAGGTCGACGAGTTCGTCCACGATGAACACACCTTACAGACACGGCGATGCCCGCCCGATCCCCTCCTCCGGCACGTGGACAGTTTCCGGTGGATTGCAGCTTTCATAAAGTATTCGATAGAATATCGATATTAGCGCTGTGCTGCTGCCGGTTCTGGACGCCTCGAAGATCGTATTGCCGCGGCGCCGTCTCGTCCTTGTTCTGCTCGGTGTTCTCGTGCTCCTCGGCGGGGTGGCGGGTTACCTGTTCACGTCCGGCTTCTTCGACGAGCCGCAGCAGGTCCTCGTCGCCGCCGTGGACATTCCCCGCGGCGCCACGGTGTCCGCGGGCGATCTGGCCGGCGTGAGCGTCGACATCGGCGGCATTCCCCACATCGCCTGGTCGCCGGTGGCCGCCGGCGCGCTCGGCGGCCTCGTGGCGCTGGCGCCGATCCCGGCGGGTGCCGTCGTGCACGGCGGCCTGTTCTTCGACCCGGCCGCGGCGCCTTCGGGCGAGGATCTGGAGGTCATCGTCCCGCTCGACACGAGTCTCGTCCCGACTCCGCCGCAACGCGGTGATCTCGTGCTCCTGGTGGATCCGGGCGCGCCGCCCGCCGAAGGGGATCCGGGGCGGCCTCGCCAGGTGTTCCAGTGGCTCGAGTTGCGCGACTTCGACGGCAGTTCGATGCGGCTGTTCGTACCGCCGCAGGAGTGGGTCCGATGGCGGGACGTGCACACGTCATTGGGCTCGGCTCCGCAGGTCCTGCCGGTCCCGCCCGGTGGCGACGCCGAGGCGATGGCGCGAAGTCTCAACGCGGTGTGGACTGCCGAATGGGAGGCGGAGGCGCAGCTCCTCGAAGCGACGCTGCCGGAGCCCGAGCCCGTTCACGAGGCCGGTCCGGGCGAGTTGGAGGTGATGGTGCCGCTCGACACGCGCCTCGTGCCGTCGAGCGTGCGGCCGGGCGACTTGGTTTTGATCGTCGATCCCGGCCAGCCGGCGCGGAGCGACGACGGGGAGTCGGGCGATCCCGGCCGCCCGCCGAGCGTCATCGAGTCGCGGGTGCTGGAGGGTTGGGACGGCAGCGTCGCCACGTTCTGGGCTCCTCCCGACCGCTGGGCCTACTACACGTACCTGCCCCAGCGGCTGGGCGCCACGCCGCTCGTGCTGCCGGTGAACCAGCCGGCGGACCGCGAACTCGACGCGTCCGAGGTCAGAGCCTTGGTGGAGGCCGTGGACGCGGCGTTCCTGCAATGGTCGCCGTAGCAGACGCACCGTGCTAGTCGTCGCCGGCGGCGACCGGACGCGCCTCGACACGGGATCGCTGGCGTTGGCGCTCGCCCGGCGGCTCGGCAACAGCGGCCGGAGGGCGCTGTTCGTCGATGCCGACGCCACCGGGTCGCGCCTGGCGCGGCGATGCGGCCAAGCCCTCGGCGCGCCGTTCTCGCCGGCCACCCGCGGCCTGCCGACACTCATCGCGGCGCGGGACCCGATGCGGGGCGACGCGCTGGCCGCTCACTGCTACAGCCTGGGTGACCGGCCGGGGGCGCTGTGGCTGCTGTTCGCACCCGAGAGCGCCGCCGGGGGGCGCGTCGCCGGCGGCTGGCTGGCCGAGCGCGCTGCCGAGTTGCGCGAACTCGACCGCACCCGGCGGGTGATCGTCTCGGTGCCGTCGTGGCAGCAGTTCGACGCCGTCCTGCCGCTGCTCGAGCGCGCCTCGGCGCTGGTCCACCACAGGCGCTTCGCCGACGAGGGGACCGCGGAGGCGTTCGCCGCCTGGCTGCGACAGGCCGGCCTGTCCGGCAGTGCCGCGCAGTTGCGCCTGCTCCTCGCCGAGGCGGACTCCCCGCCGGCCGACGGTGCGCTGCAGCGGATCACCGGGCTCGAGGTGATCGGCCGCCTGCCGCTCATCTCCGACGAGAAACTCCTCAGGATGCGGTTCCGGGGTCGCGACTCGTCCTTCGGGACGGTGCTCGCGGAGGTGGCGGGCCGCCTCGGCGGGATCATCGACGCCACCGGCGATCCGGGGACCGTGGTGACATCGCTGCCCCAGGACCGGCTCGCGGCACCGACCTCTGCGACCCCAGCCCGGACCGGCGCCGGGGCCGACGCGGAGGCCGAGCCCGAGAGCCGGACGCGCCAGTGGAGGAGGCGGGATGTCTCTGCGTGAGGAGATCTGGGACGAGGTGCTGCCGCTGGTCCAGGACTTCCGGCTGAACGTCGAGGACGGCGACGGGGATCCGCTGGCCGTCGCCGAAGGTTGCCGAGATCTCGCC
>CAZTZI010000049.1:0-2808 GCA_964618115.1 uncultured Acidimicrobiales bacterium
GTCGCTGCCGTTGTCGGCGTCGATGATCTCCGCGTTGGTCAGGATCCGTGTGAGATGGACGATGCGGCCCTCCAGTTTGGCCTGCTCCTCCTTGGCCGCGTGGTAGTCGCCGTTCTCCGACAGGTCGCCCAACTTGCGGGCCGCTTCGATCTTGTCGGCTATCTCTATGCGGCCCCGAGTGGTGAGTTCCTGCAGCTCAGCGCTGAGCCGGTCGTGCGCGGCCTGCGAGAGGTGATGAGCGTCGGGCATCGCACCAATCTACCGCCCTCGGGATATGCTGATGCCGTGGCTAACCAGCCCAGCATCGCGATTCCCTAGCGCGCGCCATCCCGGCGCGCGCCTCCGACCGTCCACCTAGGTGGGCGGTTTCTTCATTTCGGCACGAGACCTGGGGTATCACAAATGACACATCGAGTGGGAGTCATCGGAGGCGACGGCATCGGCCCCGAGGTGGTGGCCGAGGGCCTGAAGGTCATCGCGGCTGCGGGCGTGGAGCTGGACGCCGCACACTACGACCTCGGCGGCAGCCGCTACCTGCGGGACGGGACCGTGCTCGACGACACCACCCTGGACGAGTGGCGGGGCCTCGACGCCCTCTACGTGGGCGCGGTCGGCACCCCCGAGGTGCCCCCGGGCATCATCGAGAGAGGCTTGCTGCTGAAGATGCGCTTCGAGCTGGACCTCTACATCAACCTGCGACCCTTCACCGCGCCGGCCCACGACTTCGTGGTGATCCGAGAGAACACCGAGGGCACTTACGCGGGAGAGGGCGGCTTCCTGCGGAGGGGCACTCCCTTCGAGATCGCCACCCAGGGGTCGGTGAACACCCGTCACGGCGTGGAGCGGGCCGTTCGCTACGCGTTCGACCTGGCCACGACCCGGCGCAAGCACGTGACGCTGGTGCACAAGACCAACGTGCTGACCTTCGCCGGCGACCTCTGGGAGCGCACCTTCAACGACGTCGCGGCCCGATACCCGGACGTCTCGACGGCCTACAACCACGTGGACGCGGCCTGCATCTACTTCGTGGAGGACCCCGCCCGCTACGACGTGATCGTCACCGACAACCTCTTCGGCGACATCCTCACCGACCTCGGCGGCGCGGTTTCGGGCGGCATCGGGCTGGCGCCCACCGCCAACCTGCATCCCGGGCAGGTGTCGATGTTCGAGCCGGTCCACGGCTCGGCGCCCGACATCGTGGGCACGGGCCGGGCCAATCCGGTCGCGGCGGTTCTGTCCGGCGCGATGATGTTGGACCACCTCGGCGACACCGGGGCCGCGGAACGGATCCGCAAGGCCTGCGACCGGCCCGAGTCGCTCGCAGGCACCACCGCCGAGATCGGCGACGCCGTCGTCGCCCGCCTCGCCGAACAGCAGGTCTGAGACCCAGGACACACGCCAGAGAAAAGCGCACTCAAGGAAGGCCACCCGCCCAATGCCGATCACACCCACCAAGCACATCTGGATGAACGGAGAGCTCGTTGGATGGCAGGACGCCAAGATCCATGTGCTGTCGCACTCGCTGCACTACGGGACGGGCGTGTTCGAGGGCATCCGCACTTACGCGACCGACAACGGCCCCGCCGTGTTCCGGCTGACCGACCACATCCAGCGGCTGTACAACTCGGCGAAGATCCTCAACATGGAAATGCCGTACTCGGTGCCCGAGATCGTGGAGGCCTGCAAGCTGGTCGTGCGCGACAGCGGGCTGCCCGAGTGCTATGTGCGCCCCATCGCCTACTACGGGTACGGCGAGATCGGCCTGTCCACCGCCGACTGCACCACGGAGATCGCCATCGCGGTGTGGCCCTGGGGCGCCTATCTGGGCGACGACGCCCTCACCAAGGGCGTTCGGTTGAAGATCTCGTCGTGGGCCCGCCACGATCACAACATCATGCCGCCCGCCTCCAAGACGACCGGCAACTACGCCAACTCGACGCTGGCCAAGATGGAGGCGCTCAGGGCCGGCTACGACGAGGCCATCATGCTCAACCCGGCCGGGCTGGTGTCGGAGTGCAGCGGCGAGAACATCTTCGCGGGCACTCCCGACCTGCTCGTGACCCCGCCGCTGTCGTCCGGTGCTCTGCCCGGCATCACCCAGGACTCGGTGATCTCCATCGCCCGCGACATCGGCATCGACGTGGTGATCGGCGATCTGGCCCGCAGCGACCTGTACATCGCGCAGGAGATATTCGTGTGCGGTACCGCCACCGAGGTCGGCGCGGTCAACTCGGTGGACGACCGGCCTCTGGTGTGCCCCGGCCCGCGCACGCTGGCCATCGCCGAGGCCTACGCGGACGTCGTGCGGGGCCGCAACGACCGCTACAAGACGTGGAACGAGTACGTCCATGAGTAGCGACGCCTCGCCCCGGTCGTCAGTAGAGATCTACGACACGACCCTGCGCGACGGCACGCAACTGGAGGGCATCTCGCTCACCGTCGACGACAAGCTGCGCATCGCCGAGCAGCTCGACTATCTCGGGGTGGCCTTCATCGAGGGGGGCTGGCCGGGCGCCAATCCCAAGGACGACGAGTTCTTCGAGCGGGCCCGCAGCGAGCTCGACCTTCAGGTCAGTGAGCTGGTCGCCTTCGGCTCCACCCGCCGGGCCCGCGGCAAGGTCGACTCCGACCAGGTGCTGGCCCATCTGGCCGGAGCCGGAACCTCGACGGTGTGCATCGTCGGCAAGTGCTGGGACTACCACGTCACCGAGGCCCTGCAGACCACCCTGGACGAGGGCGTGGCCATGGTGGCCGACTCGGTGGAGTTCCTGGTGGCCGCGGGCAAGCGGGTCCTGTTCGACGCCGAGC
>CAZTZI010000050.1:0-13623 GCA_964618115.1 uncultured Acidimicrobiales bacterium
GCCCGAACGGGTGCGGATCTACGGCCCCGACGGCGACACCCGGCTGATCGCCGTGCACAGCGGCTTCGTGGAGGTTGCCGGGGACAAGGTGGCGATCCTGTCCGACGTCGCCGAGCTGGCCGGAGACATCGACGTGGACCGAGCGACCGCGGCCGCCGAACGCGCCCGGTCGGCGCTGGCCGCCGACCCCGACGACGCCGAGGCGGACTTGGCACTGAAGCGAGCCGAGGTTCGTCTGGCGGTGGCGGCGGGCACGCCGTACTGAGGGGCCGCCGGCCGCGCCCGGTAGACACGAGCACGGATCCGGCGAGGATCCGGTGCGGATCGGCGTGCCGGCGAAGGAGATCACTCGATGAAGCGAATCACGTGGAACCGCGCACTCGTGACCGGCGCATCGACGGGCATCGGCAAGGCGATGGTCCGGGAGTTGGCGCGCCAGGGGACCGATCTGGTCCTGGTGGCGCGCAACGCCGACCGTCTCGAGAGGATCGCCGGGTCGCTGGACGTGTCCGCTGAGGTACTGCCGGCCGATCTCACGGACCCCGTGGAGCGCGACGCCGTGGCTCGCCGCTGCGCCGCCACCACCGATCCGATCGACCTCCTCGTGAACAACGCCGGCATCTGGAGCTTCGGCGCACTCACCGGCCCCGCGGGCGACGTCGCCGAGGAGATGGTGGCGCTCAACGCCGCGGCCGTCGTCACGCTCAGCCGCGCCGCCGCCGGCCAGATGGTCGCCAACGGCAGGGGATCCATCCTCAACATCTCCTCCATCGCCGGGTCGCAGCCGCTGCCCTACGAAGCGGTCTACGCCGCCACGAAGGTGTTCGTCACCTTCTTCGGGCAGGGCCTCCACGAGGAACTCCGCGACACCGGCGTGACGGTCACCACCGTGGCGCCGGGTCTGACCCGCAGCGAGCTGCACGCCCGCGCCGGCCAGCAGCGCCAGATCAGCAAGGCTCCCGGCTGGCTGTGGATGGAGGCCGAGCAGGTTGCCCACCTGGCGCTCCGCGCCGCCTCACGCCGGCGGATCATCTACACGCCGGGCCTGGGGTACCGCATCGCCTCGAGCCTCGCCGAGGTGATGCCCCGAACCGTGAATCGCAAGATGGCCTCGGTGATCAACAGGGGTCGAGCTCACCTCACCTGAGCCCCCCGGGCCGTCCCCCAGGAGCGGCGATCAGTTCATGGATGCCCAGATCGGTTCGTTGCCTTCGTACAGCTTCGGCACGACCGAAGCCTCCATCATCGACAGCCAGTCGGGCTTCTCCTCGAAGACGCCCAGGTCCACGAGGTTCTACATCTCGTCGCCCGGCCGGCGAACTACTATTCGGAGCCCAGCGTCAGCCGGATTCCCTGGGTTGGTCTCATGCTCACTCCCCGCCAGTTGTACGAGACCGTGCTGCGCATGCGGCTCCTGGAGGAGGGTGTCGGAGAAGCGGTTCAGACCGGCGAGATCCATGGCGAAATGCATCTCGGCATCGGTCAGGAGATGGTCTCGGCGGTGATGGGTCCGTACCTGGAGCCACGCGACGCGCTCGTGTCTACGCACCGCCCCCATCTCCATGCGCTCGCGAAGGGTGTCGATCCGGTTCAAATGCTCGCCGAGTTGGTGGAGCGCGATGGCCTCAATCGCGGCAAGGGTGGCCACATGCACCTTTTCGATCCCGCGGCGAGCTTCATGTGCACCGGCATCGTCGGCTCCGGAGCGCCGATCGCCGCGGGCTATGCCCTTCATCGGAAACTCGTCGCTGAAGGTGGGCTGACCGTTGCCGTCGTCGGTGAGGGAGCGATGAATCAGGGTGCCGTCTTCGAGACCATGAATCTGGCGGCGGTCCTGTCCCTTCCGATGGTCTTCCTGTGCGAGGACAACGAGTACGGCATCAGCGTCCCGCGCGAACTCTCCACGGCCGGAAATCTCGTCGAGCGAGGCGCGGGCTTCGGCATCGGCGGATGGGAGTGCGACGGCGTCGACCCGCGGGCGCTGGACGAGGCTTTCTCGGCGGCCTTCACCGAGACGCGTGCGCACTCGCGCCCGACGCTGATCGTGGCGCACGTCTACCGGTTCCGGGGGCACTACGAGGGGGACACGGACCACTACCGGCCTGCTCAGGAGAAGGAGACCGCGTCGCGCGAGCGGGACCCGCTCTCGGTGGCGCGGCGCGAGTTGGCCGGCGCCGGTTGGTCGGATGAACGGATCGCCGCACTCGACGGCGAGATCGGGCGCGAAGTGTCCGGCTGGTTCGAGGCCGCACGCTCATTGCCGTTCCCGGATCCATCCGAAGCGCGCCGGGGGACCTTCGTCGATGTCTGAGTCTGCGGGCGCGTCCGATCGCCGCACGGGCTCGCATCTGGTCGCCGCCGTGCTGATGGAGGAGATGCGGCGTGATGACGGGATAGTCGTGTTCGGCGAGGACGTCGGTGCTCTCGGAGGTGTCTTCGGTGCCACGCGTCGATTGCAGCGCGAATTCGGTGACGCCCGCGTGTTCGACACGCCGATCTCCGAGACGGCGTTCGTCGGCATGGCGATCGGGGCGGCGCAGGCAGGTCTGAGGCCGATCACCGAGATCATGTTCGTCGACTTCATCGGCGTTTGCTTCGATCAGGTGCTCAACCAGATGGCGAAGAACCACTACATGTCCGGCGGCAGGGTCAGGGTTCCGCTGGTCATGCGCACCGCTGTCGGCAGCATCGGTTCGGCGGCCCAGCACTCCCAGGTTCTCTCGGCCACCTTCGCTCACATCCCTGGGCTCAAGGTGCTCTTCCCCGCAACGCCCGGGGACCTCCAGGGTCTCCTCGTGGCGGCGATCCGGTCCGACGATCCGGTCGTGTTCCTCGAACACAAATGGCTGCTGAAGTCGCGGCTGGCCGAACTCCCGTTCAACGATGCCGCTCCGGCGGGCTCACCGGTCGAGCCCGCGGTGGTCGGCAAGCTGCGCAGGATCCGGGATGGGTCGGACGTGTCCATAATCACCAGCGGTTGGATGGTGCAGCAAGCGGTGCTCGCAGCCCGTGAGCTCGATTCGGAGGGGATCTCTGCGGGCGTCGTGGACATCAGGTCGCTCGTCCCTCTGGATCGGGAGGGGCTGGCCACCGAGGCCGGCAGGGCGCCGTGTGCCCTGGTCGTGGACGAGGATTTCACCGGCTTCGGCACCACCGGCGAGGTAATGGCGTCCATCGCCGAGCGAATCCCCGGCGAGGTCCGCATGGCTCGACATGGGTTGGACGTGCCGCAGCCTGCGTCCAAAGTGCTGGAGGAACAAGTCGTGCCGTCCGCCCGATCCATCGCCCGGCAGGCCAAGCACCTGCTACAGGCCTGAGGCATGTCACAGGTCGTCGCGTTCAATCACTTCAACGTCACCGTGGGCGACATGGATCGCTCGCTCGCTTTCTGGCGCGACCTGCTGGGTCTGGAACTGCTGGGCACGGGGATCGTGGAATACCCCCATCTCGATGAGATCGTCGGGCTCGAGAACACCCGAATCGAGTGGGCCGAACTGGCCCTTCCCAGTGGGGGCATGATCGAGGTATTCCGGTATCACCGCCCCGTGGGCAGCGCGGTACGCCCGCAAGTCCCCGACCCGGGCTGCACACATGTCTGCCTGGAGGTCGAGGGGTTGGATCAACTGGTCGAGCGACTTCGGGATGCCGGTGTCACCACCCGGTCGCGGTCAGCAGTGCGGATCCCGTTCGGCGACTGGAAGGATGTGAAGTCCATCTACGTCCAGGATCCGGACGGGGTCACCGTGGAACTGATCGAGAAGCCAACCGGGCGGCCGCAGCGCGCCGGGTCATGATGTCGACGGACCCCGCCAGGCGCCACGTCGTCGTCAGCGGCGCTTCCGGAACGCTCGGGCGGGCGATCTGTGGCGAGTTCGAACGCCGCGGCGCCATGGTCACGCCTCTGGACATCGAGGGCGTGACGCGGGAACACCGGTGCGACGTCACCGACGAACCCTCCGTGGCGCGGGCTCTCGAGGCTGCTTCGGCCCGAGCGCCCGTCACCGACGTCGTCCACGCAGCGGGTGCCCTGTCGGTCGGCCCCGTCGTGGAACTCGACGCGACAGAGATCCGGCGCATTCTGGACGTCAACCTCCTCGGCGCCTTCCTCGTGGCCAAGCAGTCGGCGGCATTCCTGGCCGACGGAGGGACGATCACCCTGATCTCCTCGCAGGCCGGGGTGCGGTCGGGTGGACACTGGTCGCTCTACTCGGCTTCCAAGGCCGGCGTCCTCAGGCTGGTGGAGTCACTGGCCGTCGAACTCGGCCCGCGACGCATTCGCGTCAACGCGGTGTGCCCCGGGTCGGTCGACACACCGATGATGCGCGAGTCCGTCGCAGCGCTCTCGCAGCAGACCGGGACCTCCGAGACGTCGATCACCGAGAACTACCGGGCAGGGATTCCACTCGGGAGGCTCGCACACCCGGCGGAGATCGCCACCGTCTGCGCGTTCTTGGCCTCGGGGGACGCGTCGTTCGTCAACGGGACCGCCATCGAAGTGGACGGCGGGGAGCTGTGACGACGACCGCCGCACTGCCATCGGGCGCCGCGACTGTGGCGGTGGCGGTGCCCAACCACGCCGGTCGCCTGATCGGTAAGCGGCTACCCGCCGAGCGATGGCCTTCGGTGGTCGAGTCGGGCATGGCCATGCCCGACTTCCACCTCGTCTCGGCGGTGGACAACTTCCCCGTGCCGGGCATGGAAGTGACCGGGCTGCACACAGGATTCCGCAACGGCGTGCTCCGCCCCGACGTAGCGACCCTGACGCCGCTGCCTTGGGAACCGGGCACGATGATCGTCCTGTGCGACACATTCGACAGTGCGGGAGATCTGGTCGGCGAAGCCCCGCGGAGCATCCTGAGCCGGCAGGTGACACGCCTTGCGGGAAGGGGTCTCGAAGCCACGGTGGCCTCGGAGTTGGAGTTCTACCTGTTCCGCACGAGCTACGAGGAGGCGCACAGGGCGGCCTACCGGCGCGTTGAGCCGAGTTACCACCGCCATCCCGACAACGACATCCTGATCGCGGGCTACGACGAGCCGTTCCTGGAGGCGCTGCGCCAGAACCTGGCGGCGATGGGCATCCCGGTGTGGGCATCCCAGGGCGAGGGTGGTCGGGGCCAGCACGAGTTGAACCTGCCGCACTCCGACCCGCTGGGCGCCGCCGACGCGCATGTGATGTTCAAGCACGCCGTCAAAGCCACCGCGCAGCAGAGGGGCCGCTCAGTCACGTTCATGGCCAAGCCTTCGAGCGATGTGGGCTCCGGCTGCCACATCCACCTCTCGATTCTCGAGGATGGGCGCAATGCTCTCGGTGGTCCGGACGGATCCCTCAGTCACACAGGAGCACGATTCCTGGCGGGTCTGCTCGGCTTCTCCGGCGATTTCATGGCGCTTCATGCCCCGTATGCCAACTCCTACCGGCGCCTTCGCCCCGGCTCGTGGGCGCCGGTGAACGCCACATGGGGTCTCGACAACCGGACCTGCCTGGTGCGGGTGGTCGGGAGCGGCCGCGACCTCCGCTTCGAGTTCCGGCTTCCGGGCGCCGACGTCAATCCGTACCTGGCCGGCGCGGCTCTGCTGGCCTCCGGGCTGGCCGGTCTCGACGGGGAACTCGGACCACCGCCGCCGATTGCGGGCAATGCCTACGAATCCGGCGCGCCGCGGCTTCCTGCTGATCTGACGGAGGCCGTCCAGCTGTTCGAGGACTCCGAGGTGGCGAGGGAGGCGTTCGGTCCCGGCGTGCACGCTCACCTGCTCGCCATGGCCGGAAACGAGCGCGACGAGGCGCGAGCGGCGGTGACCGACTGGGATCTCCAGCGCTGCTTCGAGAACGCGTAGTGCCTCTAGGGCTGTAGCGGCAACACCCGCGCCGGGTTGTCCGTCATGATCCCCCGAACGACCGACTCCGGCACTCCCTCCAGCACGAACCGCGGCAGGATGTTCTGGAGGAGATGCGCGTATCCGTAACCTCCCCACGTGCGCAATTGGATCTTGAAGCAGCAGTCGTGGGAGAGCAGGATCTGCGACTCGTATCCCTCGGCGATCAATCGGCTCACCGCCTTCGTCTTGGCGTAGTCCCCGGGCGAGATGAAGTCGTTCTCGCTCTCGAAGAACTCGTGGCCGAAGAGATCGAACTCCACGTAGCAGCCCAGATCGAGGAGGCGCCGGTGGTAGTCCGGGCGATGCAGCGTGGTGTCCATGTGGCCCATGATCACGCGCGAGAGGTCAGCCCCTTCCTCCGCCAGGATCTCGGCGGCTCGGAGCGCTGAGTCCACCTCCACCGCGTGTGCGGCCGTGTGGACCGATATGGCGGCACCGGTTGCCAGCGAGGCACGAGCCGCGGCGCGCAGGGAGCGCTCCTCAACCGGCGCGAGGGGGTGGGACATGCCGATCTCCCCGATGACACCGGCGCGAACGCCCGTATCGCCCACGCCCTCGGTGATGTCTCGGATCATTCGCTCGGCGAGCCCTTCGACGCTTGCTCTCCGGATGTCGTCGCTGAGACTCGCGTCGACGTAGAACCCTGCTCCGAACACGATGTTCAGCCCGGTGCGGCGTGACACGACGGCGAGCTGATCGGGCCGGCCTCCAAGACCGACACAACTCAGGTCAACCACCGTCCGGCCGCCCAGTTCTGCGAAGGCGTCGAGTTCGCGCACCGCGATGTCGATGTCGTCGAGGAAGAGGACGAACCGATTGGAGTTCGGGTGCTGTCGCATCCACCAGAGGTTCTCGAGGGTGGGTTCGGCCTCGGCGAGCCGCGCCCCTTCGGGGTCGGTCGGTTCGGAGAACCACGCGGAGCTGTCGCAGAGCACGTGCTCGTGCGGCAGGGTGATGCCCATTTCGGCAGGATCCACGTCTCCCAGCACCGTGCGCAACATCGGCCTCTCTCCTTCTCCTGTCGGCTTCGCCGTCCCGTCCCCTATGCGAGGGGGAGCCTCGATTCGACTTCCTCCTCGCCGCGAGACCTGCCCGTGACCGCATCGGGCCTCCTCTGGGTCCGACGCGTCAGCGCCATGTACACGACCGCCGCGATGAGTGGCACGACCATGAGGATGGAGGCCACCGCGTTCACGGTCGGTGGGATCCCGCGCCGGTTCATGATGCTCCAGATGACCGGTGGGAGTGTTGGATCCGTGCCGACGATGAAATTGGTCACCACGAACTCGTCCATCGAGATCGCGAAGACGATCAGCGCCGTGCCGGCGATGATGGGAAGCAGGATCCGCAGCGTCACCCGTCGCAGAGCACCCCGGTAGCTGCATCCCAGATCCCTTGCCGCATCCTCGACGTTGCGGTCGAAATTCTGGAGTGCCGCCATCACGATCAGGACGACGAACGGGAGGACGAGCGTCACCTGTCCGAGCACGATGGATCGCATCGACGGGATCCACTCGAGGAATCGGAACATCGCCAGAATCGAGAAGCCAACGACGACCCCCGGCAGGGCGATCGGGAGCACGACCGCGCCCATGAGTGCGGGCTTGGTAACGAACGATCGGCGATTCACCGCGAACGCGGTCGGGAGTCCGATCGCCAATCCGATGGCGACGACCAGGCCCGCCACCTTGATGCTCGTACCGAACGCACCGCGGATCGTCTCGTCGGTGAATATCTCCCTGTACCAGTCGAGGGTCCATCCGGTGATCGGCAGCGAGGCGATCGGCAGCTGGTTGAACGACAGGATCAGCACAAGGATCAGCGGGACCCAGAGGAACAGCAGGAGTAGCAGCAGGTAGACGTGTCCCCAGGGCAGGCGCCGGACCCACACCGGCCAGGACGGTCGGAGTCGACGGGCACGAACGGCAGTGGCGACAGCGCCGAGGCGGCGTGCTCCCCCTGCGAGCACCCGGACGCAGAGGACGATGCCGACGATGAATGCAGCGGCCGCGACTATGAGAGAGAACGAAAGCGCAGAGGCCAAGGCGTAGTTGCCCGTGATCCCGAACTGGTCGAAGATCACGCGGCCGATCATGAGGCTTCCCTTGCCCCCGACGAGTTGAGGTGTCACGTAGTCGCCGACAGCCAGCATGAAGGTGAGGACGAACGCAGTGAGGACACCTCTGGCGGTGAGTGGGAGTGTGACTCTCAGAAACGTCTCGACCGGTCCGGCCCCCAGGTCCCGGCTGGCGTGAAGCAGATCGGGATTGACCGATTCCATGGCTCCGGCGATCGGCAGCATCGCGATGGGGACGAGGATGTGGGTCAAGGCGATGGTCACGCCCGGCCGGCCGAGCAACGTGAGAGGCTCGGAGATCAGGCCGAGCGAATCCAGGGCCGAGTTCAGGATCCCCGCGGGCGTCAGGATGGCCTTCCAGGCGTAGATCCGCACGAGGTAGGACGCCAGCGCCGAAGCCACGATGAGGAAGAGGATCATCCGGCGACCTCGCGAGAGGATGAACCGCAGGACGTAGGCCCCGAGATAGGCCACCGGAAGTACCACCGCGGACACCGTCAACCCCAGCAGCAGCGTCCGCAGGATCAGGCCGTAGTAGAGATCGTCGGTGACGACCTCGCGGTACTGGTCCAGGGACCAGGTTCGGATGAGCGTGAAGACGCCCGTCTCCCAGAAACTGAACAGGAAGAAGACGCTGATGGGGATGAGCAGGCCGACGAGCAGCCAGCCGACGCTCGGATAGGTTGCGACGGGAGGCAGGTAGCTCCGGCGCCGCCGCCGGCTGAGCAGCTTGAGGACCCCCGTCTCGGGCGGCATCACCCGGGCAGGATCGCCATGTCGCTCGGGGACCAGCTCACTGCCACCCGCGACCCGATGGCGTCATCGCGGTCCTCGGTGGCCAGTTCCTCCACGGTGAGGATGCTGCCGTCGGCCAACCGGACGAGGTGTCGATAGAGGGAGCCGAGGAATATCGAGTCGAGGAGATCACCACCCACGCTGAGCCTGGCCCCCTCGTTGGCCCCCGCTTGCTCGTCCAGTCTCAGGTGTTCGGGTCTGATGGACAGGGAGACGTCCCCGGTGATGGATGACTCATTCGGGATTCGCAGGTCCAGGTTGCGAACGCCGATGGTCGTCTCGGTGGCCTGCGCCGCCAGCAGGTTCGTCTCGCCGATGAACTCCGCCACGAAACGGTTCCGGGGATGGCGGTAGATGTCCTGCGGGGTGCCGTCCTGCACGATCCGGCCGGAGCGCATGATCACCACCCGGTTCGACATCACCAGGGCCTCTTCCTGGTCGTGTGTCACGTAGATGAAAGTGCCTCCGAGCCGCCGGTGCAGGGCTCGGAGTTCCAACTGCATCTCCTTGCGCAGCTTGAGGTCGAGCGCGCCGAGCGGTTCGTCGAGCAGGAGAATGTCGGGGCGATTCACGATGGCGCGCGCCAGAGCAACACGTTGCTGCTGGCCGCCGGACAACTGGTCCACCCGCCGGGCCTCGAGCCCTTCGAGTTGGACCATCGAAATCGCCGTCTCGACCCTCTCGGCGGCTTCGGATCGAGGAGTGCGTGCGACCTTGAGTCCGAATCGGATGTTGTCGGCGACGTCGAGGTGCGGGAAGAGCGCGTAGTGCTGGAAGACGTAGTTGACCGGCCGGCGCTCGGGTGGTGTCGAGGTGGACTCGCGTCCGGAGATCTCGACAGCGCCGCTGTCGAGGCGATCGAGCCCGGCGACGATGCGCAGCAATGTCGTCTTGCCGCAGCCGGACGGCCCCAGAAGGGTGACGAACTCTCCTTGCGCGACCCGGAGGTCCACGTCGTCGAGGGCGCAGACCTGGTCGAAGTACTTCGAGACGCCTTTCAGGACGAGAGCTCCGGGCCGCGAACCGCTACTCGAGGGCCCGGAGCGCTCGTGCTCTCCTGCTCCTGCAGCCACGTTCAAACCGTACGAGGACATGCCCGGGGCCGGCGCTGCGATGCCGACCCCGGGCGATCACGACGTCTCTATGCGCCGGCCTTGAAGTCCTGCCAGCGCTTGAGCCACGTGTCGTACGTCGCGTACTGGTCGGACTCCACCGGTGGCCACTCCACCGGCGGAGCCGCCTCGAACACCGCGGCGCGGTCTTCGTACACGGCCCACTCGAATCCCATCGGGACGAGCCGATCCATTGCCGCCGGATGGGTGACCGCCCAGCCGAGCATCTCTCCCTGCGCGAACTGCGTCGACTCGCTGATGGCGTCGTTCAAGGCCGCGTACATGGCGTCCGTGGCCTCCACGTCGGAGGCGATGAACAGCGCGTCGATCCAGGACCAGCCCACACCCGGCGGGAAGTGGACCTCGACGGGGATGTCCGCCTCGCGAGCCCTCAGCGCTGTCGGCGCGTTGTCCGGCCAGGCGGCGATGATCTCGCCGCGCGTGTAGGCACCGGCGTACTCCGCATAGGGGTTCGCCATGATGCCGAAGGAGGCATCCCTGAACTCCTCCAGCTTCTCGAAGACCTGATCGAGTTCGTCCTCGGTCAGCAGTCCCGGCGTGTCCCCACCGAGCCCGAGCAGTCTGGCGACCATGATGATCACGGTGTTGCCGTCGTCGCCGATGGCGAACTTCCCCTGGTACTTGGGCTCGAGGAGCGACTCCAGGGACTCCGGCGGGCCGGTCCCGTCGTCGACGTAGGTCAAGCCCATGCTCGCCCACGCGATGGGAACACCGATGACTCCCTCGTCGGTGTTGATGAGCGGCTCGTTGCGGAGTTCCGCGGGCAACTGTTCCCAGTTCGGGATGCGACTCACGTCGAGGGGTTGCATGACACCCGCGGCTTGCAGTGTCGGGAAGATGTTCTCGATGCCGACACTGATGTCGTAGGTGCCCTTCTTGTTGATCGGATCCTCGTTCGCCACCATGTACGTCGCTTCGATCTCGTAGCTGGTTGGTTCGGGATCCCGGACCTCGTAGCCCTCCCAGACGAGGAACCGGACGGTCTCCTGCTCGGCCGCCGGTGCCGGCTCCGGAGGCGGTGCCGGCTCGGGAGCGGGGGCTGCCGGAGCTGGAGCCGGCTCCACGCCGGCGTCCTCATCGTCGCCGCCACATGAGGCTGCAACCAGCACGAGGACCAGCAGCGGAATTCCGAGTCGCAGAAGCCCCCGTCTACTGCCTCTGGCAGGTTCGCGTTGGCGTGTCGAAGAAAGTAACCCATAGCGCATGACAGTCCTCCTTGGTCCCCCGGCCTGACAATCCCCCCAGGCCAGACTGCACTCCGCGCACTGTAGCCCATGGGTCCGAGGCAGCCCATGGGTCCGGGCAGGCCGCAGAGGCTCCGAGGGTGTCGGAGGTTGTTCGCAATGACGTGCCGTCGACGGCGGGCTCAGCCCGCCGTCGACGGCACCGCACCGAGGTCAGTTCATCGAGGCCCAGATGAGTTCGTCACCGTCGTACAGCTTCGGCACGAGGTTGGCGTCCATCATGGCGAGCCAGTCGGGCTTCTCCTCGTAGACGCCCAGGTCGACGAGGTTCTCGATCTCCTCGCCGAGCCGTGCCACGTTCATCTGGCCGACCACCAGACCGTCGGGAGTCACGTCCTCGATGATCTTCTGGTCGGTGGTCCAGCGGTACAGCTCGTGCTCCTTGGCGAGGTACATCACGTTGCCTGCTGCTTCGATCCGCTCGAAGGCCAGATCGATGGCCTCCTCGGGGTTCTCCGCGGCGGCGTAGTAGCCGCGCAGCCCGGCCCGCACGAAGTCCTCCACGACCGTCGGGTGCTCCTCGTAGAACGACCGCGTGGTCATGTAGATGGCGAAGCTGGCCGGCACCCCGTAGTCCAGCGGATCGAAGGTGATGTAGTCGATGCCCGCCAGATCCAGCCAGCGCGGCTCGTTGGACCGGTAGACCGGCAGCGCCTCGATGCCCAGGGCGAAGTGCTCGACGGGGTTGAAGCCGTCGAGGAGCAACTCCTCGAAGGTGCCGCGCTGCAGGCCGGCCTCGGCGATCATGGCCTGGATGGCGATGGGGATGTCACCCTTGATGCCCATCGTCATGCCCTCCAGATCGGTCAGGTCCGTGACACCCGAAGCGGGGTCGATGAGCAGCTGGGAGATCGCCGTGTGCCCCAACTGGGCGAAGCCCATCAGGTCGGCGTCGCCCCGTATGTTCGTCGTGACGAGTTCGCCGAACGTGGCCGTGACGCCGAGTTGCACGGTGCCGGCCGCCAGCGCCGCGCTGTTGCCGGGGGCGAAGCCGGGCTGGATCGTCACGTCGAGGCACATGTCGTCGAAGTAGCCCTTGTCCGCGGCGACGACGACCTCGATGATGCCCGCCGCGGCGGCCAGGTCGAAGCCCGTCATGAAGGTCAGCGGCCCGGCGGCCCGGTTGGCCTCGCAGCGCTCGGGCGTCCCGAAGAGAGGCAGCCCATCGGGACCGATCGCCGCGTCGGCGGCCGCCGCGGCCTCGGCCGCCGCAGCCTCCTCGGCCGCGGCTTGAGCCGCGCTGCGCGCTTCGTCGGCCTCGGTCTGCGCGGCGGCGGCTTCGGCCTGCGCGGCGGCGGCTTCGGCCTGCGCGGCGGCGGCATCGGCCTGCGCGGCCGCAGCGTCCGCCTGGGCGGCCTCGGCTGCGTCCCGTGCGGCCTCGAGAGCGGCCTCCGCGGCGGCAACGTCGGCCTGGTTCCCCTCGGCCGTCGCCCTGGCCACCTCCGCGGCTGCAATCGCCTCGGAGGCGAGCGCAGCGGCCGCGGCGGCCTCCGCGGCTGCAGCGTCGGCCGCGGCGGTTGCGGCGGCAGCCTCCGCATCGGCGGCGGAGGCCTCAGCGCGTGCCGACTGTGCCTCGCCCAGTGCGGCGCCTGCGTCGCTTTGTGCTGCCGCGGCGGCGCCGGCGGCAGCGTCCACCGCAGCCATGGCGTCGCTGTCGTCGTCCTCCTCCGCGCACGCCGCTGCGACGAGCGCAAGTACGCAGAGCAGCGACACGAGAATCCGACGGGTGCGACGGTGAGTCGAGTGATACCCCATTGCCTGGTCCCCCTTTGACCTTTGCCGGCATGCTCCCTGCCGGATCCCACAATCGGTTCGGTCGACCCGCTCTCCTAGCGCGCCGTTGCCGATCCCCCTGGAAGATCCTGAGAACTGTGCCACCGTAGTACCCGCGTTTCGACAGCCGCAAGGAGCAGGTTGCCGAGCACGCCGATGAGCGCAAGCACGAAGATGGATCCCCAAAGCTGGTCGATCAGCAGCCGCACCTGGCCCACGCGTGCGGTGTTGCCGAGCCCCTCGGTGGAGCCGCCGAACATCTCGCCGATGACCGCGCCCACGAGCGCCAGTCCGACGCAGAGGCGCCCGGCCGAGAACAGGTAGGGGAGTGATTGCGGGAACCGCAGCTTCCAGAAGATCTCCGCTCTGCTGGCCGAGACCGACCGCAGCAACTCGTAGGCGTTCGGATCCACCGATCGCAGCCCGGTGAACTCGTTGATCGTGAACGGGATGTAGCAGAACACCGTGGCAACCAGGACCTTGGGCCAATGGCCGAACCCGAACCAGATCAAGAAGACCGGCGCCAGGACCGCCACCGGCGTGCTCTGCAGCAGGACGATGACGGGCATCGAGGCGCGTTCCACGAAGCGAGAGTGCGCCATCAACGTGGCCACGATGAGAGACGCGCCGAGAGCGAGCCCGTATCCCCAGGTCGCTTCGAGCAACGTCACCTGGGCGTGGCGCCAGTAGAAGCCCGGTTCGTCGACGAGGTGCACGAGGATGC
>CAZTZI010000051.1:0-5799 GCA_964618115.1 uncultured Acidimicrobiales bacterium
GGCGAGAACGGCGCCGGCAAGACGACGCTCGCCAAGATCGTGGCCGGCGCCCTGCGTCCCGACAGCGGCACCCTCCGGCTGTTCGGCGAGCCCTACAACCCGCGGCGTCGCTCGGACGGCTCCGCCGCGGGAGTGGCGCACGTGCGTCAGCAGTTGTCGCTGGTGCGGGGACTCACCGTGGCGCAGAACATCGAGCTCGGCCGCCCGCGCGGGCTCGGCGGCACCGGATGGCGGCCATGGCCACGCGCCTTCAACGCCCGGGCGGCTCGCGCCGAGGTGGAGCGGCTGGCCTCCGAACTCGATCTGGCGGTTCCGCCGGACGAACTGGTGGACGACCTGCCGCTGGCGGTGCGCCAGCAGGCGGAGATCCTCATCAGCCTGGCCTGGGGTTCCCGGCTGCTGATCCTCGACGAGCCTTCCTCTGCGCTCGGGCCCTTGGAGACCGAGGCTCTCATCGCCCTGTGCGTGCGGCTCCGCGACGAGGGAACGCCGATCATCTACATCTCACACCGTCTGCCCGAACTCGCCGAACTCGCCGACCGGCTGACCGTGCTCCGCCAGGGCAGGGTCGTCACGGCGGGACGGGACGTGGGTGACGCAGACCTTCGCCGCATCGCCGAGCTGATGGTGGGGGACATCTCGCTGCTGGACGTGCAGCGCCCCGCGCTGAAGCCCGGCGACGTGCGTCTGGAAGCCGGCGGGCTGCGCCTGGCCGCCGATCACGGACCCGGCCTGCGGGACGTGTCGCTGACCGCGCGGGCCGGGGAGATCGTCGGCGTCGTCGGTGTGGCCGGCAACGGTCAGGAGGAACTGGCGGGTGTGCTGACCGGTCAACTGCGCCCCGACGCCGGAACGCTGCGCATCGACGGGGTCGACGTGACGGGCTCGCCGGCGGCGGCCATCGGCGCCGGGGTGGCGCTGCTACCCGAGGATCGCAGCGCCGGGCTGGCCGCAGACTTCACCCTGGCCGAGAACCTCATCGCCCGGCGGGTGGCTGATCCCCAGTTCGCCCGGCTGGGGGTGCGGCTGCGAGCCGCGGTGCGGCGTCACGCCCGCGCTCTCGCCGAGCGGTTCGACGTGCGGCCGCCGGAGCCGACGCTGCGGGCCGGGTCTCTCTCGGGCGGCAACCAGCAGAAACTCATGGCGGCCCGGGAGATGGAGCGCAACCCGGCAGTGCTGGTGGCGGCGGGACCGACCAAGGGCCTCGATCCGCATGCCGGGCGGGCGATCCGCGACCGCTGCTTCGAGACCGCCAGCCGGGGCGGCGCGGTGGTCATCATCTCCGCCGACCTCGACGAGGTGGCCGATCTGGCCCAGCGGGTGGTCGTTCTGAGCGGGGGGCGGGTGACCGACCGGTTCGGTGTCGAGGAGATGACGTCGGCCCGCCTCGGTGCCGTCATGGCCGGTCTGACGTGGGATCCCGCCGGCGAGGCGGGACGTTCGGTGGCCGGCTCGGGCGCTCCGGGAGCGACGCCGTGAGTACGACCGCGGGTGACGCCACCCCCGTGGGCTCCGGTGACACCGCGGGCGGTGGCAACGGCGCCGGGGGCGACAGCGACGGGGCGCTCCGAGCCGACACGACGTTCGAGCGGGCCACGATCGGCCTGGGCACCAGCCTCCTGGCGGTGGTCGGTGCCCTGGCGCTCGGGGCGATCATCCTGACCGGGTCCGGAGAGAACCCGCTCACGGCCTACGGGGCGATCCTGGTGGGCAGCTTCGGCGACTGGTTCGCCATCGGCGAGACGCTGGCGCGCGCCGCGCCGCTGGCGCTGGTCGGCGTCGGCGCCGCCATCGCCCTGCGGGCGGGCGTCATCACCATCGGCGCGCAGGGCCAGCTGATCGCCGGCAGCCTCGGCGCCCTCTGCGCGGGTTTCGTCCTGCAGGATGTTCCCGTCGGGTTGGCGCTCCCGCTGGCGGCCGTCGCCGGCGCCCTTTTCGGGATGGTGTGGGTGCTGATCCCGGCACTGCTGCGTGCCCACCTGAACGTCAACGAGATCCTCTCCACGCTGCTGTTCAACGAGTTCGCCTTCCTGCTGCTGGCGTACCTGCTGAACGGCCCGCTGAAGGAACCGAAGGCGATCACGCCCAAGTCAGAGCCGCTGCCCGGCAGCGTCGTCCTCGGCGATCTCGTGGCGAGCACCCGGCTCCATGCCGGGGTCCTGGCGGTGGTCGTGATCGTCGCCCTCTTCGGCCTGTGGACCCGCTCGACGATGGGTTACCGCTACGACCTGTTCGGCGAGAACCCGCGCCTGGCGCACAGCCTGGGCATCCCCGGGCGCCGCATCATCCTCAACTCCCTGCTCATCTCGGGGGCGCTGGCCGGGCTGGCGGGCTGGCTGCAGGCGGCGGGGCTGCTGCAGCGGCTGTTCGTGGACATCGCCGAGGAGATCGGCTTCTTCGGTCTGGTGGTGGCGATGCTGGGCGGCGCGCGGCCGCTGGGAATCCTGGCGGCCGCGCTGCTGGTGGGGGCGCTGCAGGCGGGTGGCCTGCACATGCAGGCCACCGAGGGCATCCCCGCCTCGCTGAGCGACGTCATCCAGGCCCTGATCCTGCTGGGGTTCGCGGTGCGGTACGCGCCGCAGATCGCCGCCATCGCCCGCCGCGCCTTGCGCTCGGTCAGCGAGACGCTGGGCGCCGTGGCGGCGTGGGGTCGCCCCGCCAGGACAGCCGGGGCGGACGGCCGCGCCGGGTCAGAGGAGTCCTGACGTGGGCAAGCTGGCCGAGCTGACATTCTGGACCGCCACCGTCTCCGGCGGCATGCGGCTGGCCACGCCACTCATCTTCGCCTCCCTCGGCGAGACCCTGGCCCAGCGGGCCGGCGTGCTCAACATCGGCCTCGAGGGCTTCATGATCATCGGCGCCCTCAGCTCGCTGTACGTGACCGTCGAGTCGGGCATCGCCGTCGGGCTCCTGGCCGGCGCCCTGGCCGGCGCGGCACTGGCGCTGCTGATGGTGTGGCTGTGCGTACGCCTCAACGCCAACCAGGTGGTGGTCGGTTTCGGGCTCACGATCCTGGGGGTCGGGCTGACCGGCTACATCTTCCGCCTCACCACACCCCTGGGCGGCGAGCGCCGCCAGGTCAACATCCTGGGCGAGATCCACATCCCCGGCCTGTCGGACATCCCGTTCCTGGGCGAGGCCTTCCTGTCCAACAGCTGGATGACGTGGCTGGCGCTGGGGCTGGTGCCGGTCGTGTGGTGGGTGGCACAGCGCACCGTGTTCGGCCTGGAGGTGCGGGCCGTGGGCGAGGACCCCGATGCGGCCTTCGCCCGGGGGGTCGACGTGATCCGCGTGCGGTCGGTGGCCACGCTCATCTCGGGCCTGCTGGCCGGGCTGGGCGGCGCTGCCATCACGACGGCCCTCGTGGGCGTGTTCGAGCCGGCCATCACCGCCGGGAGGGGATTCATCGCCCTGATCGTGATCATCATGGTGCGCTGGTCGGCGTGGGGCGTGGCGGTCGGCTCGTTCGCCTTCGGCTTCGCCGACGCCCTCGGCACCAACCTGCGCAACATCGTGTCCGACAGCGTGCCGACCGAGGCCCTGCAGACGATCCCGTTCCTCGTGGCGCTCATCATCCTGGTCATCGGCGCCCGCCGGGCGCGCATGCCCAAGTCGCTGGGCTTCAACTACGTGCCCGACCGCTAGGCCCTTACCACCGCTCCGAGGAGTCGCCATGGCCCCGAACCCCGATTCCGACCGCTCCTTCCTCATCAGGGGAGGCATCGTGCTTCCGATGGAGGGCCGGAAGACGTATCACGACCCCGGCTCGGTCCTCGTGCTCGACGGCGGCATCGCCGCCGTGGGGAGCACCGAGGAGGTGGACCGCCACCCCGCGGCGGCCCATGTGGAGGTCATCGACGCGGCGCGCCACGCCGTCATACCCGGGATCCACAACTGCCACCTCCACTCCGGCCTGCTGCGCGGCACCGCCGAGTCGCTGGCGCTGTGGGAGTGGCTGGAGAACCACATCGACCCGGCGCACCGGGCACTCACGCCCGAGATCGCCGAGGCGGCCTCCTGGATGGCCTACACGGAGGGAGTGCGCGGCGGCACCACCTCGGTGCTGGACATGTGGCGGCACATGGAGGGGTCGGCCCGGGCCGCCGAGACGATCGGCATCCGGGCCACGCTGGCCCCGTACACCGCCGACCTCTACGACTACTTCGAGACGCTCGAGACCAACCGGCGCCTGCTGGAGACGCATCTCAGCGCCGCCGATGGGCGGGTCCGCACCTGGGTGGGCCTGGAGCACATCTTCTACTGCTCCCCCGAGATGTTCCGCGGCGCCGCCGCCCTGGCCGCCGAGTTCGACACGGGCATCCACACCCACTCCTCGGAGTCCATCTGGGAGGTGCAGGAGTGCCTGCGGCAGTTCGGCCGGCGCCCCATCGAGGAGTTCTACCAGCGCGGCATCCTGGGGCCCTCCACGGTCATCGCCCACGGCGTCTGGCTCGACGACCGGGAGGTGCGGATCCTGGCCGAGACCGGCACGGCGGTCACCCACTGCCCGTGCTCGAACATGAAACTGTCCTCGGGTCCGGCCCGGGTTGGCTTCTACCGCAGCCAGGGCGTGACGGTGGCGCTCGGCAGCGACGGCGAGAAGGAGAACAACAACCTGGACATGCTGGAGGAGATGAAGTTCGCCTCGCTGCTGGCGAAGGTGTCGACGCTGGATCCCACCGTGGGCGACCCCTGGGACATCCTGGACATGGCCACCCGCTCCGGGGCCGAGGCCCTGGGGCTCGGCGACGTGACGGGCACGCTGGAGGAGGGAAAGGACGCCGACATCGTGCTGGTGGACCTGCGGAGCCTGCACTTCGTGCCGCTGCTGGGCGGCGAGGATTTCAACGCCCCGGCGCACCTGGTGTTCACGGCCTCGGCCCACGACGTGAGCGACGTGTGGGTGCAGGGCCGTCACCTGGTGGCCGGCGGGGAGGTCGTCTCGGTGGATGTCGCCGCCGTCGCCGAGCGAGCCCAGGCCGCCGCCGAGGAGCTGTTCGCCCGCCGCCGCGCCCTGAAGGGCGCCACGCCCAGCCCCGCCGCCACCCTCGGCAAGAACGCCTGAGCCTCGAGGCCGTCCCTAGCCTGCAACGGTGCTCACCGCTTCGGGGCTGTCGAAGTCCTACGGCATCCGGCGCCTGTTCGCCGATGTCTCCCTGCAACTCGCCGCCGGGCGGCGGGTGGCACTGGTCGGCGGCAACGGCACGGGCAAGACGACCCTCCTGGAGATCCTCGTCGGCCTCCGCGAACCCGACGGCGGCACCGTCATTCGCCCTCGCGACACCGAGATCGGCTACCTGCCCCAAGACCTCAGCGCCTCGGGTGACGGGACCGTGCACGAGCAGGTCCTGGCAGGAGCCGGACCTGTCGCCCTCCTCGCCGAGCAGCTCGCCGACCTGGAGCGGCGGCTCGTCGAGCCCGGCAAGGATCACGACGGCGTGCTGGCCCGCTACGGCGAGACGCAGGCCACCTTCGAGCAACTCGGGGGATACGCCCTGGAATCGGAGGTGGGCAAAGTGCTGGCCGGCCTGGGCTTCGCCCCCGGCGACGCCGGGCGTCCCGTGCAGGAACTCTCGGGCGGCTGGCGGATGCGGGTGGCTCTCGCCCGGCTTCTGGTCGCCCGGCCCGACGTCCTGATCCTCGACGAGCCCACCAACCACCTCGACATCGACTCGACGGCCTGGTTGGAGCAACGCCTGGTGACCTGGCCGGGCGCCCTGCTGTTCGTGAGCCACGACCGCGACTTCATCGACGCCGTGGCCGATCGCATCATCGAGCTGGCGGAAGGGACCGCCACGA
>CAZTZI010000052.1:0-8114 GCA_964618115.1 uncultured Acidimicrobiales bacterium
GCCGAGGGCAACCAGGAGGCCGTGGCCGCGGCCGAGGCCGACCTGGCCGCCGCGCAGGCAGCCGCCGAGAGCGCCCGAGCCGACGCCGCCGCAGCGCAGGCCGAGGCCGACGAGGCCGCAGCCGCGGCCGCAGCCGCAGCAGCCGCCGCCGAGGCACCGACCGCGGCGCCCGAGCCACCCCCGCCGCCGCCACCGGCCGCGGCGGACGAGGAGCTCATCCTCACAGTCGGCGTGCCCGGCGACATCCAGACGCTGGACCCGTGCTGCACCAACTTCATCCGCGGCCACGAGGCCCAGTTGATCGTGTCCGACACGCCGGTCATCCACCCGATCGTGGAGCAGGACGGCTCCCTGGTCGCGGTGGCCGACCAGTTGGAGTCGGTCTACTTCGAGTCCTGGGAGGAGAGCGCCGACGGGCTCACCTACACGGTGAAGATCCGCCAGGGCGTCACCTTCGACGACGGCACCGAGGTCAACGCCGAGATCGTGCGCTTCTGGGTCGACCGGAACCTCAACACGCCCGGCGGCGGCGCCTGGCTGCTCAACAACATCGCCTTCATCACCGAACCACCCGAGGTGATCGACGAGTACACCGTGCAGTTCACGACCAACGCGCCGAGCCCGATGGTGATGCAGCAGTTCTACATGACCTCCTCGGTGCCGGTCGATCCGAAGGTCGTCGAGAAGTACGCCACCGAGGACGACCCGTGGGCGATCGAGCATTTCCAGAGCAACGTCGAGAACCCCAGCGGCCCCTACCGGATCGCCAGTTGGCTGCCGGACCAGGAGGTCGTGTTCGAGAAGCGCGAGAACTACTGGGGCCGGGAGCGGGCCTACGACAAGATCATCTGGAAGATCATCCCGTCCAACGCCGAGCGCGTGCAGCTGCTGACCGCCGGCGTCATCGACGTGGCGATCGGCCTCGGCACCGAGGACTTCGCCGCGCTCCAGGGTGTGGACGGCGTGGTCGTCCAGCGGTTCCCGTCCAAGAACCAGGCGTACGTGGGCATGGGCAACTCCATCGCCCCGTTCGACGACGTGCTGGTGCGCCAGGCGGTGTCCTACGGCATCGACTACGACGACATCATCACCAACGTCTACAAGGGCGAGGCGCAGCGCCTCCGGGGCGCCATCCCCAACGGCTCGGCTTTCTCGATCGGCGACCAGATCGGTTACGACCGGGACGTGGATCGCGCCAGGGAGCTGCTGGCCGAGAGCGGCTACGACGGCTCGCCGGTGAGCCTGTCCATCGACGCCGGGAAGGGCGAGCACGAGCTGATCGCCGTGCGCGTCCAGTCGCATCTGGCCGAGATCGGCATGGACGTGGAGATCGAGGTGCTGACCGCCGCCGTGTTCGCCGAGCGCAAGGCCGGCAAGCAGTTGCAGTTCTTCGTGGACGAGGCCCTGGCCTGGATCGACGATCCCAACTACCTGCTGTCGCTGCTCCTGCAGTCGGGCGTCTTCGGCAACTACACCGACTACAACAACGCGCGGGTCGACGAGATCATCCGCGACGGTTGGGCCGAGAAGGACGCGGCAGCCCGCCGGGCCATGTTCGAAGAGGCGCAGCGCATCATCTCCGAGGACGCCCCGTGGGCGTTCCTGGCGCAGCCCGACTACAAGATCGCCCTGCGCGACAACATCGGGGGCTACGCGCTCTACCCGAACGAGATCCCGCGGCTGGCGGACCTGTACCCGCTGGACCAGTAACCCTGCGGCGCGGGCGTGAGCCTGCGCCGAGTTGACCGAACGAGCGGCGCCCCGCCGGCCCGAGTTGGCCGGCGGGGCGCCGCCGTTTTGAGACGACCCGACCCGCTCCGGCCGGCTTGAAACCGGCGAGGTGGGCGGCGCTAACATCTGCGCGCCGGCTCGGCCGGCGATTCATCAAGCACCGGGCGCCGGAGGGGCGCCGCTCAGAATGAGGGGGAGAACACATGCGTGGACTCGTACGAATTCGCCACCGCTGGTTGGTGGCACTGCTGGGGCTGATGCTGGTCGCAGCCTCCTGTGCCGCCGACGACGGGGCGGCCGACACCGCCGCCTCGGCGATGGGCGAAGCCCAAGCCGCCCAAGCCGACGCCGACGTGGCGCTGGCCGACGCCCAGGCCGCCGCCGCAAAGGCGCGGGAGGCGCAGGCCGCGGCCGACACGGCCGCGGCCGCCGCGGCGCTGGCGCAGGCCACCGCCGAGGGCAACCAGGAGGCCGTGGCCGCGGCCGAGGCCGACCTGGCCGCCGCGCAGGCTGCCGCCGAGAGCGCCCGAGCCGACGCCGCCGCGGCGCAGGCCGAGGCCGACGAGGCCGCAGCAGCAGCGGCCGCAGCCGCAGCCGCAGCCGAGGCGCCGACCGCGGCGCCCGAGCCTCCACCGCCGCCGCCCGCAGAGGACACCGAACGCGTCCTGGTCGTCGGCGTGCCCGGCGACATCGAGACGCTGGACACCTGCTGCGCCAACTTCATCCGCGCCCACGAGGCGCTCGAGCTGGTGTACGAGCCGCCCGTCCTCCACCGGACCGTGGAGCAGAACGGCGCCCTCGTCGGCGCAGCGGGCGACCTCATGCCCCGCTACTTCGAGTCCTGGGAGGCACACCCCGACGGACTCACCTACACCATCAAGGTGCGTCCGGGCGTCCTCTTCGACGACGGCACCGAGGTCACCGCCGAGACGGTGCGCTTCATGACCGAGCGGAACCTCAACACGCCCGGCGGGGCCAACTGGCTGCTGCGCAACATCGCCTTCATCCAAGAGCCGCCGGAGGTACTCGACAAGTACACCCTCCGGTTCACCTCCAGCGAGGCCAGCCCGATGGTGATGGAGCACTTCTACATGACCTCCTCGGCGATCATCGACCCGAGGGTCATCAAGGAGAACGCCACCGAGGACGACCCGTGGGCGATGGAGTACTTCTCCCGCAACGTGGACAATGCCAGCGGCCCCTTCCGCCTCGTCAGCCGCATTCCCGACCAGGAAGTCGTCTTCGAGGCGCGCGAGAACTACTCGTTCGAGCCGCAGGCCTACGACAGGATCATCTGGAAGATCATCCCGTCCAACGCCGAGCGCGTGCAGTTGCTGAAGGCGGGCGTCATCGACGTGGCCATCGCCCTGGGCACCGAGGACTTCGCCGCCCTCGAGGGCGCCGAAGGCGTGACCGTGGAGCGGTTCCCGTCCAAGAACCTGGCCTACATGGGCATGGGCAACATGCTCGCCCCGTTCGACGACAAGACCGTCCGTCAGGCCGTGTCCTACGCCGTGGACTACGACGACATCCTGAACAACGTCTACAAGGGCGAGGCCCAGCGCCTCTACGGCCCCATCGCCCCCGGCTCGTACTCGAGCCTGGGCGACAGCATCGGCTACCGGCGTGACCTCGCCAAGGCGCAGGAGCTGCTGGACGGAAGCTCCTATGACGGATCCACCGTGACCCTGTCGATCGACGCGGCCAAGGGCGAGCACGAGCTGATCGCCGTGCGCATCCAGGCGCATCTGGCCGACATCGGCATGGACGTGGAGGTCGAGAAGCTGCCCTCGCCGGTCTACGCCGAGCGCAAGGTGGGCGAGAACCGGATGCAGATGTTCATCGACGAGGGCCTGCCCTGGATCGACGATCCCAACTACACCCTGTCGGTGTTCCTGCTGTCGGGCGTGTTCGGCAACTACACCCAGTACGTGAACGAGCGCGTGGACCAGATCATCAACGAGGGTTGGGGCATCCTGGATCGCGAGGAGCGCGCACGGACCTTCGAGGAGGCCCAGCGCATCATCGTGGACGACGCCCCGTGGGTGTTCCTGGCACTGCCCGACTACAAGATCGCCATGCGCGACACCGTGGAGGGCTTCGTGCTGTACCCGAACGCCATCCCACGCCTCGCCGGCCTGCGCCCGGCCGAGTAATCCACCGACGCCGGGGGCGCCGGCACTGACCGGCGCCCCCGCGCAGCCGCCCTACGAAGCCGACATCGACGCGACGGGCCCGCGAGGGGATCGGTCGCGTCGACGGCGCGCCGCCGACGTGATGGCTCGGCTGGATCGGTTCCGGGCCCCGCGACGGATAGCGGTCGCGCCGGTCGCGTCAGCGGCGGCGCAGGATGCGGTGGCGCGGGGGGTTGACCGGGGCCGACTTGCCGGCCTGTGCGGTGGCCAGGGCCTCGGCGGGGCTGAACGGCGGGGCGCTGGAGGACTGGACCGGCTCGGGGAGTTGGGAGACGACGCCGGTCACGCCGGGGACTCGCTGGAGCAGGACCGCCTCGATGCCGGCGGTGAGGGTGACTATCGAGAGCGGGCAGGTGCGGCAGGCGCCGATCATCTCGATCTCCACGACGCCGTCATCTCTCACAGCCAGCAGCGTGAGGTCGCCGCCGTCGGACTGCAGGGCCGGGCGCACGAAGTCCAGGGCCTCGTTCAGCAGGTCCATGTCGATCAGGATCGACGGAGCGGCCCCCCGGGGTGCCGGCGCAGGATCCCCGGAGCGATCCATCGTTCAGAACACCTCGATCCAGGTGCCTGCGCCGGCCTCCAGCGCCAGGTCGTAGACCAGCGCCGCGCAGGCGGCGTCGAGTGCGGGCATGCCCATGTGGGTCATTATCGTGCGCTCGCCGGGATGTTCGCGCCCGGGGCGCTGTCCCTGCAGGATCTCCGTGGCGATGTCGGCGTGGATGTCGTCCCGGGAGAGTTGGCCATGCTGCAGCCCGCCGATGCGGCCCACCTCATCGCCGGTGATCCATTCCAGGTCGCGGCCGTACCAGCCCACCACCCACTTGTCGAAGGCCCGGGCGCAGGCGGGATCGACGTCCCGGAATCCGGTGGCGGCGCACACGTGGGTGCCCGTGGCGATCCAGGGCTCCATGAGCACCGGCCGCAGCGCCGTGGTGACCACGCAGACGATGTCGGCGCCGGCAACGGCGTCCTCCACGCTGGTGGCGATGGCGGCCTCGACGCCGAGCTTCTCCGTGGACTCGGCGGCGAAGCCCGCCGCGGCGGCCTCGTCGATGTCGAACGCCACCACGTGTGTCAGGTCGAACAGCTCGGCCAGCAGCCAGAGGTGCGTGCGTCCCTCGTTGCCGCAGCCGATGATCGCCAGACGGCTGCTCTCGGACCGGGCCAGGAACTTGGCGCCCACGGCGGCGTGGCCGCCGGTGCGCATGTTGGTGACCGAGGTGCCGTCCACCAGCGCCAGCGGCATGCCCGTGTCGGCGTCGGTCACGAGGTCCAACGCGGAGATGGCCGGCAGGTCCCGCCGCGGGTTCTTGGACCAGCTGCTCAGCCACTTCAGCGCCGCCCGCTCGAGGGGGCGGATCAGCGCCGGGAAGGCCTGCACCACGCCGTAGCCGAAAGGGGGCTCGGGGCCGGGCGCGGTGCGGTCGTGCACCCACAGGTTGACCGGGTTGGTCTGGTCGACCTGCCCTTCGCCCACCCAGGCGAACGTGTCGAGGACGCGCTGCAGGGTCGCCGCCGGCGTGAGCAGTTCCTCGACCTCCCGCCGGGAGACGACCAGGATCTCCCCCGGGCCGCGCTCGGGCGGGGTCACAATTCGGCCTCCATGGCGATGAGCGACTTGGCGGCTTCGCGGACCCGCTCGGCGGCGAATTCCGGCAACGGTCGGTACGGCTTGCGGGGCAGGCCCGGCCGGGCGCCGCCCAGTTCGGAGACGGCCTTCAGGTAGCCGTGCTCGTAGCTGAGCATCAGCGGCATGTCGGGCCGGCGGATCGACGCCGAGAGTTGCTGCAGGGCCACGTACGCGCTCCGCACCCACGCATCGTCGTGGTTGCCCCGTCGGCACTCCTCGATGAAGCGGGTGGCGGTCCGCATCCCCGCCCAGCAGAAGATTCCCGTGGCGCCGACGGCGCCCAGCCGCGAGCCGTGGAAGAACGCTGGATCGTTGCCGGTGAAGACGTTCACACGATCACCGATCGTGAGCAGCACCTGGTCGAAGTGCGGCAGGGCCGTGTTGGACTCCTTGATGGCCTTGATGTTCGGCGCCTCCAGGAGCCGCTCCCACATGTCCACCGAGATGTTCACGCCGTTCAGCGGCGAGTAGTTGTAGAGCATGAGCGCCATGTCGCCGTCGAGCGATCCCGCCACCTCGACGAAGAAGTTCATGGCCCACTCCGGAGTCACCGGCAGGGCGTAGGGGGCTGCCAGCATCGAGCCGTCGGCGCCGCAGGCCTCTGCGTAGCGCGCCCGGCGGACGGCCTCCTGCTGGTAGGTGGCCGTGGAGCCCACGATGACGGCGATTCCGGCCTCATGACCGGCGGCCACCGCTGTCTCGCACACCGCGTCGTATTCCGTCGGCGACACGTTGGTCATCTGTCCCATGGATCCGAACACGATGCACCCCGGCGCCCCGGAAGCGGCCACCAGCCCGATGCTGTGGCGCACGCCGTCGAGGTCGATCTGCTCGTCGGCGTCGAGGCTGAGGGGGATCAACGGCAGCAGCCCCTCGAGCGGTTTGCGGGTGAACTCAGGCATCTCTTCCCTCCGATGTCAGGCGGCGGTAGACGTCGCGCAACTCGTCGCGCCGGCGGGCAAGGTCGTCGAACTCCACGGCTTCGCAGTGGTAGCCGAGATTCTCCATGGCAGCACGGGACTCGGCGGTGTACACCACGGTTCCATCCTCTTCGATGCGGTCGATGCCGTCGAAACGTGCAGCACGGTCGTTGATGGCCACCGCCTCGGCCTCATCGAGCCCGGCCGGCAGGCGCAGTTGCACCGTGCCGGTCCCGATGACCGCGGGATACCCGCCCGGCAGCCCCATCGGCGCGCTCACGTGAGTCGCCAGCGGCTCGCTGCCCAACAGCGCGAGGGCGTTCTTCACAGCGGAGCCCGCGTAGAGCGAGTTCGGCACGTCAGCGTGCCAGTTGATCGCCTCGGGCCAGGACGACAGCGCCGCGGTGAGGTCCACCTGATCGGTGGCGTCGGCCCCGTCGACGGTCAGCCGGAAGTGGTGCGGCACCACCGTGCCCCGGGTCAGCAGCGCGTGCGAACCGACGAGCGAGACGTCGATCTCCGCTGCGGGGCGGCCGGTGGTGGCCATGACGTAGCGCAGCACACGCGCCGCGCACACCTCCAGGTTGCCGGCTCCCGTGGAGGGGCCGTGACCGAAGCGCTTCCAGATCGCCACGTTGACGGCGTCGGGGAAGGAGACGTTCACCACGTGCACCTCGATGCCGGCCAGCTCGACGGCCCGCGTCAGCTGAGTGGCCGGCCAGAGCTGCCAGGGCAGCCACATCCCGAAGGTGGCCGCTCTGACCTCGGCGCGGAGACCCGGTTCGAGGGCCGCACCGCTGAGGATCCGGGGCGACTGCACCGTGGCGGAGTGGACGATGGCGTCCGGGCGGACCTCGGCGAGCAGCCGCGCCATCTCCCCCTCGTCGGCCAGGTCGGCCTGCCGGTGCTCGAACCGCTTGGTGTGCCCTTCGATGGCCGAGCCCAGCATGGCGATCGTGGTCCAGGACGGACCTCGCCAGGCACTGCGCTTGACGGTCACGATGCGGTCCACGTCCGGCGCCCGCGCCAGGAACTCCAGCGCCCAACCGCCGACGGCGCCCACGCCGGACACCAGGATCGTCGTCATGGGCGGCGCAACCCTGAACACGTCGACAGCGATACGGGCATGACCGATGTTCTTACCACGCCCGCCGCGGGATACGGACATGCACCGTGGACGCCATCCGGTGCGGAGCCCGCCTGAGGTCCGGCCGACGGGTCTTCGGAGCCCGACCGGGGGAGCAACCGGTGGAGGTTCCTAGACTGAGCCGTCGCTGTGCCCGGAACCGGCACGCACAGGCGCCCGAGAGGAGAACCATCGCCATGAACGCCGCCGCATCCGCCCAGCCTCTGAGCGAGAAGGCCATCGCCCGCGCCGAGGCCAAGACCTTCGCCGTCCTCTCGACGCTGCTGCCCGACGGGCAGCCGCAGAACCACGTCATGTGGGTGGACACCGACGGCACCAACCTCATCATGAACACCGAGGTGCACCGGCGGAAGTACCGGAACGTGGCGGCCGACCCGCGGGTCACGATCCTGCTGCCCGACAACGAGAACCCGTACATCTTCAGCGAAGTCCGGGGACGGGTCACCTCCGAGATCCGGGGCCCTCGGGCGAGGGAGCACATCGAGGAA
>CAZTZI010000053.1:0-7318 GCA_964618115.1 uncultured Acidimicrobiales bacterium
GGGCTGGAACGCGAGCCACCAATGGAGATGGGGGTGCTGGCGAGCCAGCGTCCGACCGCCGCGGTTGTGGGGAAGTAGCGGGAGCGGGGGAGTTGTCGTTTGGTGGGGTGAGCCCTCCGGGCGATGCTGTGGGCAATCGACAGTCCACGGCTCGCGAGGAGGGCTCATGGCACAGATTAGACAGCACCGCAACGCGCGGCTCACGGTGCGCCAGCGCCGGGAGATGGCCGAGTTGATGCTCGATGAGGGTTGGCCGGTCGCGGCGGCCGGACCGCCGCCGCAGGCCATCACGACGAGGGTCCCGGCGGCCGCTGCAAGGGCCGCCCGCTTGCGCCTCGGAGGCAGATTCCGGCTCATGGCGCGTACTCCCTTCGGGCCCCCGTCGGCGAACCAGCAGAGCCGGCGATCGTCGGTTCGCCGAGCGTTCCGGGCTGCGGGTGGTCGCCACCGCACGAAGCAGCGTCAACCGTCCGTTTCAACGAAATGCTCCCGCGCGGAAAGCAGCAGGCCGCTCCGATGAGTTTCGGATACCACGAGCCGCTCCCGCCGGCGCGGCGGGGAACCGGGCTAGGAGTTCGCGGCGACGGCTCGGATCTCGGTGGCGAGGCGGGCGCCCTCGTCCCGCAGGCCCGGTGGGGCCGGCAGTGTCGCCAGGTGGTCGAGATCGGCCAGGGCGTTGTCGAAGAGGCCCAGGCGGGCGGCGGCCAGGGCCCGCCAGAAGCGGGCCGGGGGATCGTCGGGTGCCAGCTGCACGGCCCTGTCCAGGGCGGCCAGGCCCTCGGCCAGGAGGTCCTCGAAGGCGGCGAAGTCCGGGGAGGTGAGCAGGGCGCCGCGACCCACCAGCGCCGCAATGTTGGTGGGATCGACCTGCAGGGCCGTGCCGAACAGCCGGGCCGCCAGCACCACCTGCCCGCCCTCGGCCAGGTATCGGGCGGCGGCCGCCATCTCGTCCGCTGTCGAGTCCGCCAGGAGCGCCTCGATGCCCGCCGTGCCGTCGGGCCCCTCGGCGGCGACGAGGCGGTCGGCCAGGATCCGCGGGCGCAGCTCGTAGGTCTCCACCAGCTCCACCATGATCGGCGGGGGGTCGACGGCGTCGAAGGCGTCGAGATGGGCGGCCGCGTCGTCCGGGCGGCCGAGGCGGAGCGCCACGACGGCCCCGAACACCCTGGCGTCGGGGTACAGCGGGTCGGACGCCACGGCCGCGGCGAGGCGCTCGTCGGCGGACTCCAGGTCGCCGCGCAGCAGGTCCATCCAGCCCCACCACGCCAACGCCTCGGCACTCGAGGGTTGGGCGGCCAGGATGTCGGCGTAGATCGCCTCGGCCTCGTCCCAGCGACCGGCGGACATGTGCTCCTGGGCCTCGAAGAGCATGCCGCGGCTGCTCTGGCGGATGTCGCCGGTGGCCACCTCGGTGGAGGTGCGGTGCCCCAGCGCCGATGCCAGACCGATCCCCACCCCCGTCGCGAGCATCGCCACGATCACGAGGATCGCCAGGGGGCGCCGCCAGTCCCGCCGCATGCGGGGCCCGGACGGAGCGCCGCGTCCCCCCCGGCCGCGCACCGCAGCGACGCGCTCGGCGTAGAGGGTGGACAGCGAGCGGTAGTCGGCCTCGCCGATGTCGCCGGCGGACTTCTCGGCATCCAGATCGGCGAGCGACCGCTCCAGGAAGGACAACTCCTCGGCGTCGCGATCCATGTCAGCGCCAGCGCCGGAAGGCGAATCCCAGTCCAGCCGCCGCCGTCAGGCCGACGATGGCGGGGAGGATCCAGACCAGGCTGCCGAAGCCGCTCGACGGCGGGGTCAGCAGGACCGCCTCGCCGTAGAGGGTCGCGTAGGCGGCCCTGATCTCGTCGTCGCTCTGACCGGAGTCGACGCGCCGGGCGATGTCGGCGCGGATCTCCCGGGCAATCGACACGTTGGACTCCGCCACCGACTCGCCGGCGCACTGCGGGCAGCGAAGGCTGCGGGCGATGGCAGCGGCCCGCTCCGCATCGCTGGGCGTGCCCCGGTCGTCGAGCGACCCGTAGGTCAGCAGCACCGCCAGCGCCATGAGCGCCAGCCCCCAGCCGAGGCGGCGCCGCGGCAGCGGCACACGGCTGCCGCCGGGCGAGGTCGGGGCCGCGTGCGTCTCGGCGGGCGTGCTCACGGCGCCGCCCCGGCGGCGTCGCCGAGCGCCTCGAGGGCGGCGATGCGGGCGTCGAGCTGATCGGCGGTCACGCCGCTGGCCCCGACGAGTTTGTCCACCACGTAGCCGGCAGGGTTCACCAGGTACGTCTCGGGCACGGCGGTCACGCCGTAGTCCACCGGGACCGATCCCACGTCGCCGGCGAGCACCGGCCAATCGCCGCCGGCACGCTCGAAGAAACCGCGCACCGCCTCGGGGGAATCATCGAACGCCACCGTAACGACGATGGCGTCGCCGCCGGCGTGGCGCTCGCTGAAGGCCACCAACTCGGGATGCTCGGTGATGCAGCCGGTGCACCAGGTGGCGAAGAAATTGACCACCACCCAGCGCCCGCGCTGGTCGTCGAGGTCGAACACCTCGCCGGTCAGCGTGAGCCCCTTGATCGGCGGGGCAGGATTGCCGACCGCGGATCGCCCGATCAGCGTCCCCCGCTGCGGATCGCCCAGGGTGAGGAAGATGACGAGAACCGCCACAGCGACCGCCACCCCCAGCGCCACGAGCGCGACCGCCCGTCCCCGGTGGCTCCGGGATCCCCCGGTCTCACTGGATGGCGACCCCGCCGGAGTCTCGCCCCCGTCGCCGCTGCGCGGCTCTCGCTCCTCGAGGTTTCCCCCGCCGGACTCCCCGGGCGGTCCAACGCCGCTCATCGCGCCGGTCCGCCGGTCGGGATCGCGTCGGAGCCCGGCGACCGGGCTGGGTCCGCCACGCCGGACGCCACGGTCACGGCATCGAGAGCAGATGCCGGGTCGGTCGGACGGCGGCGCCGTCCGGGGAAGGCGGCCAGCACGGCGCCGGCGAGCATCACGGCGCCGCCCACCCACAACCACACGATCAACGGCTGCGCTGTCAAGCGGAGCACGAGGCTGCCGCCGGTGTCCGACGGCAGGCGCACCACCGAGAGTTGCACGTCGCGCCGCGCCGAACTGAGGGTGGCCGGGTGGCCCACGACCTGGCCACGCAACGTGTAGCGGCTGAGCGCAGGCGCCGCGCAGCAGGCACCGTCGACGGCCATCTCGGCCCGCACCTCGACGCGCTCGTCGTGGACGACCTCCCGGACGCCGACGAAGGTGAACTCCTGGCCGGCGAATGCCAGCGTCTCGCCCTCGGCGAACTGCAACTCGGCCTGCTGCAGGTACGAGCCGCTGGCCGCCAGCCCGACCGCCACGATGACCACCCCGATGTGGGTGACCATGCCCCCGTTGGTCCGACCCACAAGGCCGCGCCAGCCCTGGCGGCGCGCAGCCAGTACGAGCTGGCGGGCCGCCGCGCCGCCGGCGAATCCCCCGAGCGCGAACGCCACCAGCGGCGCCGGCCCGCGGGCCCCGAGGCCCACCGCAACCGCCAGCACCCCGACACCGCACCACACCGGCCAGAACAGGCGCCGCCCCAGCAGCTCCGTCGAGGCCTTGCGCCACGGCAGCACCGGCGCGGCGGCCATGAGGAACAGCAGCAGCATCCCCAGCGGCATCGTCATGCGCTGGAAGTACGGCGCCCCGACGCTCAGCCGCTCCCCGGAGACGGCCTCGGCCACGAGGGGGAAGACCGTGCCCAGCAGCACGACCGCGGCGAAGAGAGCGAACAGCAGGTTGTTGGCGAGGAAGGTGCCCTCGCGGCTGAAGAACGAGTCGAACCGCCCGGGGGCGCGCAGCCGGTCGCCGCGCCAGCCGATGAGCAGCACGGTGACGGCGGTCACCACCCCGAAGAAGACCAGGATGGCCGGACCGATGCCCGAGGCGGTGAAGGAGTGCACCGAGTCCAGCACGCCCGAGCGGGTGATGAAGGTGCCCAGGATGGTGAGGGCGAACGTGGCGCACACCAGCGACAGGTTCCACACCCGCAACATGCCGCGCCGCTCCTGCACCATGGCCGAGTGGAGGTAGGCGGTGGCGGTCAACCAGGGCAGCAGCGAGGCGTTCTCCACCGGATCCCACGCCCAGTAGCCGCCCCAGCCCAGGGTGTCGTAGGACCACCAGGCGCCCAGGACGATGCCGGCGGTGAGGAAACCCCAGGCGAACAGCGACCAGCGCCGCGTCTCGGCCAGCCAGCCCTCATCGGTACGGCCCAGAGCCAACGACGCCACGGCGAAGGCGAACGGCACCGTGAACCCCACGTAGCCCAGGTAGAGCATCGGCGGGTGGACGGCCATGAGCGGGTTGTCCTGCAGCAGCGGGTTCGGCCCCGGGCCGTCATAGCCCGGCGGCGGGTCGAATCCCACGAACGGGTCGGCCGGCCCGACCATCAGGCCGAAGAAGAACAGCACCACCACGAGGGCGCAGATGAGCGCGCAGACCACCAGCGGGTCGTCGCCGCGGTGCCGGAAGCGCACGGACATGGCGACGACGTAGCCCGCCAGGACCAGCCCCCACAGCAGGATCGAGCCCTCCAGCGCCGCCCACGCCGTGGCGACGTTGAACAGCGGGGCGGTGGCGGAACTGCCGTTCTCGGCCACGTAGGCCACGGTGAAGTCGCGGGTGATCAACGCCCGCTCCATCGCCGCGAACGCCAGGGCGGCACCGATGAGGACCACCCACAGCAACCCGCGCCCGATCGCCAGGAACACGCGGTCCCGCCGCCGGAGGCCCGCGGCGAACGCCACGACCGCGGCCAGGGCCGCCGCGACTGCGATCGAGACACCCAGGTCGCCAAGGATCAGGTTGCTCACCGTCGGGCCGGTCCCAACCTCAACAACCCGATCTCAGCACCACGCCGACAACCCGCCGGCGTCCGCCGCCTCCAGCCGGTCGGGATACGTGTCGCGGTACTCGTTGTCGTGCTTCACCAGCATGTGGTCGCTGGCGAAGTAGTACCCGTCGTTGACACCGCAGGCGAACCTGTCGAGGTCCGGAGGTTGGCCCTCGACCCAGCGGCCCTCCAGCACCACCGGCACGCCCGGCGTGAACAGGTCGGGCGGGCTCCCGACGTGCACCACGTCGGCGGCGACACCCCCGAACACCACGGTGAAGGCCACGGCCTGCTCGAAGTCCACCAGCGTCCCGGCGACGCTGTTCGCCCGCGGGGTGCCCTGCATCCGGAACCTCTGGCCGGCCATCTCGTCGCGGCGCTCAACGGCCTCGTCGGCGTTGAGGAAGAACAGCGAGGCGTCGGTGACGAGCCGGACCAGCGCGAAGGTGATGCCGCCGACGGCCGCCGCCACCACGAGCAGGGAGATGACCCGCCGCGCCACCGGCGGCCGGCTCCCGATGCGTGCGTCACGGCGGCGAGGCGTCAGGTCGAGGCCGTCGCCGGCGCCGGAGTCGTCGTCACCGCGCTCGGGAGGCGGCGCCGGAGTGCCCGCGTCGCTCGGAGCGCCGCCCATGGGATTCAATCCTCGGCTGTCATCCAGCGGCGGCGGCGCGCCGGCACCCTGCCACTGAGACGGCGGCCGCGCAGCAGGACCATGGCCGCGTAGGCCACGAGCAGGGCCACGCTGATCGACCAGCCGGCGGCGATGTAGGCGGCGTGGGTCACCGGTCCGACCCTCCGCCCTCGGCGCCCGCCCCGCCGGCGGCCACTCCCGACGTCTCGGCGGCCTCGGAGGACTCGGCGGCCTCGGCGCGGCGCTCGGCGAGGGCGGCCTGCAGCCCGGCGGTCTCGGCCTCGGCCTCCAGCCAGGCCAGCCGGAAGCGGTGCACCACCAGCCACAGCACGGCAAGCCCCAGGACGAAGATGCCCAGCACCAGCGTGAACAGCGTGAGGTCCTCGATCCGCAACTCCTCCAGCGTGGACTGCTGGTGCAGGGTGCGGTTCTCCCACCACTCCACGGAGCGGTTCACGATGGGAATCAGCACGGCCCCGCCGACGCCCAGGATCGCCGCCCGGCGGGCACGGAGTTCCGGCGCCGCCGGCACCGAGCGCACCGCCAGGTACCCCGCGTAGGCCAGGAACAGCACGAGCGTCGTCACGAGCCGCACGTCGCCCCACTCCCACCAGGTGCCCCAGACCGGGCGTCCCCAGATCATCCCGGTGATCAGGGTGATGGCGCAGAGCACGACGCCGATCTCGGCGCAGGCGTGGGCGAGGCGATCCCACCAGGCGCTGCGGCGCCACAGGTAGACCGCGCTGGCGAGGGCGCAGGTTCCCAGGGCGGCGTAGGTCCAGATGGCGGCCGGGACGTGCACGTACATGAGCCGCACCGCGTCGAACTGGCCGATCTCGGTCCCCGGCTCGGGGCCGGGGCGCGCATCGGGCGGGCTGAAGATGAAGGCGCACAGGCAGAGCGCCACCAGACCCGCCAGGGCGCCGACGCCGAGGACCCGCGTGGTGCGCGACCCGGTGTGGGTGGGCGCGGCCGGCGCCGGCTCGCGGTCGGGAGGGCGCCCCAGGAGGATGCTCATCGCCGCCCGACCCCCGCTGCGCCGAGCCGCACGGTGGCCGCGCTCACGCCTCGGCCTCCAGCAGCGGCCCGTAGGCCACCGCCCCGAAGACCGCGTAGACCACGGCGAACAGCCCCAGCAGCCCGAACCAGGCCCAGCCGTTCACCGCGGCGGTCCCCAGGGCGTCGCCGAAGGCACGGGTGGCACCGATGAGCACAGGCGCGAAGACCGGCAGGAGGAGCACGGGCAGCAGGGTCTCCCGGACTCCCATGGGGGCGGCGAGCACACCATAGAGGGTACCGGCGGCCGCGATCCCGACCGTCGCCGCCGCCGCCGAGGCCACCGCCAGGCCGAAGTGCTCGATGCGGGCGTCGTACAGCACCACCATGGCCACACCCAGCAGGACCTCCAGGACCGCCAGCTGCGCGGCCAGCGCCAGGGCCTTGCCGGCGAAGATGCGGCCCGGGCGTGCCGCGCTCAGCAGCAGGGCGTCGGCAGCGCGGCCGGCGTGCTCGACGGCCACCGAGCGCTGCGCGGCCAGCAGAGCGGTGAGCAGGACCGCCACCCAGAACAGGCCGGGGCTGAAGTTCCTCAGCGCGACACGGTCGGCATCGAGGGCGAAACCGAGTAGCACCAGCGTGGCCACGGCGAACGGGGCCACCTGGAACAGCAGCACCCGCGACCGCAGCTCGATCCGCAGGTCCTTGGCGGCGACCAGCAGCACCTCACGCATCGTGAACCCCCGGCGCTGGCGACCGCGGCGCAACGGGGGGGCCCGGGACGACCCCGCCGATCAGATGCACCGTGCGCGTCGCCACCT
>CAZTZI010000054.1:0-11877 GCA_964618115.1 uncultured Acidimicrobiales bacterium
TGATCTGGGTAATGCCAGCGGAGGGAAGTCATGCACAGGACCCGCCCGTCTCATCGCCTCCTCGTTCTTCTGGGTTCGCTCACCATGGCCCTCCTCGTCGTCGCCGCACCCGGCGATGACGAGGAGGGCCATGGTGAGCGAACCCAGAAGAACGAGGAGGCGATGAGACGGGCGGGTCCTGTGCATGACTTCCCTCCGCTGGCATTACCCAGATCAGGTTCTGCGGGTCGGCGAGTCTCCTCGCCCTCTCAGCCCGATTCCTCGAGCTCCCCGATTGCGCCGACCACTCTATGTCCCGACGCAGGTCGGCTGCAATGCTGCAACGCGCGCCACACGCTGATGGCCTCCCGGAGTCGCCGGGTCGGCGGTCGTGCCACGCGCCCTTCGCGTGTCTTCGAGCAGTGTTGCGCGAACGCTCAGCTAGCGTTGAGGCCGTGCCGCACCGCCTCGAGGTCATGTTGACGAGCCGCCGCTCGGACGGCGTCTGGACGTGGCGCGCGGCCGGAGCGCGCCAGCCGAAGGGGGTGGTGGAGCCCGAGCTGCTGCCGGCCGGGGCGGCCGTGGGTGATGTTCTGCGGGTGGAGGCCGACGTCAGCGTCGACGGCATCTCCGTGCGCCAGGTGCTTCCGGCAAAGGCTGACAAACCCGAGACCCCCCGCGTCGAGCACATCGGTGGGCAGCGCTTCACAGAAGGAGTCACGGGGCCCAGCCGCATCACCTCCGAGGGCGGTGATCGCGGCGACCGGCGTTCGGGACGTCGTGGTGAGGGCGGGCGGCCGCGCCGCGACGGTGGCGGCGGGCGCGACCGGCGTGACGATGGGCGGTCCCAGCGTTCGGGGTCGGGTCACCGGGGTGGCCGCGGGGACAGGCCGCCGCGTGCGCCGCGCCTGCGTTCGGGGAGTGAGCACCGCGATGCCTGGCTCGCCACGCTCGGGGCCGAGCAGCGTGCAGTCGCCGAACGGCTGGCGAACGAGGGGATCCGCGCCGTGCACCAAGCCATCGAGGAGGAGAACGAGAGTGCCGGCGGGGAGGCGAGTGAGTCGGGCGAGACGGCCGAGCGGCGCGTCGCCCTCGTCGAGGAGATGTTCTCGGGCCTGCGGGCGGCCGACTGGCGCGATCGAGCCGAAGCGGCTCGCGGTGTGAGCGACGACGTCGATCTGCGCGACCTGCGGTCGGTGGTGGCGGGCACACCCCAGAACATCGCCACCGATGAGGTCCGCAGCCTTGCGGACGAGCTGCGCCGGAACCTGGCCGCCCGGGTCGACCGCGAGCACTCGGCGTGGATCGCCGACCTCGGTTCGCTGCTCCGCAAGGGACGCGTGATCACCGCGTTGCGGGTCAGCCAGCGCCCGCCCAAGACCGGCACGCCCCTTCCGGAGAGCCTGGCGGGAACCCTGCGGGAGTCCGCAGCCTCTCAGCTGAACGAGGACGCCGAGGACGACTTGTGGGTGCGGATGCTCGAGGCGGCGGCGCAGTCGCCGATCCGCCTGGTGCTGCTGGCGGGAAGCCTTCCCGCGGAGCCGTCCGAGCGACTGCTGCGCACCGTCCGGCGATTCGGTGATCGCCTGCCGGCGCTGCGTGGGCAGTTCGCGGAGCATCTCGAGCCGCCGGACGAGCCGGACGCTCCCTCCGATGCCGGATCTCCGAGCGCCGGGCCGGCTGCCGATGCCGACCCCTCGGAGGCCGCCGAGGCAACGGACGCGACCGAACCTGCCCCTGCGAGCGAACCCGCGGCCGTGGCCGGCGAGGAACCCGAATCTGCTGATGATGCCGATCCTGCGGACGGGCCTGCCGAGGTGGCGGAGTCCACTGACGGTGCCGAGTCAGCGGCCGTGGCCGGCGAGGAACCCGAATCTGCCGTCGATGCCGAACCAGCGGACCAAGGCGCCGGCGATGCCGGCGCGGAACCGTCAGCCGGGGACGCCGCCGGCGCCGATGCTGCGGAGGAAATCCGCCAGGCCGCTGGTGAGGTCGAGGTCGTCTAGCTCGGACAGCGGTACCCAGCGAGCCTCGGCGGCGTCGTCGCCGGCAACGGGCACGCCTTCACCGCCGACGGAGACCCAGAAATCGGCGATGATGTAGTGGTGGTCCTCACCGATGCGCTCGACCCAGTCGGCCAGCCCTTCGCAGGTGACCTTCAGGCCGGTTTCCTCGGCAACTTCCCTCACCACCGCGGCCGCCAGCGTCTCGCCCCACTCGACCCGCCCGCCCGGCACGGACCACCGTCCGAGGGCGGGCGCGCGCCCGCGCCGGACGAGCAGCACGCAGCCGTCCCGCACAGCCACCGCGCCGACGCACATCTCCGGGCGCATCAATGCTGGTCGGCCTCGGGCGTCACCGGCAACGCCCGGTAGACCTGTAGAGCGCGGGCGGTGAGCCCGAACCGCTCGAAGAAGTTCTTCGTCACCCGATCACCGGGCAGCGCGATCGAGTCGACGCCGGCTGCGCCGCGAGCGGTTGCCCAAGCCAGGACCTCCTCCATCAGTGCTTCGCCGAGGCCGACTCCCCTGGCCTCGGGCAGCACGTAGAGTGCCTCGACGGTGGCGAGCAGGGAGCCATCGGCAAGCCGCGGCAGCCGGGCTGCGGCGAACCCCACCGCAACGCCGTCGAGTCTGCCGATCCAGAACTGCCGCGACCCGTCTCCCAGAGCCCGGCGGATGCCGGCGAGGTCGAAAGCGTCGGGGTAGCGGCTCGCCAGGAGCATGGCGCCACCCCGCTGGGTGGCCTTCTCGTTCCTTGCCGCATTGGCAAGGTCTACAAGCGTCGCGCCATTGGCGCCCGTGGCGGTGGTGACGGTGACTTTCAGGGCCCCAGCCTGTCCAACGACGGGCAGATCTCCTCACCGGAGGGGCAGCGAGGATCCGTCCGGCTGCCCAGCTGGCTCTTCGAGACGAGGAGGAAACAACCCTCGCAGAGCCACTCGTCGTCGCGTCGCGGTGTCACCGTGCCGAGCATTTCCGCCGGTTGACCGCTGTCCGCCTGGTCGGCCTCGTCCTCGCCGGCAAGGTCGTCCCCCGCTGCGATGCGGTCGCGCAGGATGGTGTTGAGGTCGGCCTCGAGATTGTCGGGGTCGACCTCGTCCTCGAGGTCGGTCTCGCCGGTGGCCGGCCGTTTGGAACTGCGCTCGGGCGCCTCTTCCTCGTCTTCCTCCTCCTCGAGGTCCCCGTCTTCGGCGAGAGGATCCTCGTCGGTGTCGAGTTCCTCGTCGAAGTCCGGATCGAACTCGCCCTCCGCTTCCTCCTCGAGGTCGAGCCCCATCAGGTTGTCATCATCGGACATCGGTTTCTCCGGTTGCGTGGGGAGGTGCTGACCACCTGCGAAGGCGGATCATAGAGGTGCGCGAGACCGAATGCGGTGACGCCGGCACCGCGATTGTGGCGCGAGGAGTTGGGCTAGACGGCGTTGCGCCGGCGCGTCGCAGCGCGGCGTTCGGAGGCGAGTCGCTCCAGTTCGGGCTCGCTGGAGCGGTTCGCGAACCTCATCATTCCCGCAATGGCCTGATGCCCCGCGGCCGTCTCGATGAGACGGTGCATCTCCTGGGCCACGTGGCGGTAGGCGGGGTGGCCCTGGGTGCTGCTGCGCAACTCGATGAGGTGCATGGCCTCCCGGGCGTTCATCTGCATGACGAAGCGGATTCGGTAGGCCAGTGCCACGGCGTAGGCGGCCTGGGTGGGGAATTGCTCCGCCAGCGTGTCGTGCAGGTCTGCGCTGCGCGCCATCGTCTCGTCGAAGAGTTCGGCGAGACCCGCCGCTTCGACGGCCTCCGGCATGCTGTAGCCGTGGGTCGGTGAGAGCCGCTGCCACTCGATCGTCAGCATCCGGTGGCGCTGTAGATCGCGAAAGGCGCCGTAGTCGCACAGCACGTCGAACCGGTAGCACGGTGTCTCCAGGGCACGTCCGGGCTTGTGCCGCCTGTTGCCGCGCTCGCCGGCATAGGTGCGCAGCACCCTCAGACGATCCTCCGTGGGCATATCGTGCACACGGGCGCGCAATTCCTCCTCCGGCAGGTCCACGTGGGAGTAGAGCGCGCTGCTCACCAGCTTCACCTCGGCATCGGGGTCGAAGTCCACGAGGTGCACGGCCGGCGCCTCGGAGAAGTCCTCACCGATCCCGCCGAGGAGGCTCTCGGCAAGCTCCCCCATGGCCTCCTGCGTCGCGCGCGCGTAGCGGCTCCAGGCCACTCCCCTGTCCTCGAGGTCCACGCGCTTGAGGAACGACGGGATGACCTTGCGCAACTCCGTCAGCATCATGTCGGAGTAGGTCCGGACTTCGGGCAGCGGGTGCGCCCGCATGCGCAGCAGCAGGTTCTCGTAGCCCTGCCCGCTGCCGTAGATGCCCACGTTGGACAGTGAGGCGGCGGGCAGCATGCCGCGAACCGCGTCGAACGACTTGGCCCGGATGGCCTGCCGGTGGACGAAGTCCGAATCCCCCGCTGACTTCGGGAACAGCCGGCGAAAGTGCTCGTTCATGATCGGCAAGGTGGAGCTGTAGGACTCGAAGGCGCCGTCGAGGTCCGCCACGTACCGCGCCCCGTGAGGCGAGCGCAGGATGTCCGGATCACGGTAGTACCGGTAGCGGCCGCCGAGGCGCGCGTCGTAGGCGACGTACCGGGTTGACTGCTCCAGGTAGGACATGAGCCTGCCCCACTCGAGCACCTTGGTCAGCAGATTGGAGGACTGCTCGCAGGCCAGGTGCACACCGCCGAGCTGTGCGACCGAATCGTCGCCGTACTCGAAGAAGACCCTGTCGTAGAGCTCCTCCGCACGCCGCAGACCGATGGTGGCGTCCACGCCGAGATCGCCGCTGACGTCGAGTTCACCGACGAACTCGTCGAGGAACAGGCGTCGCAGGCTCTTGGCCGACCGCGAGTAGCGGGCGAACAGCGCTCCCTTGACCACCTCCGGGAGGTTCACAAGGGCGAAGACGGGCTCGTCGAGATTCGTGAAATAGCGCCGGAGGATGTCGGTCTCGGCGGTCGTGAAGTTCTCTGCGACGTACATCGACCGTGGCCGCCGCCTACTCTCGCCGACCTGTCAGCCTGCCGCCGCGCCGACGGCCGGGCCGCCGGCGAAGTCGGCGGCCACCGCGGCGCGCACCGAGTCGTCGCCCCAGTAGTCGATGGCCACTGCGGCAAGCGTCTTGGCGCCGTCGATAACGCCGCGGTCACCGCTGGCACTGCGGGCGTACTCGGCGAAGGACTCGGTGTGGATGGCCACCTCCGGTGGCGCGACCGCGATCATGGGATGGATCGCGGGCACGATCTGGCTGACATTGCCCATGTCGGTGCTGCCGATCACGGTGCGTCCCGGGGCAGGAGGCTGTGGGTCGCGACCGAGGGTGGCCGCATTGGCGCACCAGAGTTCGACGAGCGGCGCGTTGCTCCGCACCTCCTGGAAGCTGTAGTCCGCCCAGTCCAATTGCAGATCGACGCCCGCAGCGGTGGCTCCGCCGGCCAAGCAGGCACCCAGGCGCTCCTTCAGGACTTCCAGCCGGTCTGTGGTGGGTGATCGCACGTACCAGTTGGTCTCGGCGTAGGCGGGGACGATGTTGGGCTTCTGGCCTCCGTTGGTGAAGATGCCGTGCAGCCGTTCATCGGGTCCGATGTGCTGGCGCAGGGTGGCTGCGGCCATGTAACCCAGCACCGCGCCGTCCAGAGCGTTGCGCCCCGCCTGCGGGGCGGCCGCCGCGTGGGCGGCGCTGCCGGCGTAGCGGGCGTGCAATTGCTGCACCGCGAGGGTCTGCATCTCCGCGAGTTCCAGACCGGCGGGGTGCAGCATGATCGCCGCGTCGACCCCTTCGAGCGCGCCCCCGTCGATGAGACGGACCTTGCCCCCGCCGCCCTCTTCGGCCGGCGTGCCCAGGATCAGCAGGCGCCCGCCCAGATCGTCGACCACCTCGGCCGCCGCGAGACCCGCGCCGAGGCCTGACGCGGCGATGATGTTGTGCCCGCAGGCGTGTCCGATGCCGGGCAGCGCGTCGTATTCGCAGAGGATCGCCACCAGCGGTCCGCTGGTCCCGGCACGGGCCGCAAATGCCGTCTCCACCCCGTAGGCCTGTCGCTGCACCGCCAAGCCTGCCTCCTCGGCCGCGCCGGCGAGGAGATCGTGAGCGAAGTACTCCTCGAACCCCAATTCGGGGTTCTCGTGAATGCGGTGGGAGATGTCGAGCAACTGCTTCGCCCGGGCTTCGACCGCCGCCGCAGCGCGGGCCTTGGCGTCGGCCGCTCCGGGCGAACTCTGGGCCACGCGGCGAATCTACCACCCGCCGTCGCGGGCTCTCCGGATTGATCCGCGCCTAGACGACCACCCTCAGAGCGTCCGCTTCGACCCGGATGGTGAGCGTCCGCGCCCTGCCGACGGCGACACCGTCCAGCAGCACCGGGACCGGTCGCTCGAAGGAGGTGCTGAAGGAACCGAGCCGGCTCGTGGCGATATCGGGGTGCGGAAGGTGCGTGCCCGACGGCAGGCGCCGCCAGGCTGCGAGCCGCTGACGGAGGGCCAGGTCGGCATCGCTGATGTCGAGCAGGCCGTCGCCGGGGTGGGCGCGCGGGCCGAGGTTCCAGTCCCCCAGGAAGGCGGCGTTCATGACGGCGAGGGTGCGGCCACCGAGCCAGGTGCGCCGGGCGATCAGGTGCGCGATGAACCAATGGATCCGGCCGTCGAGGAGCACGGAACCCAGGTCACAGGCCAGGAGGCTCCCACCGGTTCGCAGGCGGGCCAGGTCACCTGTACCACCGAGCGTGCGGCAGAGGTCCCCGCCGGCGAGGCCCAGGGTCGGCAGCGGCTCGCCACGCCGGCGTGCCTCCTCGACGACCTGACGAGCCTCGGCGTCGCTGGTGACGATCAGGCCGCCGTCGGGCAGTTCCCCGGGAGATCCCCAGTTGCGGCCGCGACGGATTCCCAAGTCTGATCCTCCCGGGAATCCTTCGTGACCGGCCGCGCTCGACGCTGTCCTAGCCCGCCGCGTCCAGAGCGGAGGCGGCCACCACGCCACGGAACATCCCCTTGGCGACCTCGAGTGCCGTCGCCGACGTCGCCGGCTCGGGAGCAACCCGGCCGACCTGGCGCGCCAGGTCGCAGACGAGCTTGACGTTCCGCACGAAGTCACCCGGGGTGGTGTCGTCGTCGAGCACACGGGCCAGGGGGGCGCCTGCCGTCCAGGCATACGCCGCCGGGGCGAAACCCCCGTCGGGTGGCCCGGTGCGGGGACGGCCGAGGCAAGCCGTCTCGATCGCGGCGAGCGAGTCGTGCAGCTCGCTGAGGCGAGCCCAGTTGCCGCGCAACCCAGCCGTCGGCCAGCGCGGCTCGGTGGGGACGTCGCCGCCGCGGCGCTCGTAGGTGCAGCACGCCACGAGCGCCGCGAAGGATGGCGCGTCGAGGCCGTCGAAGTGCCCGCTCATGAGGGCTTCGGTCACGAGGAGGTCGCGCTCGTGGTAGATGCCGGCGAGGCGCTCGCCGCTGTCCGCGAGCATCCAGCCGTCCAGGTGGCCGCGCCGGCGGAGCACCTCGGTGAGTTCGTCGAATTCGCCGGCCAGCGTGTCCTTCTTGCTTCTCAGCTTGTTGCGGAGATCCTCCACCCTGCGTGTCGCGCGGCGGAGCCGCCGCTCCGCCTCGTGGCCACCCTTCCGGCGGGCCGCGGCGTTGGCCTCGGCCAGCATCCGGCGACCCTCGGTCAACTGCCGTTCCAGTACGACCACCTCGCGGTCGGACTGGTACTGCGCCAGGGATCGCCCGAGCACACTCCGAGCCTCTTCCGGCGGCAACCGCCCGATGAGGTTCACCACCATGTTGTAGGTGGGGCGGAAGGCCGAGACCAGGGTGAAGGACCGGCTGCTCACGAGTCCCGCCACGTCGCCGAACCGCAGGCGGGGACTCCACAGCACCACGGCGTATCCCTGATCGTCGATGCCGCGGCGACCCGCACGCCCGGTCAGCTGCGTGTAACTCGACGGCGTGAGCAACTCGTGGCCGTCACCGGAGAACTTGGTGAGCTTTTCGATCACGACGGTGCGCGCCGGCATGTTGAGGCCGAGCGACAGAGTCTCGGTGGCGAAGGTCACCTTGATGAGGCCGCGAATGAAGCATGCCTCGGTCGCTTCCTTGAACGGGGGCAGCATTCCGGCGTGGTGCGCGGCGACGCCGTTGAGCAGTTGCGCCAACCAGGCCTCGTAGCCGACGGCGCGTCGATCGTTGCGGCCCAGGGGTGCGATGTAGGGCTCGACGATCTCGGCGATCCGACGTCGCTCGGCGGGTGTCGTCAGATCGAGAGATGCCCGGGCCATCAAGCGGGCGGCGTCGTCGCAGGCCGCCCGGCTGAAGATGAAGTAGATCGCCGGCAGCATGCGGCGACGCGAGAGAGCCTCGATCACCGCGACCCTGTCGGGGGCGCGCCAGCGTCGCCCCCCGGCGCCGCGAACGCGACGGCGCGACCGGCGATCGCGGTCGAGGCGCTCCCCCTCGGGGTTGGGGCGGTCACCGACGAGCACCGGCAGGAACCGCAGGTTCGCCCGCTCGTTCTCCCCGAAGCACAGCAGGCTGTCGAGTTTCACCGGCCGCTCCGTCTCTGTGACGGCCTGCACCGGGCCCCGCAACTCAGCGATCCACGAACGGATCTCGGCGACGTTGGAGACCGTGGCCGAGAGGCACACGAAACGCACCGCCGGCGGTGCGTGGATGATGATCTCCTCCCAGACGGGGCCGCGGTAGGGATCCTGCAGGTAGTGCACCTCGTCCAGGATGACCCAGCCCAGCCGGCGGAGGTCCGGCGAGTCGGCGTAGATCATGTTGCGCAGCACCTCGGTGGTCATGACCACCACGGGGGCCGCAGGGTTGATGGCGTTGTCGCCCGTGAGCAGTCCCACGGCCTCCGGGCCGTGTTCGGTCACCAGATCGGTGTACTTCTGGTTGGACAGTGCCTTGATGGGCGCCGTGTAGAAGACCCGTCGCTTCTCGGCGAGCGCGACGCGCACGGCGTGGAGGGCCACGACCGTCTTGCCCGCGCCCGTGGGCGCGGCGACGATCACCGATGCGGGTTCGTCGATCGCGGCGATCGCCTCGGTCTGGAAGCGGTCCAGATCGAACGGATGGGCGCCCGCCGGGTTCGTGGCTTCGGCCGTGGTCACGGGACGCTGCTCGTGGAAGGTTCGGCCGGCGTGGTGGGGAGGCTCTCCGCAGCCTCCTCCCGCTCCTTGCGTCGCCGCCGCAGGACCCCGAAGAGGATCGAGAGCTCGTAGAACGCGTACATGGGTCCCGACAGGGCCAGGAGCGTGAAGGGATCTCCGGTGGGTGTGATCACGGCGCCGACGACGACGATGCCCACCACGGCCCACGGGCGGATTCGCTGCAGCGTGCTGGTCGGGATGAAGCCTGCGATCTGCCCGAAGATCAGCACGATCGGGAATTCGAAGCCCAAGCCGAAGGCGAGCGCCATCTTCACGACGAACGAGAGGTACCGGCGCGGCGAGAAGAAGCTGACGAGGTCATCGCCCCCGACGGTCGCCAGGAAACCGAGGGCGCGGGGGATGCTCCAGAACGCCAGCGCCACACCTCCGGCGAACAGCAGCGCGGCCAGCACGACGAACGCCAGGGTGTGGCGGCGCTCGCGAGGGTAGAGAGCCGGGGTGATGAAGCGCCAGGCCTGCCACAGGAGGATGGGCATCGCCAGCGCCACACCGCCGTAGCCGGCCACGCTGACGCGCACGGCGAACGGCTCGAGCGGGTCGAGGACGAGCAGGCGGCAGCTCCCGGGAGCGTCGAGTCCCTCGGCGTCGGGCGGGACGACGTCGCAGTACGGCGCCACGAGGAAGTCCAGGATCTGCGGGTAGAGAATCCAGCAGGCGACGAAGCCGCAGGCCAGAGCGATGAGGCAGATGATCAGCCGGCGACGCAGTTCGGTGAGATGCTCGATGAGCGTCATCCGCCCCTTCGAAGACCTGCCGGGTCCGTCGAGGTCGGTCATTGAGCGTCGCTGGCCTCGGGTCCGGGCTCGGAAGCGGTCGCGGGCGCCCCGCCGGATTCCTCGGCGGGCGCGGCTGGTTCGGTCGAAGTGCTCGAGGCGGTCGCCGGGGCGGAAGGCTCGCTGCGGCCCCGCTCACGGGCGAGCGCCTCGAGAGGCGCATCCGCCGCGGCCTGCATCTCCTGCTGGAACTTCGTGATGATCTGGCGGGTCTTCGCCAGGATGCGGCCCATGGCTCGCGCCGTGCCCGGCAGCCGGCTCGGACCCAGGACGACCAGGGCGATAACGAGTATCACCAGTACCTCACCGGGTCCGACGTTCAGCACGCGGTCAGCCTACCGGTGGGCCACAATCGGGTCGGTGGAGGGCACACTGAGGGTATGGCTCCGCGGCTTGCCGCCCTCGTGTCGCGTCCCATCGGGTTCGCCCACCGCGGCGGCATGGCGCATGCCCCGGAGAACTCCCTGGTCGCCTTCGAGGCAGCGCTGTCGCAGGGCGCCACCGGGTTGGAGAGCGATGCCCGGATCACCGCCGACGGCTCGGTGGTCCTCCACCACGGCGGTCGTTTCCGTCCGCCCCTTCCCCGTCTGGGGCGCCGGCAGGTGCGAACGGCACGCCGCGAGGAGCTACCGGCGAGCGTGCTGGCGCCGGAAGAGCTCTACGAATCCTGTGGCACCGGATTCGAGTTCTCCGTCGACATCAAGGACCCGGAGGCGGCGCCGGGCCTCGTGGAGGCGGCTCGCCGCGCCGGCGCGGAGGCTCCCGGGCGTCTCTGGCTCTGCTCGCCGTCCCTGGCGATCCTCGAGACGTGGCGGGAACGCTGGAGCGACGTGCACCTGGTGCTGTCCACGCGACACCGCCACATGGAGCATGGGCCGGAGCGCCTGGCGGCGCGCCTGGCTCGAGGGGGGATCGATGCCGTCAACATGCCCCACGCCGACTGGACCGGGGGAACCGTGGTGTTGTTCCACCGGTTCGGGGTGCAGGCCTTCGGCTGGGACGCCCAGTACGACCGCACCCTCGGGGAACTGCTCGATGCCGGTATCGACGCGGTCTACAGCGATCACGTGGACCGGATGGTGAGCGCCATCGCCCGCTACTACGACTAGCCGCGGACGAGCGGCCGGTTGTCGCTCAGAAACCGCGGAGATCGCCCAACGGCCAGAACTGGAACGCCGCGTTGCCGACGAGATCATCGCGCGGGACGGGACCGAAGTTGCGGCTGTCGAAGGAGACACCCCGGTTGTCGCCCAGCACGAACACGTGGCCGTCGGGGACCGTGCAGGCGTCCGTGCCGTCGAAGCCTGCCGTCGGGTCGCAGTTCGGGACGGCGGAACGCACGTAGGTCCCGGTGCCGGCAGAGAGATAGGGCTCGTTGAGCCACTTGTCGCCGATCTTCACGAGCCCCTCGTCGAAGTAGACCGTCTCGCCCTCCAGTGCCACGACCCGCTTGACCAGATCGCCGTCGGGCCGCTCGAAGACGACCAGGTCGCCCCGGGAGGGGTTGTCGGAGAGTTTGTTGACGAGAATCCGATCGCCGGGGGTCAGCGTGGGCTCCATGGATCCGGATTCCACGTGAAAGGCGTGAGCGACGAAGGAGCGGATCAGCAGCGAGAGCACGATGGCGAGAGCCACCGTCACGACCCACCCTGCCACGGTGCGCCAGGGAGCGCGGGACTCCTCGAGGTGCTCGCCGAAATCCTCGTCGTAGTCTTCGTACGTCTCCTCGTCGTACAGTCCCGCGCCCGCCTCAGGACTGGCCCGCCGAGTGCGGCGACGGCGCGGCTCGGTCGGCTGGAGCGTCGGTGGCGGCGCGGACGCGAGCATGGGGTCCGTGTGGCGCCCCGGCGGCACGGCCCCGGGTCGAGGTGCGCGCCGGCGGGGCGGCGGCGGGATCGCCGGTGGCACATCGGGGTGCACCGG
>CAZTZI010000055.1:0-8969 GCA_964618115.1 uncultured Acidimicrobiales bacterium
GGCCACCACTTCCTGTACGGCGAGTTGCGCTGACTCCAGCCGACCCCACTGCTGGCCCGCCTGGCCGGCGAGACCGACGAGCACGTCCGCCTGGGCATGTCGGTCCTGCTGGCTCCCTTGTACAACCCGATCGTGCTGGCCGAGGACCTCGCCACGCTGGACATCGTCACCCGGGGCCGCCTCGACGTCGGCGTGGGACTCGGCTACCGCAGCGCCGAGTTCGACATGCTCAATATCCCCTTCGAGCGAAGGGTCAGCCGACTCGAGGAGTGCCTCGACATCATGAAGCTGTGCTGGGCCATGGAGGACTTCGACTACCACGGCAAGAACTGGCAGATCACCGGCGCCACGCCGCACATCGCCTGCGTGCAGCAACCCCACCCCCCGATCTGGATCGGAGCGCACTCCCGGGCCGGGGCGAGGCGAGCCGGCCGGGTGGGCGACAACTTCGTCATCCCGCCCGAGTACGACATCGGTGAGATGCGGGTGCGGTTGGGGATCATGGCAGCAGGGTTCGCCGAGCGGGGCAAGACCATGGGCCACCAGCCGTTGCGGCGCAACACGTTCGTGGCCGCCACGACCCCCGAGGCCATCGCCAGCTTCGTGGACGTGAGCCGGGAGCGCTACCTCACCTACGTCCGCAACGAACTCGACATCCTCGACGAGGCCGACCTCATGAACGACTACTACGAGACCGTCAAGGACTCCGTCGCCGTCGGCACCGCCCAGGAGGTCATCGACCACTTCATCCGGGTCAGCCGGGAGCTGCCCGTCGACCCCATCATCATCAAGCCGCAGTGGCCGCAGATGCACATCGACGAGGTCATCGACGCCATCGAGACCATGAGCCGCGAGGTCGTCCCCGCCCTCGCCGAGGTCGACCCCATGCCGCTGGAGGACATCGAGGCCTCACTCGCGCCGGCAGCCGCGACGGTTTCCGCGGAACTGGAACGGCTCGGCTAACTACATCGACGTCTGGCCGCCGTCCACGGTCAGGATCGAGCCGGTGGTCCATGCGGACTCGTCGGACGCCAGATAGACGGCTGTGGCAGCGATTTCGTCCACCTGGCCGAGGCGTCCCATCGGGATCTGCGGGTGCCAGTGCTCGGCCAGCAGGTCGTCCACCTCGGACTCCTGAACGCCTTGGGCCTGCGCCCACGAGCGTCGCAGCAGCGGGGTCTCGATGACGCCGGGACAGATGGCGTTGACCCGGACGTTGTGGGGCGCGTAGTCCACCGCCATCTGCCGGGTGAGGGAGATGACCCCGCCCTTGGAGGCGCTGTAGGCAGCCGAGTTCGGGAACCCGATCAGGCCGGTGATGCTCCCCTGGTTGATGATCGAGCCGCCCTCGGCTTCGATCATCGCGGGCAGGCACGACCTGGCCGAGAGCCAGACCCCGGTGAGGTTGACCGCAAGGACTGCCTGCCACAGATGCAAATCGACCTCGCCGGCTGAGCCACGACCGCCGATACCGGCATTGGCGTAGAGAACCGTCGGCGGCCCGAAGCGATCGGTCGTCTCGGCGACCATCCTCTCCGTGTCGGCCTCGGCGGCCACGTCGGCCACGATCACGAGGCCCCGGTCGCCCATGGCGGAGACGGTCTCCTCCGCTCCGGTGCGATCCAGATCGACACACGCCACCGAGGCGCCCTCGCCCGCGAACCGGAGCGCCGCGGCCCGGCCCAGACCCGAGCCCGCGCCGGTGACGATCGCGATCTTCCCGTCCAGACGTCCCATCGCTGTCCCTCGTTGCCTCTCGTGGTGGCGGGTGGCGACCCGGTCGTCGCTGATAGCGGGGACGATACAGTCCCGGTCGTGGCGGGCGGGTCTGGCACGGTCCCTTCAGGCGAGGCGACCGAAGCTTCTTTCGACGACGCGATCGCGCTATGGCGACTCGGCGACGGCCACTTCGTGGCGTCCACCCCGTCGTCGTGGACCGCGTCGGGCCGGCCCCCGGGCGGCCATCGGGTCGAGTCGACAGGGTCCCGGTTATTGTCGGAGACGAAGAAGTCAACAGCTCGGTGAACGAGCGCGTGGCCAGCAGTGTCCGGCGTCGCGGCGAACGCGGACGCGAAGCCAGCAGGCGTCTTGATGGTGACGCCGAAGCACTTGCCGTGATGTCCATTTGATGTAGTCATTGCTGCTCCTAACGTTGGGGGAGGGGGATGGAACGGTGAATGGGTCGCCCATTGAGTTCTACGAACGGCGACGCTGCCGTGCGGCACGAGTCCATGATTTTGTCGATGAACACCCCCGCGACTATGATTGCACTGCAATCATCTCTAGATTCCAGGCTGGACCGGGAAGACAGGGTGCAGCGATGGCGAGTATCACGATCCGCAATCTGGACGACGACGTGAAGGCCCGCCTGCGGGTGCGGGCCGCCGGTCGTGGACACTCGATGGAGGAGGAGGCGCGCCGGATCCTTCGTGAGGCTGTCGAATCCGATGTCGGCCCCACGAATCTCGTGACCGCGATTCGCGATCGCTTCGCACCCCTCGGTGGAGTCGAGTTGGAAATACCGCCTCGGGAGCCGATGCGAGACCCGCTTAGCTTCGACTGAGCCGGGCCGGTGATCGTCCTCGATACCAACGTCGTCTCCGAGTTGATGCGCCCAGCCCCATCGTCGGCGGTGGTGTCCTGGGTGAGTCAGCGAGACGCGGCGACCCTCTTCTTCTCGGCGGTGGGCGAGGCCGAGTTGCGTCTCGGCGTTGCGGCCATGCCCGCTGGCCGGCGCCGGGACGCGATAGAAGAGGCAATCGAGGCAACGCTGAGCAAGGACTTTGCCGGCCGCATCCTGCCGTTCGACAGCGCGGCCGCCCGTGCCTACGCGGCGATCGCCGCCGCTCGCCGCGCCGCCGGACGGCCCGTCTCAACGATGGACATGCAGATCGCCGCCATCGCCCGCTCGCAGCACATGGCGGTGGCGACTCGGAACACTAAGGACTTCACCGGCATAGGTGTCGACCTCGCCGATCCGTGGACCGACAGCTGAGCCAAACGGGGAACACCGCGACCTCGTCCTAGGAACGTGCCCGGTTAGGTGGCTGCCAAGGGTCGGCATTGTCTGCCTGCCCAGGGTGGCTCTCGGTGACCTCGCAGCGCCAGCGCGGACGTGAACTAGCGTCTCGACCGTGCGTGATCGACATGAACGGATTCGGCCCGCCGGGGATCTGACTCCCCGGCAGCGGCCCGGGAGCGCGCCATGACGGTCACCGGTAGCGATCTGCGGGAGATGTACCGGCGCATGTCGCGGATCCGGCAGTTCGAGGCCACCACCAAGGAACTCCTGCTCTCCGGTGAGCTCTACGGCGCGTTCCACACATCGACCGGCCAGGAGGCGTCGATCGTCGGGGCGTGCATGGCGCTTCGCGACGACGACTACATGGTCGGCACGCACCGCTCGCACGGCCACCCCATCGGCAAAGGGGCCGCGCTCGACCGCCTGCTCGCCGAGCTGATGGGCAAGGAGACCGGGGTCAACCAGGGCAAGGGCGGGTCGATGCACCTGTCGGACTTCTCGGTCGGCAGCCTCGGGGAGACCTCGATCGTCGGCTCGGGGCTGCCCGTGGCGGCGGGAGCGGCGCTGGGCTCGAAGCTGCAGGGCCTGGATCGGGTGACGCTCTGCTTCTTCGGCGACGGCGCCTCGAACCAGGGGACGTTCCACGAGTCGCTCAACCTGGCGGCGATCTGGACGCTCCCGGCCGTCTACGTGTGTGAGAACAACGGCTACGGCGAGTTGACCGCGTCGCACAAGACCATGGCGGTCGAGAAGGTGTCGGAGAGGGCGGCAGGCTACGGCATTCCCGGCGTCACCGTGGACGGCGAGGGTGTCCTGGCCGTCCACGGAGCGGTCAGCGAGGCGGTGGCACGAGCCCGCCGGGGCGAGGGGCCGAGCCTGGTGGAGACCATGACCTACCGGTTCGACAACCACGCCATCGGCATCCGGATCGAGAACTACCGCGACCCCAACGAGATCGAGCACTGGCGGACGCAGCGCGACCCGCTGGTGCTGTTCCGTGAAACGTTGGCGGACCGCGGCATCGCCGGCGACGAGCTCGACGCCATCGACACAGAGGTCGAAGCAGATCTGGCAGGGGCGCTCGAGTTCGCCCGCTCGAGCCCCGCCCCTCCACCCGAGGCCGCCTTCACGCACCTGTTCACCAACCCGATCGGCACCTGAGGGTCCCGCCATGCGAACACTGACCTACATCGATGCACTCAACGAGGCGCTGATCGAGGAGATGGAACGCGACGAGTCGGTCTTCGTCATGGGCGAGGACGTGAGTTGGGGGCTGATGGGCTCCACCACGGGTCTGGTCGACAAGTTCGGCCAAGAGCGGGTCCGCGACACGCCGATCTCCGAGGCCGGCTTCGTCGGGGCGGGGGCCGGCGCGGCCATGGTGGGCATGCGTCCCGTGGTGCACATGCTGATCGCGCCCTTCGTGTACGTGGCGTTCGACCAGCTCGTCTCGATCATCGCCAAGTCCACCTACCTCTACGGCGGGCAGGCCAGGATGCCGATCACGCTGATGGCGCCCATGCTGTACGGCCGCGGCAACGCCGCCCAGCACTCCGACCGGCCGTACCCCACCCTGATGACGATCCCCGGCCTGAAGCTCGTCGCGCCGGCCACGCCCGCCGACGCCAAGGGGATGCTCAAGGCGGCGATCCGCGACGACGATCCCGTGATCAGCTTCGAGGACGGCGGCCTGTGGGGCCAGCGCGGCGATGTGCCCGACGGCGACCACGTCGTGCCGCTCGGCCGCGCCGACGTCAAGCGGGAGGGCAGCGACGTCACCGTCGTAGCCTTGGCGGGAGCGGTCGCCCATGCCCTGACGGCGGCCGAGGACCTGGCGGGCGAGGGGATCTCGGCGGAGGTGGTCGACCTCCGCTCGATCGTGCCACTGGATCGCGAGGCGGTGCTGGCCTCCGTCGCCAAGACGGGCAGGCTGGTCGTCGCCGACCCCGCCCACGAGATGGGCTCGGTGGCGTCCGAGGTGGCCGCGATCGTCGCCGAGGAGGCGTTCTGGGACCTGCAGGCGCCGATCGCCAGGGTGACGACGCCCCACACCCAGATCCCCTACAGCGCCGACCTCGAACGGCCCCTGTACCCGAACGCCGATCGGATCGCCGCCGCCGCCCGCCGGCTGATGGCATGACGACGGTGACCGAGATCCGCCTTCCCCAGTTCGGCATGGGGATGCAGGAGGGCACGATCATCACCTGGTTCAAGCGCGAGGGCGACCCTGTGGCTGCCGGGGAGGTCGTGGCCGAGATCGAGGCGGAGAAGGTCACCGAGGAGCTAGTGGCCACCGGCGGCGGCGTGCTCCAGCGCATCCTGGTGCCCGAGGGCGAGACCGCCGCAGTGAACGAACTGCTGGCCGTGATCGTGCCTGCCGGAGCCGACTCGTCCTATGTCGGCGACCGGGTGGATCCCGCCGAGGACCAGCAGGATGCCGTCAAGCAGGAGCGAGGGGCCGTCGACGCGCCGGATCCGATCTTCGAACGCCCCGCTCCCGCGGCAACCGGGAGTGGGTCCGGCCGGCAGGTCACGCCGCGCGCCCGCCGGCTTGCCACCGAACTCGGCGTGGACCTCGACTCCGTGGTCGGAACCGGCCCCGGCGGCCGCGTCACCGAGGACGACGTCGCCGCGGCCGCAGATGCCTGAGCCGAGTCCCCGCTAGGCCGGATCGGCCGACCGGGTGAGGGTGAATCCCTCGTAGCCGTTGGCGGCCACCTCGTCGCAGGCGGCCCGGTAGTTGTGGGTTCCCCCCAGGTACATGGTGATGCCGCGGGGCTTGCCCGGGATGTTCGCCCCGGTCCACCACGAGTTCGTCTTGCCGACGATGCTGCGGGCGACGAGCTCCTCCACCTGCCGGGTCCAGCGGGCCTCCGCCTCGGGTTCGGCGTCGATGCGCTCGAAGCCGCCCCCGACCATGTAGGCGAGGCAGTCGGCGATCCAGTCCACGTGCTGCTCAATGGACAGCATCACGTTGCTGAACACCGCCGGGCTGCCCGGCCCGGTGATGCACCATCGACATCGCCGTAAGGGCTGCGACTAGCTCCTCGGGCTCCCGTCATCGTCGATCGGCAACATCACGTCGCGCATCCGCCCGGCTCGTGGTGGCCCGTCACCCTCGGGCTCCCGTCATCGTCGGTCGGTAACATCACGCCCCGGCGACGACCGGCGAAAACCGAAGAGTCGCCAATCTTCAAAGCGCCGCTTATCGTTACCGAACAGCAACTGCGGTAGTTTCGAAGGGCTGCGCGTTCAGCGCGTCCGCAGCCGTGGCGCAATCGAGGGTTCTCAAGGTGGCAGCTGCTGCAAGAGGCGAGGCCCGAACTCAACGTGACGCGGTGCCTGCAGCGCTGCTTCCACTGATGCCAGGTCGATCTTGATGTCATAGAGGCGCGCCACGAGGTCAACGACCCACTCCGGCGAGGTCGCACGATCTTCTTCGAGTTGCACGAAGAAGTCGCGGACATCCTCTGCGACGCTCTGGCGGGTTACGCCAGGCCGCGGGCCCGGTGAGTCTCCCCAAATGCAACCGTACCCACGGTCGTTTCGTAGAACGACGCGCCGGCCGTCGCTGAGGTCTGCGAACTCTGTCACGTGCAGGGAATCGCCCTCGCGTCGGCGCTGCCGGTACGCGATCCGCCGGTTCTGGTACGTGATCGGCCGGTGTTGGTACCCCCCAAGGTGATCCGGCGTGGCATGATCAAACCACCGGCGTAGCTGCCGCTCGCTCCCCCTCTCGAACCACCGCCGCAGCGGGGGCAGTTCGGTTTCCGAGTCCAAGGGCTCGGCGTTCGTCGGCACCAACGGGGCCACAACCCGAGGTCGCAGCGCCGGGCAATCGTAGACGAACGGGAGCATGTAGGTGTCATCGTCGTCCAACTCGCACAGGGCACCGACGACGACAACGCTGACCACGGACGGCATCATTTCGGTATCAGACTTCGCAGCTGATGTTTCTCGCCCTGCTGCGCGTGTTCCACTTGTCGAACCATCCAGGAATAATGACCTTCACAGTGACACGGGTCCGCCAACCCGCAGTATCAAATGTGTTACACGGATAGTGGACGGCCACGCGCTGCCCTGAGTACTTCGTCTGTGTTCTCTCCGCCATGGTGAACCAACTGCAGTCGAACGGATTGTACGGGTGGCACTTCCACGCTTGCAGCTGCACCCTTACCAAGGCGGTGTTCGGGCAATTGCTCGCGGGATTCGATGTGTTCACCCACGCCCCATGCCCGGACGCGTCGCCTCCCGAAACGTGGGGGTTGTCAGGCCTCGCATAGAAGGTGCACGACTGCCCCGGCCACTGGAGGTAGTCGTCGTCAACGGTGGGGCCGCTGGGTTCGGTGTCCTCGAGTTCGTCGTCCCCGATCGCCTCGTGATCGAACTCGCGCGCTGAGGCTGAACTCGTGGCAGTGCCGAACAGCACAACTGTAGCTACGATCAGCAGCGAACCAACCGACAGGAATCTCTTCAACCGATCTCTCGCTGTTGTCCTCCGCGTCGATGGATGCTGGTGTGTCATGGCCACTTCCCACTGCTTCACGCAGGCTGATATTCGCTTTGAGTATTGGCCGCAAGGTGTGGGGTGCTGTTTCCGCGACGGTAGCACCGGTCTCCAATGTTGTCGGGTCGGGTTCGGGATTCCCCTGAAATCGTGGAGGCATGCTCCAAGAACGTGCGCGGATAGGCTCTGAACAGGGGAATACCAGAGGTCGCCGGAGCGTCCCTTCTCCCCAGTAGGAGAGTCGAGAGGCAGCCGGCACTGGGATCGTCGGTCAGTGCCGAACCTATCCGTTTCACCTATCCGCTAACGCTCGAAGCCGGATCGGACGACCGGGTGAGGGTGAATCCCTCGTAGCCGTTGGCGGCCACCTCGTCGCAGGCGGCCCGGTAGTTGTGCGTTCCCCCCAGGTACATGGTGATGCCGCGGCGCTTGCCCGGGATGTTCGCCCCCGTCCACCACGAGTTCGTCTTGCCGACGATGCTGCGAGCGGCAAGCTCCTCCACCTGCCGGGTCCAGCGGGCCTCCGCCTCGGGTTCGGCGTCGATGCGCTCGAAGCCGCCCTCGACCATGTAGGCGAGGCAGTCGGCGATCCACTCCACGTGCTGCTCAATGGACAGCATCACGTTGCTGAACACCGCCGGGCTGCCCGGCCCGGTGATCATAAACAGGTTCGGGAACCCCGATGCGAGCAGGCCGATGTAGGTGCCCGCCCCGTCAGCCCACTTGTCCCGCAGCGCCAGCCCACCGACCCCGCTGATGTCCATCGACAGCAGCGCACCGGTCATGCCGTCGAAGCCGGTGGCGTAGACCAGCACGTCGAGGTCATAGTGGGCATCTGCGGTGCGCACTCCCCGGGTTGTGATCTCGGTGATCGGGGACCCCTTCACGTCCACGAGCGTGACGTTGTGGCGGTTGTAGGTCTCGAAGTAGTCGATGTCGACGATCAGGCGCCGGGCCCCGATCGGGAAGTCGATGTCGACGAGCTTCTCGGCGACCTCCTGGTCGTCGACCTTCGCCCGGATCTTGTCGCGCACGAACCGGGCGGCTCGCTCGTTCGATTCCGGGTTGGTCAGGATGTCGTCGATGGTCATGGCGAAGCCCGGCCCGCCACGCTGCCATGAGGCCTCGAGAATCTCGGCGCGGGCGGCTGCGTCCAGGTCCGACGAGGCCGGGACGACCGGGCGGGACAGCCCGGCGGGGGTGGTGCGCTTGAACTCCTGCCGCTCGCCGAAGCTGTCGCGGAGTTCCTGGCGGGCGGCGTCGTCGAGCAGGCGGTTCCGTGCCGGGACGGTGTACTGCGCGGTGCGCTGGAAGACGTAGACGTGCTCGGCCGTCCTGGCGACCTGGGGGATCACCTGCACGCCGCTGGAGCCGGTGCCGATCACCCCGACACGCTTGCCGGCCACGTCGACGCCCTCGGCGGGCCAGCGGGCGGTGTGA
>CAZTZI010000056.1:0-11386 GCA_964618115.1 uncultured Acidimicrobiales bacterium
TTCATGGGCGGTGCCTCAGCCGAGGTCGAAGCCGAGGTGGTCATCGGCCGCCGCCCCACCGAGGACGTCGAGTCATCCCCCGGACATCACCACAGCCGCCCCCGCATCCTGACGAACGACCCTCCACCGCCATCCCCCAGCCACCAACACCAGCAACAGCAGCAATAGCCGCGCGACTTGCCCGGCAGGTGCGCCGGGAGTCGGGAGGGCCTTGTGTCCGTGGTGGCGTCAGGCGTAGGGGTCGCCGAACGGGCTCTGTTCCTGGAAGGGGCGGGGCTGGCCGACGAACTGCACCAACTCGATGGAGACGCCGTCGGGGTCCCGCAGGTAGCAGGCCATGTTGCCCTTGTACTTGCCCCAGGCGCAGCGGACCGGTTCGGGTGAGCGGAACTCCGCCCGCCCCCGCAGCCGCTCGTAGTCCCGGTGGATGTCCTCCGTCTCCAGGCAGAGGTGGGTGTTGCCGGCGTTGTAGGACTCCATGTCCACCCGGCCGGGCCCCGGGTTGTGGTACTCCAGCATCTCCAGGACCGTGCCACCGGGCAGTTCCCAGAATGCGCAGGTCATGTCGCAGTTCTCGTAGCCCACGATGGTCCCCACGTAGTCGTCGATGTCGGCGGCCAGCCAGCTCGCTTGCCAGAACGGCTCCGCCTCGAGGAAGTAGCTCCACCACGGAACAGAGACCTCGAGGCTCTTGACCGTGATCCCGACGTGATCGACCGATTTGAACGCTGCCATGGCGTGTCCTCCCGTTGCTCGCGAGACCACGACCGTAGGTCATTCGCCATGCAGTCCGCTGAGGTGCAGGCGGTCGGCCTTGCCGCTGAAGGTGCGGGGGAACTCACCGAGGATGTGCACGCCCGCCGGGAAGAGCGACTCCTGCAGGCGCGCCCTGATGAACTGCTCGATCTCGGCCTCGTCCGCGCTGCCGGGGGTGGAGAGCTCCACGAAGCAGCGGACATCGCCGATGCCGTCGATGACCACCGAGGCGTGGCGGACCGCGGGATGGTCGTAGGCGACGTCCTCCACCTCGCGCAGGAAGCCGCCCCGGCGCCGGGCGGCGCCGGCCTCCTGGACGCGGCCCATCACCTTGATGTGCCCCTGCGCCGAGGCGACCCCCACGTCTCCGGTGTGGAGGACACCGCCTGCGGTGGTGCGGGCGTAGGCCTCGGGCTTGTTGCGGTACTCGCCGAAGAATCCTTCGGCTACGACCACCTCGCCGATGCTCCCGGCGGGCAGCTCCCGGTTGTCGGCGTCGGCCACATAGGCGAGGCGGTCCGGCAGCGGGCGGCCCGCGAAGCCCTCGGGAGCGGTCTCGTCGCCGGGCGTTCCGAGGACCATGAACCCGCCGAGTTCGCTCTGGCCGTAGCTCTCGGCGAGGGGAATGCCCAGGTGATCCAGGTAGTCCCGCTTTATGCGCGGTGCCAGCGGTGAGCCGCCCGAGAGCGCTAGCCGCAAGCCGTGGGCGGGCTCGGTGTCCTTGGCCAGACCCACGACATCGGCGAGGGTTAGCGGGTAGGCGATGAGAACGGTGCCGCCGTAGGTTCCGATGTCCTCCCAGACCTCGCTGGGCGCGTGGCCGGCAGCTAGGACCACGTGGGCGCCGCTGTGCAGAGCGGGCATGGCGCTGGCCACGAGTTGGAAGCTGCTGGCCACCGGCGTCGTCGCCACCAGCACGTCGTCGGGTCCGTACCCGAGCCGCTCGGCGATGCACGAGGCCCCCAGCGTGACAGGACCGCTCGTCAGCACGACGCCCTTGGGGTCGCCCGTCGTGCCCGAGGTGTACGACAGGAACAGGGGGGAGGACTCGTCGTGTTGGTTCGGCGCGGCCGACGAACCTCCGGCGGCGACATCATCCAGTCGCGCCGCGTCGATCCCCAGGATCTCGGCCAGGCGCGGGCGGTTCTCTTCGTCGGAGACGACGACGGCCGGGTCCATGTCGCCGACGAAGTACGGGAGCCGGTCGTCGGGGGTACGGGCGTCGATCAGTGCCGGCAGCGCGCCCAGATGCCAGGTGGCGAAGATGGCGAGCCACGCCTCGATGCTGTCGGGGCTGCAGATGCCGACGGTGTCGCCCTGCCCTACGCCCAACCCCGCGAGGGCTCCCGCCACCACGGGCACCCGCTCGCCTACCTCGGCGTAGCTGACCGTCGTTCCCTCCCGGCTGAGCGCCGGTCGTGCCGCATGCCGCGAGCACGCCCGCTCCAGAACTGTGACGATGTCCATGGCTGTTCGCCTCCCTACAGGTCTATGCGGGTTCGGGTGATGTTCGCCTCGGTCAGGTAGCCGTCGATGACGTCCATCGCCTGGCGGCGCAGCTCTTCGAGGTCCAACTCGACGAATTCCCGATCCTCGATGATGACACTCCCGTCGACGATGACGTGCCGGACGTCCGAGCCCCCGGCGCGGTGCACCAGGCTCCAGGCCGGATCGAGGACCGGCTGGAACCCCAGGCCGGCCGTCGACACGCAGATCAGGTCGGCGAGCGCGCCGGGTGTGACCTCGCCGAGTCGGCCGCCGAGGCCGACGGCCCGCGCGCCGTTCGACGTGGCCATGCGCAGGGCGAGGCGCGGGGGAACCGCCCCCGGATCCTCATTGCGGATCGACTGCAGGAGCACTTCCTGTCGCATCTCACAGAACATGTCGACCATCTGATCCACGCCCAGCGCCACGTTCACCCCGGCGGCGAGGAGATCCAGCACACGCGTGAACCCCTTGGCGAGCTTCATGTGATTGCTCGGGCAGTGCACGACATGGGTGCCGGTGCGTGCGAGCAGATCGATCTCGGCATCGGACAGCAGTACGCAATGCACGAGCGTCACGTCCGGACCACAGAACCCCAGCCGGTGCAGCAACTCGATGGGCCGACAGCCGTGCGCGCCCTGAATGGTCTGCACCTCGGCCGCCGTCTCGGCCACGTGCGTGTACAGCCGGAGCCCGTAGGTGGCTGCGAAGTCCCGGGCGGCGACGTAGTCGTCGGGTTCGGCCTGGCGGAAAGAGACCGGTGCGAGCATGATCCGCTCCGCCGGCACATCGTTGGCGAGCAGCGAGCGAACCCGCTCGAATCCGGTGGCGAGCGGCTCGCAGATCGGGTCGTGTCCCTGCGTCATGAGGCCTCGTGCGAGGTACCAGCGGATGCCGGTGGCCTCGTACCCGGCGATCGTGGCCTCGTCGAGCCCGTGCCGATGGAAAGGGTAGACGTGGTCGACGACCGTCGTGGTACCCGATGCCAGCAGTCGGGCCGAGCTGTAGGCAGCCATCGCCTCGTATTCGGCCGCGCCCGCCGCCTCGTTCAGCCGCCAGTAGAACCGCAGCATCTCGTCCAGCTTCAGACCTTCGCCCGCGTCGAGCCCCGGCGTCATGTCGCGCAGGTGGTCGTGCAGGTTCGCCAGGCCCGGCATGACGATCGTGCCCGAGGCGTCGACGGTCCGTCGGGCCTCCCGGGTGGGGCCGCCGATGGCGACGATCCGGCCGCCGTCGACGTAGACGTCGCCGGTCGTGACGGTGTCGCTCTCGTCGCAGGTGACGCAGAGCCCGCCCCTGATGGCCAGGTCGACGTCACCAGCGGCGGACATGAGTCACCACCAACCCGCCTCGACAGCGGAGCGGAGCCCCTCGACGCCGGCGCCATCGAGTCCCCAGTGGGCGAGCGTCTTGCCTTCGACGGCGTAGTCGCGCCCCGACGCCACTGACGCCAGGGTGACGAGACTGTCGATCACGGGCACCTCGACGCCGAGTTCCCGACTCAGCGACGAGGCCAGCACGAGCGAGTACGGCACGTCCTCGGAGACGAACCGGTGGTCGAGGGCGTCGGGACCGCAGCGGAACTGCAATGTGGGCAGCAGGCTCGACTGAAGCGTCTCGTGCAGGTCGGCCCCCTTGCGCGGGGCCAGGCCCTGGCCCACCAGGTACTCCTCGTACGGCGTCGTATTGGCGATGCCGAGGGCCTTGCGCATCGCCCGGTACTCGTCGTCGAGCGCTTCGATGACCCTGACGACCCCGGGACTCCCGCCGGCGCCCCAGAGGGTGAAGGTGCCGCCGGGCTGCTGGATCGATCCGAGGTTCAGGAGCATCGCCGGGACGTGGTCGATGGCGTTGAAGTTCAGCAGCAGCGTCTCCCAGGCGTTCTCGGCCGGTGTGACCCACGGCCAGATGCCAGCCGCTGTGCCTGCGACGTGGTCGAGGCGGCTGGCGGGCAGGGCCGCGACGAGCGTGCCGCCGCTCTTGCGTATCGCCCCGACCTTCCCGGGACCGGACACGAGCGCGCCGTAGTAGGGGAGCGTGTTGGTGTCCCCGAACGTGACGTCGGGCCGGTGGTCGATCGCCCGGAGTGCTGCGACGGCTGCGAAGGTGCCGCCGGGCTCGCCCACCCAGAGGACGGTCTGGCCATCCCGCCACCGGCCCGCCAGCATCTCCGCCAGTGGCTCGTGCCCGAAGGCGGGCACGCAGACGATCACCAGCTCGGCGTCTTCGGTGGCTGCCGCGGGATCCACCGACGTAGCCGCCACGGGGGCGAGCCGTGCCACCGAGGTCGTGTCGGTGAGCGAGGTGCGGAACGTCAACTCGATGCCGCCGGCGGCGTCGACGGCCTCGAGGGCGGCCCCGAAGCGGGGCTGATCCGCCAAGACGACCGGCCGGCCGGCCAGCCCGAGTTCGCCGGCGATGGCTAGGCCGCCGCCTCCTGTACCGATGACGACGATGCCGGAGTGTGCGGTCATGCGGGTTCTCCCTTGATGGCGGGGCCGAGGGTCTCGATCAGCGCACCGGTTGCGGCTGTGTCGCTCTGGTCGAGTTTCAGGATGGCGAGATCCACCCCGAGGCCGTCGAGTTCTCCGAGACGCGCCGCCACCGTCTCGAGCGGTCCGCCGATGGCGAAGGCGCGGACCATGTCGTCTGTCACGTAGCTCGCTTCGCGCACGCCGGGGTCGTTCAGTGCCGATCGAAGCGCTACGACGCTGTCGGGGTCGTAGCCGTAGATGGGGATCAACTCGTCGGCGTAGGATCCGCCCGCCATCAGCGTGCACCGCGGTCGGAGTCGATCGATGGCGGACGCCTCCTCAGGGTGGATCTCGACGTCCAGCATGAGCGCGATCCGGCACTCCCGGGGGTCTCGGCCCGCTCGCTCGGCCCCATGGGCGACGCGGGCGCGGGCATAGTCCAGAAAGTCGCGATGCACGCCGTGGATGATGACCCCGTCGGCGATCTCGCCGGCCAGTTCGAGCATGCGCGGACCTCGGGCGGACAGGTAGATCGGCGGTGGATCGATCCGCCAGCAGAGGTCGGAGCCGTCGGCGGAGAAGTACTCGCCCCGGAAGCTCGCAGGTCCCGCGCTGAGTTGACGGATGATCGCCACGGCTTCCCGGAGCATGGTCAACGGGCTCCTCGGCCTCATGCCGAACTGGCTGGCGAACTCGTGGCCCCCGGGTCCGATCCCGATCACCGCGCGCCCACCGGAACACTCCGCGATGGTCGCGGCCGAACTGGCGATGAGTGCCGGATGGCGCAGCTGGATGGCCGCGATGCCTGTGGCCAGCCGGAGGCGCGTCGTCCGAACGGCGATGAGGGCCTGCGCGGCATAGACGTCGCGCAGGAAGTAGTGATCGGGGAGCCACACGTCCGAGAAGCCCGCGGCTTCTGCGGTAACGGCGAGTCCGGTGACGGCGTCCAACGGCTGGTCCAGCCAGATGGTCAGTCCGTACTTCATCGGCGCGAATCCTGAGCTGCGTGGTTGTCCATGGGTGTTCCGGCCAGTCCTGCCGGGCCGACACGATAGTGAGATGTCCGGGGTGCGATGCCCGCAACCGGTCGCGGGTTGCCCGGCACGCTCACAGACGCGCCAGCACGGCGCGCGCGGCCGCCTGCCCCTTCGCCCGAACCTCCGCCTCGTCGACCCTGGTGCTGGCGCCGTCCTCGATGACCACCGAACCGGCGACGATGACCGCCGAGACGTCGAGACCGGTGGCGAACCATCCCACGGTCGCCAGCGGATCGTTGACGGGCTCGTGGTGCAGAGTTGACGAGTCGACCACGACGACGTCCGCGGGCTCGCCGCGGGCGATGGCTCCGCTCCCGGTTCCCCGTGCCCGCGCGCCGCCGGCGGTGATCAGCCTGATCATGTCGCCGACGCTGATCGCCGCGGCATCGGTCGCCGCCACGCGTTGCAGCAGGGCGCCGACCCGGGCCACCTCGAACATGTCCTGTCCCGCCACCGCGCAGCCGTCGGTTCCCGCGGCGAGCGGCACCCCGCGTGAACGGAGTTCGGTGAGTCGCATGACGCCCGAGCCCAGGTACGCGTTCGACAGCGGGTTGTAGACGAGCTGCGGCCGATGGACCGCGGCCAGCTCGATCTCGGCGTCGTCGAGCCACACGGCGTGTGCGAGCACGGCATCGGCGTCGAGGACACCGAGATCGTGGAGCAGCGTGAGCGTGCGCCGTCCTGCCTGGCAGCGGCACGTGACCTCCACCGCGAAGGCGTCCTCGGCGGCGTGGGTGTGCCACCGGACGCCGTAGCGGCGCGCCAGCTCCGCGCCGGCGACGAGAATCTCCTCCGAGGAGTAAGCGACGTTCGCCGGGCCCGGCCACACGGCCACCGGTCCGTCCCGCTTCTGCCGCATGGCCTCTTCGGTGAGCTCGACCTCCTGCGCATTGGTGTAGATGAAGTTGGCTGCAGGAAGGTCGAAGACGTCTGCGGCGGCGGTTCGTTCCCCGATCATCATGCGGGCGACCGCACCCGCCATGCCGATGCGTTCCATGGCGTGGGCCACCGCCAGGACGTCCTCGGGTTCGCGGCGGCCGCCGTAGTGATGGTTGATGGCGGCGACGGTGCCGGACCGCAGCGAGTGAAGTGCGGCGAGTTCGGTCAGCGCCACCATCTCGGTGCGCCGGAGTGCAAGCGCAAGGGGGATCATGTGGGTCCGCAGCCACTCGGCGAGCCCGAGCCCATCCCCGAGACCTCGTGCCGCCACTTGGAACAGGTGCGTGTGCGCGTCGACGAGACCGGGCAGGACGATGCAGCCCGTTGCATCGATGACCCGCCGCGGGCGCACCGCGGGGCGATCCTCGAGGGATCCGACCGCAGCAATCCGATCCCCGACGATGTCGATGAATCCGCCCCTGAGGCTTTCCCCGTTGCCATCGAGGGTCAGGATCGTGCCGCCCTCCACCCGGACGTCGGGCGCCGGCGGTTCATGTCGATCGCCGGCTGTTGCAGCTGGGGCACTCATCCCGATTACGGTGGCGCGGGGTACCAGTAGTCCGGTTCGAGCGGTTCGTGGCCCGGCGGGCGGTCGACCAACTCGAAGGTGGTCTTGAGGGGTTCCTCGGTCTCCACATACGCGTAGCGGAGCTTGCCGATGCGTCCCTCCATCACGGGCGGGCAGCCGCGCTCGGCGAACTGCGCCAGCGCTTCGTCGTAGTCCAGCCCCTCGTGTTCAACCACCACGTGATGGATTCCCTCACCGTGCTCGTCGAGGAACTCCTCGTAGATGGACGGACCGGCCACCGGCTCGACGATCTCCCACATCGTGTTGCCCGTCTGCGCCACGGCGACCTTCATGCTGTAGGGGATGGGCTCGCCGCGGATGCGCATGTCCTCGAGCCGGGGTGGCGCGAAGAGAGTCACCCGCCAGGGTCCGATTCCCAGCCGGTTCGTGTACTCCTCGAGCGCCGCGTCGAGATCGCGGACGACGAGGGCCACCTGCTGGACATCCGAGACGAATCCGTTGGACAGCATGCTGGACCCTTTCGATCACCGTGCAACCGCAGGCTAGGCCAACAGCGCGACGAGTCGAGGAGGGTCCGGTGCCCGGTCGACTCGTCACGGCGAGCCCCGGATCGCCGGCGGCGGAGCGGGACGCGCTCCGGCGTCCGCCAGGTCGGCGCCCTACAGCGGAGGAACGCCTCCCTCGGCCCTGCGGCGCCCGACGAAGTCCGCCAGCTCCTCCCGGATCGCATCGTCGAGGGGAGGCTCCTCGTACTCCTCGATCAGCTGCTTCCAGATCCTGTTGGCGCGCGCCGTGGCGTCCATGGCGCCGTCGTCGTACCAGGTCTCGAAGTTCCGCCAGTCCGACAGCAGCGGCGTGTAGAACGCGGTCTCGTAGCGGTCCAGAGTGTGGGGTGCCCCGAAGAAGTGGTTGCCGGGACCGACCTCCGCGATCGTCTCCACCGCCAGCGAGGCGGTGTCGAAGGGCACAGGCTCGCAGAGGTTTCGCATCATCTGGATCATCTCGGCGTCGATCACGACCTTCTCGAAGGAGGCGCAGAGCCCGCCCTCGATCCAGCCGAGGCCGTGATTCACGTAGTTCACGCCCCCCAGCAGGCAGGCCCACAGCGACATCTGCGACTCGTAGGCGGCCTGGGCGTCAGGGGCGTTGGAGGCGTTGGCGTTGGACGAACGCAACGGCACCCCGTAGCGGCGCGCCAGTTGGCCGCTGATGAGCGTGGCCTTCACATACTCCGGGGTGCCGAACGCGGGGGACCCGGTACGCATGTCCACGTTGGACGTGAAGCTGCCGTAGACGGCGGGAACCCCGCGGTTCACGCACTGGGAGAACGTGAGCCCGGCCAGGGCCTCGGCATTCTGCAGGACCAGCGCGCCCGCGATCGTCACCGGCGCCATCGCCCCGGCGAGCGTGAACGGGGTGTAGATGACGGGCTGGCCGAGCCGGGCCAGTTCGAGGGCTCCCTCGAGCATCGGGGCGTCGTAGACCAACGGGGTGTTGGAGTTGACGACGGTGTGGATGGACGGCTCGCGCAGCAAGGTCTCGCCGTCGATGCCCCGCGCGATCCGGGCGATCTCGACGGCGTCCAGGACGCGCCCGCGCCCGAGCGCGTAGCAGTAGCCGGGCTTGGTCGTGAGCGTGTACATGGCGGACACCGCGTCGAGGTGCCGGGTACGCACATCCAAGTCGGTGGGTTCCACCGCGTAGCCCGCATTCAAGTCCGCTGCTTCGAGTTGCTGGGTCAGGCGGAGCAGGTTGCGCAGATCCTCGAAGTTGCCGCTGATCCGACCCCGGTCCAGGTCCGAGACGTGGGGCGGGCTGGCGACCATGCCGAACACGATCGAGTCGCCGCCGATGGTCACGCTCTCCTGAGGATCCCGGGCGTGCAGCGTGAAGCTCGAGGGAACCGACTCCAGCGACTCCATCACGAGATCCGGCGGGAACGTCACCCGCACGCCGTCGGGGGATCGGGCGCCGGCCGCCCGGAGGATGGCGACGGCCTCGGGAAGCAGGAAGTTGATCCCGGTCTCGGCCAGGATCCGCAGCGAGGCCTGATGGATGCGATCCAGCTCCTCCTCCGACGCCAACTCGACGGCACCGAGTGTGTTGCGCATGGGCAGGCGCCTCTTCGGTGCAGCGGTCGAGGCGCCCCGGCGCCTAGCGCCGCGCCTGACCATCGAACTGGAGGCGAGAACTTGGAGCGGACACGGGACGAACCATAGACAGACGTCTGGTTCATGGATAATCGCGATGTCTTCCCGGCTCTTCGGACGCGGATCGCGGGATCGGCAACTCCATACTGGGAATACAGACTTATCCCAGGTAGGACCAAGCCCCCGAATGCATGGAGTCCGGGAACCGAGGGGTACGTCCAAGTCGGCCAACGGGGCACATGCGGCGGCAGGAGGCAACCCGGGTTGAGTGCGGACGACATATTCGCCGGCGTCATGCTGATGTGTAGTGGCAATCCAAGTAGTGGCAATAGTCAATGGGTTCCGGTCCTGATTGGGAGGTGACCGGCCGCTGAGTTTGCCCGGGCGAGGCCGGGTGTGCCTGTCCGGCCTGTGCGGGCAGCACGAGGTCACGGTCCGTTCGGGGCCGCCGTAGCCCCGAGAGGGATCGGCCGCGGGACGTCGCCGCCGACGAAGAAGTGGAGGGGACGGGCCCGGGACTGTTGGAGCAGCAGTGCAGGACCTGCCGTCAGCAGCAGGCGGCCGATAGGGTGCGGCCGTCCGCGCAGACGGTCGGGGCCGCCTGCTGCGTTAGGTTGAACACGCGAGCGGGGGCGACAGGTGCCGTGTTGAGATTCGCTGAGGAGATCCTGCTGCTGTTGCTGCGTGACGACGGCGGGAGGTTCGTTCCAGTGCCGGGCATCGCGCTGGACAACGCGCTGGCGGGCGGCGTGCTGATGGACCTCGCGCTGGAGAACCGCATCGACACTGACGCGGAGCATCTGATCCTGATCGATGCGACGCCGGTCGGCGACAGCCTGCTGGATCCGACCCTGGCCGCGATCGCCGGTGGCGAGCGGCGCGACGCCCTGTACTGGGTGGGGCGGACCGCCCAGCGGGCTGCGGAGATCCGGCGGGAGGCACTGTCGCGCCTGCTCGAGCGCGGGATACTGGAGCACGACGAGGGACGCATCCTGTGGGTATTCCGCTCGCGTCGCTACCCGATCGTCGACGGCAGGGCGGATCGCGAGGTGAAGTTGCGCATCCTGGGAGTGCTGCTCAGCGACGACATTCCCGACCCGCGCGACATCGTGATCATCGCCTTGGCCGAAGCCTGTGGCATCCTGCCGGACCTGCTGCCCAAGGGTGAGTACGGCAAGGCCCGAGCGCGCATAGACCAAGTCCGCAAGCTGGACCTGATCGGCCAAGCCACCTCCCGTGCGGTCCACGACATCGAAATGTGGCTCGCGGCCGGCAGAGCGGGCGCCACCCCGTGAGCGCCACACCGACGCCGGAGGAGGTCGCCGCACAAGTAGTGCGAGCCGGCGTCGGCAAGGTCCGGGCCATGATGGCGTCCACTGTCGTGCTGGCGGTGATGGCCGGCGCATTCGTCGCGCTGGGCGCAATGCTGACGAGCACGATCGCGGCGCAGTCGACGCTGGGCGCCGGACCCACCCGGCTCATCATGGGGCTGGGACTGACGATGGGCCTTTTCTTTGTGGTCGTCACCGGCGCAGAGTTGTTCACCGGCAACAACCTCATGGTGACGGGCGTGCTCAGCCGCACGATCCTGGCGCGGGAACTGGCCCGCAACTGGGTGCTGGTCTACGTGGGCAACCTGATCGGTGCCCTCGTCATCGTGCTGCTGGTCTTCTACAGCCGCTGGTGGGAGCAGGGGGACTTGTCGTTCTCCGTCTTCTCGGTGACGTCGGCCAACGACAAGGTGAACCTCCCGTTCGAGATCGCCTTCCTGCGGGGCATCGTGGCGAACATGCTGGTGTGCCTGGGCGTGTGGATGGCCGCCGCGGGCCGTTCGGTCACCGACAAGCTGCTGGCGGTGTTCCTGCCGGTCACGGCCTTCGTCGCAGGTGGATTCGAGCACTCCGTCGCCAACATGTTCTTCCTGCCCTTCGGGGCGCTCGTCGCCGCCGATCCCGGCGCTCTGGCGGCCGCGGGGCTGACCGCCGCCGAGGTGAGCCGCCTGGACGCAGTGGGGAT
>CAZTZI010000057.1:0-25339 GCA_964618115.1 uncultured Acidimicrobiales bacterium
GGCGGCCATGGACCACCAGGCGTCGGGATCCATGTCGCAGCAGGGATAGACGAGGAGCTGGAAGGCGATCGTGGGGCCGCCCCGGTCGCGGGCCAGCATGGCCGTGACAGCCGCGAGATTCCCGCCGGCCGAATCGCCCGCCACCGCCAGGCGCGCCGGGTCCACACCCAGTTCGGCGGCGTTGGCGGCCACCCAGCAGGTGGCCTCGTAGCAGTCCTCAACGGCGGCCGGATACGGGTCCTCGGGCGCCAGCCGGTACTCCACCGACACGTACACCAGCCCCGTGCGGTTCACCATCGAGCGCACCTGCGGCTCGTGGGTTTCGATGCTGCCGAGCACCCATCCGCCGCCGTGGAAGAACACCACCACACCCGGGAGGCGGTCCCCCTCGCCGGCGCCGTGGGGCCAGAAGATCCGGAGCGGCAGGTCGTTGCCGTCGGGCCCCCGGATCAACCGGTCGGCGACCCGACCCACCTCGGCGAGTTCGCCGTCCTGCTGGGTCTGGATGGTGTACCCGCGCATCTCGGCGGGGGTCATCTCCGGCGAGAGTCTGAACCCGTCCTCCTCCATCTTCTTCAGCACCGTGGTGGCCTGTGGATCCAGTGGCATGTGTCGTCCTCCTCGGTAGTCTCCCGGCGCGCTGCCGGGCGACCTCCTACCAGCCCTCGCCGAACGTCAGAACCGAGCGCAGCACCCGCCCGGCCTGCAGGTCCTCCAGCGCCTCGTTGGCCTCCGCCAGCGGGCGCCGGTGCAGCAGCAGATGGTCGGTCGTGACCGCCCCGGCCCGGTGCAACTCCAGCACCTCGCGGATGTCGGTGGGCGTGAAGCCGCGCGACCCCCACACGCTGGACTCGCGCCACACCAGGTCGGTGGCGCGCAACTCGAACCCCTCGGTCGTGGTGCCGATCAGGATCACCCGCGAGCCGATGCCCGAGGTGTCGATGGCCTGGCGGTCCACTGCCGCCGAGCCCACGGTCTGCACCACCACCTCCGGCCCGCCGGGCCCGCACAGCGCCCGCACCCGCTCGGCGACGCCGTCGCCGCCGCGCACCACGTGGTGCGCCCCCAGGCGTTCGGCGAGTTCCAGCTTGGCGTCGGAGCGGCTGACGGCGATCACCGTGCAGCCCAGGTGCGCCGCCAGCTGCACGGCGTTGGAGCCGATGCCGCCCACGCCGAAGACCACCACGGTCTCGCCGGGCTGCACCTTGCCGATGCGCACCAGCCCGTGATACGGCGTGGCCACGGCGTCGGTGAGCACCGCAACCGCGGCCGGGTCGTCGCTGGGCAGCACCGGGATGACGTTGCGCTCGGGCACCAGCACCTGGCTGGCGAAGGCGCCGTCGTACTCCACGCCCATGCGGCGCACGCTGAGGCACATGTTGACGCGCCCGACGCTGCACATCCGGCAGTTGCCGCAGTGCTCGATGTAGTACAGCGCCACGGGCGTACCGGGCGGCGCCACGGCCGGGTCCACCCCCTCGCCGAACTCCCGCACCACGCCGGAGGCCTCGTGGCCGGGCACGATCGGCAGCGTCGAGCCGAATCCGCCCTTGCGCAGGAAGACGTCGCTGCCGCAGACACCGCAGCCCCGCACGTCCACCAGGATCCACCCGGGCGGGGGCTTCAGGTCGGGCCGCTCGAGGATCTCCAGCGGCGAGTTGTAGCGGTGCAGGACCGCGGCCTGCACGGCGCCGCCTCAGCCGATGCCCGGCAGGCCGAGCGCGCCGGCGTCGGGCAGCTCGCCGGCGTCGAAGTGCGACGAGCCGAACACGTCCGGCTTCTTGCGCCCGACGCGCTCGTAGGCCTCCTCCGGGACCGTCGTGGGATCCTTGTACATGGTCCACTGGCAGCGCTGGCGCACTTCGGGATCACGGTCCGTGTCCGGGTAGACGGGCGGGTCGATCACCCTGGTGGGGTAGCCGAAGCGGTCCATCGGCATCTCCTCGTTCAACACGATGCAGTGGGCGCAGTAGAGGCAGATGCCCTTGGTGTAGTGGTTCCACGAGGCCGGCTCCTCCGAGACCGCCCAGTTGTAGGGCGGCTCGATGCGCGCCGGCGTGTCCTCCTCCCAGTCGCCCCGGATGATCCGCTGGCCCGAGCCGCACGGATCGAAGCGGATGACCCAGCGGTCCTCCTCCTCGATGAGTTCCATGTCGCCGGTGCGCTCGGGGCCCACGAGGTGACCGCGCATCGCCTCGCAGGACACCGTCAGCAGGGTCTCCAGCGCCTCGTCCCAGGGATGCGAGTCGATGTCGAACTTCTGGTAACGCCAGGAGAACAGCGGCAGCAGCACCCGCTCGTACATGTCGGCGATGCCCTGCGCACCGTGGTTGTCCTGGATCGCCGACATCAGCCCGTAGGTGTGGTCGACGTCGCGGTCATGCGTCTGGCGCCAGACGTCCTTCATGACGTCCAGCGTCTCGAGGGCCTCGTCGGTCTCGGCGCGGTAGATGTGCTTCAGCAGGTTGCGCTGGTGGGTGCGGAAGGAGTCCCAGTGGCGGTGGGCGTTCCAGGGGTCGCCCTCCGGCGTGGTGAGCTTGGACTGCACGTCGGCGTCGACGGCTGCCAGCTCGTCGGCGTCCATGCCGTTGTCGGCCAGGAAGCCTCGCAGGTCATTGACCCACTGCCGGTAGAGCGTGAAGCAGACGTTCGCCTCGTCCACGAAGTAGTCGGCCAGGTCGGCAGCGTGATCCCAGTCGCCTTCCCGGATGGCCTCGGCGATCTTCCGGTAGGTGCCGATCGTCTGGTCCTGCCAGTCGCCGATGCGGACCCGCCGGCCCAGCATCTCGGAGAACTCGATCCTGGTCTTCTCGCCGTCCGCCATCACGCAACCTCCTCGGCTCCCATCCCGCGCCCGACCCCCAGGCCGGCGCCAACGTGCCCGGCGACTATACCCAACGGCCACCTCGGCGGGCGAGCCACGGAGCACTCTCCGAGCCCACCCGACGTGCACGCCGTCGAGCGTCCGGCCACCGCTCGCCGCACCCGGCCATTCGGTGGGAGGGCGCCACCGAACTCCCGGCCATGCAGGTTGAAGGTGTCATCCTCGGATTGCAGATCCGAGCGGCAGTGACGCTCGAGAGGCACAGGTCGGGCCTCGGCGCCCGGACGTCTCCGCCCAAGGCGCACAGCGGCGTAGGCCCAGCAGCTAGCGTCGGCGGCCGATGAAGCCGTCCTCGCCGGTGCGCGCCGCTGTCGTGTCCCCCTACTGGACATTCTGGGAGGCAAGCGCCGGAGGGCCGGCATTACGCGACGACCGCCGGCTCCTGCTGGAGGAGGCCATCGATGCCTTGCGCCGCAGTAGCGGCCCCGGCGGGCTCGAGGTGGCCTGCGAGGGTCTGCTGGACTCGCCGGAGACAGGCGCTGCGCTCGCGGGCGGCGTCGACGCCGAACTCGACGTCATCGTCGTGGTGGTCTGCATGGCGGCGCCCCCCACCCACGGCCTGGCGTTCCTGGATCGCTTCGCCTCCGTCCCGGTGGTGGTGTGGTCGGTGCAGCGCTCACGCAACATCCGGGCGGGCTTCGACGCCTCGGACATCACCTCGGCGGGAACCGCTGTCGGCACCCCGCAGCTCACCAACATGCTGGCCCGCTCGGGGCGACCGCACGAGATCGTCGTCGGGGCGCTGGACGATGAGGCCTGCCACGGCCGGCTTGCCCGCGCCGTGCACGTGGCTGCGACGGCGGGCGCGCTGCGGCGGGCACGGATCGCTCGCGTGGGGCAGCCCCCGGCGGGCTACGTCTGTGTCGACACCGACGCCGAGACGCTGCGACGGGCCACCGGCATCGAGTTGGTGGACATCGACCCGGCCGACCTGCGGCGCCGCTGGTGCTCGGTGGACGAGGCGAGCACCGACCGCCTGCGGCGCGAGGTAGAGGCAGCCGCGGAGATCGCCGTCGACTGGGACACCGCGGGGCGGCGCTCGCTGGCCGGCGCGGCGGCGCTGGAGGCGCTGGACGACGACCTGGACGTCGCCGCGGGTGCCATGAACTGCCACGTTCCCGAGCTCCGCTTCGGCACCGACGTCGGTGTGACGCCCTGTTACGGCTTGGGCCGGGAGACCTCCCGGGGCATCCCCTGGACATGCGCCGGCGACGTGCTCACCGCGGTCGCCATGCTCGTCGGCAAGCGGCTCGGCGGCGCCGCCCTGTACCACGAGTTGGAGGTCATCGACTTCGACACCGACGAGGTGGCCATCGCCAACTCCGGCGAGCACGACCTGGCCTGGTGCCCCGCCGGCCGCCGGCCACGCCTACAGCCGAATCCGTGGTACACCGACGACCCGCTGACCGGCGCCAGCCTGTGGTTCGAGCTGCCGCCGGGGCCGGCCTCACTGATCGGCTTCACCCCGCACTCCGAAGAGCCCAGCGGCTACCGGTTCATCGTGGCCGAGGGCCACATCACCGAACGCTCGCTCCCCCGGAGCCCCACCGTGGGCGGCGTGTTCAGCTTCGTCGGCGACGCCGGCGTGGCCGAGTCCTGGCGCGCCTGGGCCGCCGCGGGCGTCAACCACCACAGTTCCTGCAGCCCCGGCCACCTCGCCGGCGACGTTGCAACGGTGGCCCGCTACCTCGGCGTCGGCTGCGTCCAGGTCTCTTGAACAGATATCTTGATGGGTGTGATGCCGCGGGCGCTCAGCGTGAGCGGGACCCTGTCGCGGGGTGAGGTGGGCACATGACAGACGTGAAGAGCCCGGCGCCCGAGCGGCGCGGTGATTGGATCCCGGAGGATCCGATCGACTTCGCGCCGATCTTCGTCTGGCCCCCTCAGCCCCGCAAGCTGGTCAAGTACCTGTTCGGCTGGGGCGGGTTCCTGTGGCCGTGGCGGGCCATCTGGCTCGGCCTGGCCATCGGGTCGTGGTACTGGCTGTCCCCGAGCCTCACCGAGGCCCGCAACCTGGAGTTCGGCTGGATCGCCACGATCTTCGTCCGGAACCTGGTGTTCATCTGGCTCATCGCCGGCGGCATCCACCTCGTCCTGTACACGCTGAAGCTGCAGGGAACCGACCTCAAGCACGACCCGAGATGGCTCGCCGTGCACCGTCGCAGGTTCCTGTTCAAGTCCCAGATTCGCGACAACGTGTTCTGGAGCTGCGTCAGCGGCGTGACCATCTGGACCGCCTGGGAGGTCCTGTTCCTCTACGGCTACGCGCACGGCTGGGTGCCGTACCTGGGCTGGTCGGACAACCCGGCTCTGTTCCTGCTGATGTTCCCGGTGGTGGTGATCTTCCGCAAGATCCACTTCTACTTCACGCACCGGATGCTGCACTGGCCGCCCCTGTACCGCAGCGCCCACTACCTGCACCACAAGAACACCAACCCCGGGCCGTGGTCGGGGATGGCCATGCACCCCATCGAGCACCTCATCTACCTGAGTTCGGTGGTCATCCACTTCGTGGTGGCGTCGCACCCGATCCACATGATGTTCAACATCTTCGAGACCGCCCTGGCGCCCGCCCACGGCCACACCGGCTTCCAGGGCCGCACCGTCAAGGGGAGGCTGCCGGTGGGCGACTACTTCCACTGGCTGCACCACCGCTACTTCGAGGGCAACTACGGCGAACTGACGATCCCACTCGACCGCTGGTTCGGCACGTTCCGCGACGGTCCCGAGGCATACGAGACGGCAGCCACCCGCCCCACCGAACGCCACTACGCACTCGCCGGCGAGGAGCCGCGCTGACAGGCCGCCGCCCGAGGTGCTTCCGCTTGCACAGGATCGCCGGCCAGCCTTTCGAGTTCCTGCAATCTCCGGCACGAATGATCTGCATTCCACTGCCTGATATGCCTGCAATATGCGGTTCGGGCGCTGAGGCGCGCTAGATTACAGACATGGTGCCGGCAAGCAGCGGCGGTCCGCTCACACCCCATGGTTATCGGCAGCGGACGGCCGACGCGGTCATGACCTCGGCGTTGAGCAGTTCGCCCATTGTCGCAGTCGAGGGCGCACGGGGCGTCGGCAAGTCCTGGACGAGCCTTCGGCATGCTTGCAGTGAGGTGCGTCTCGACCGGGATCGCAAAGCTGCCGAAGCGGCGGCGTTGTGGCCCCGCAGAGTGCTCGAAGGCGCACGACCGAGGCTGGTGGACGAATGGCAGCTCGCGCCGGGCCTGTGGAACGAGGCTCGACACCTCGCCGACGCCGAGACCGCTCGGGGGTTGTTCATCTTCACGGGTTCGGCGCATCCGCCCGACGATCGCACCCGGCATTCCGGTGCCGGCCGCGTGATGCGGGTGAGGATGCGGCCGATGTCGCTCACAGAGTCCGGAGAGTCGAGCGGGGAGGCGTCGCTGGCGTCGCTGCTGGACGGCGCCGACTGCTTCACAGGCACACCTCACGCGTCGGACACCGACGTCGTGGAAGCGCTCTGCAGAGGCGGCTGGCCGAGGCATCTCACGATGGGCGTGGCACAGGCACAGACGCTGTGCCGCGCCTACCTCGCAGAGATCGCCCGGGTGGACATCGCGAGGTTGGACGGCGCAAGGCACCGCCCCGAAGGGGTCATGAAGCTCCTGGAGTCGCTGAGCCGCAACATCGCCACCGCTGCCGCAGCATCCACTCTCGCCGGCGACATCGCCGGTGACGCTGAACCGTCTCGCGACACCGTCTCGGACTACATCGAGTCCCTCAAACGGGTGTACGTGGTGGAGGATCTGCCTGCCTGGTCGGTCCACCTGAGATCCCGTGCGCGGCTGCGACGTGCGCCCAAGCGCCATCTGGTGGACCCGTCGCTCGCCGTCGCGATCTTGGGCGCCGGCCCCGAGCGGCTGTGGCGAGATCCCGGATTCCTCGGGCAGGCATTCGAGTCGCTGGCAGTGCGTGACCTGCGGGTCTACGCGGAGGCCAACGAGGCATCCGTCCATCACTATCGCGACAGCAACGGCCACGAGCTCGATGCTGTGGTTCAACGCTTCGACGGACGATGGCTGGCCGTGGAAGTCAAGCTCGGGTCGGGTGACCGCATCGACGAAGCAGCCCGGTCGTTGAACGCCGCCTGTGAGCAGATCGACTTCGATCGGGTCGGCCCGCCCGCGAAGCGGCTGGTGATCACCCCGACGGGATACGGATACGAACGGGCCGACGGCGTCACAGTGGTGCCCCTCACCTCACTCGGCCCCTGACAGAATGCACGGGAGAGACGCCGACGAATCATCCCGGCGCGCCACCTCGGCGTCGGCTGCGTGCAGCTCCCCCGGCAGTTCCGGCGAGCCGCCCGCGGTATCGGTTCCCGCCCTCGGACGGCTGGCGCGGTGCGGGGCGGTCTTCGCGGTGATCGCCGCCACGTGCCTGCTGGTCGCGGTGCCCGGAACCTCGGCGTCAACCACTGCCCCCCCCCCGCGGGCCATGGGCGCGGGCCCACCGATCGGAACCGGCGGAACACTGGGTGATCTGCTGTACGAACTCGTCCGCATATTCGGCACATGGAATCCGGCAGGACGCGCCTCGCTCGCGGTCGTCACCGCTGGCGGCGATCTGCACGGGGTCAACGAGGATCGCCCGCACGTCTCCGCAAGCTCGGTGAAGGCTCTGTGGACCGCAGCCGCAATCGACCTGGCGGGGCGTGCCGCCGCAGCCCCGTTCGCTCACGCCACCCTCGCCCACTCGGACAACCACGCTGCGGGCCGGATGATCGACCTGGTCGGCATCGAGGCTCTCAACGCCTGGACCCGCCAACAGGCAGGACTCGTCGGTACCCACACGGCGTGCTGGAACTACGGCCGACGGAGATCGGCTCTCGCGGGTGGCTGCGCGAACCTCACCACGGCGGAGGATCTGGCCGTCTTCCACGCCCGGCTGCACCGCGGTGAGTTGCTTTCCCCCGAAGACTCCGCCGCATTGCGGGCCTGGCTCCTCGAAACGCCGCGAGGCGGCCTTGCGGGTGCCCTCCTCGCCGGCCTCCCGACCGACGTGGCCACCGTTGCCACCCACAAGGCCGGCTGGTTGCCACCGGGATGCTGCCGCAACGATCACCGTCTCATCATCGACGCCGGTACGATCCCGCTGCCTGGCGAGGAGTGGTTCGCCATGGCCGCCATCGCCGACTGGGGACGAGACTACGACGCCTCGGTGCGCTGGGTGACCTACGCGGCCTGTCGGGTCCACAAGTTCCTGGCGGGCGACCACCACCACGACTGCGGCAGGGACCGGCCTCGCTGATCGGCTTCACCCCCCCACGCCGCCGAGCCCAGCGGCTACCGCTTCATCGTGGCCAAGGGCCACATCACCGAACGTTCGCTCCCCCGGAACCCCACGGTGGGCGGCGTGTTCCGCTTCGCAGGCGAGGCCGGCGTGGCCGAGTCCTGGCGGGCCTGGGCCCAGCAGGCGTCAACCACCACAGCTCCTGCAGCGCCGGCCACCTCGCCGCCGACGTGGCCACCGTTGCCCGCTACCTGGGCGTCGGCTGCGTTCAGGTGTCTTAGACACCTGGAGAGGGGGGACTGCTCGCTGTGAGCGTCGTCGAACTTACCGGCGCCTGCGCGGGACGCGCCTGATCGGCTCGGAGACGAGGGTGTCTCCCTCCGGGCTCGCGAGCTGTCGCTCCAGTGCCGTGAACTCCTCGATCACTTCGGGGGCTTCGAACGCACGGTTTCGCCGCCCGACGGTCACCTGCGCGAGAATGCCGGCGCCCACGAGCCGCTCGATCGCCTGGTTGGTCGCCTGAAACGACCGGCCGATCAACTCCGAGGCCATCGTCGCGGTCACCAGGGGCGCGCCCGGCAAAGCGCGTATGAGCAGATCAGCCGCCGACCCGCGGCGCATCGGCCCGAGCCGGGCGCGCCAGGAGTCCTGAAGCGCACGCACCTGCTCTTCGAAGTGCCCGGCGTCGGTGGCGGCGCGCCGGCATGCGCTCGCGAACAGCGCGATCCAGCGGTTGAGACCGGCCTGGGCTTGCCCGGATTCGGGCGCGCCCTCGTAGCGCGTCCCTGTGAGTCCACCGACGTAGTCGCGAGGCCATGTGGCGAGGATCAGCGAGATCGGGGGAAGGATGCGCGGCGCCAGCCCGCGCCGCCGCAGCACCAGATGGATCAGCGCGCGCCCGGTGCGCCCGTTCCCGTCGACGAACGGATGGATCGTCTCGAACTGTGCGTGAGCAATGGCGGCCTGCGCCACCGCAGGCAGGGAGTCGTCGTTGCAGAACGCCACGAGGTCCGCCAGCAGCGCAGCGACAAGGTCGTGCGGCGGTGGCACGAAGGCTGCCGAAGCGGGGTTGTAGTCGCTGCCGCCGATCCAGTTCTGGACGGTACGGCTGTGGCCACCGTGGGCCGCGAGACGCGTCCCGGCGAGCAGGCGGCGATGCGCCTCCATCACGATCTCCTCGGTGATCACCCCCCCAGGTTGCACCGCCTCGACAGCCCAGAGCATCGCCTCGATGTTCGCGAGCACTTCGACGGCGGTGACGTCGCGCGGGTCCTCGCCGAGCTGGCGGGCGGCCTGGGCGCGGAGGAGCCGGCGTCCGCCCACCTCCAACCCTTCGATCCGGGACGAGGCCACCGCCTCGGCGCGGAGCAGCAGCCGGGCCAGCGCCTCGGTGTCTGCGAGCGCTCCGGCCGTCGCGTTGAGCCGGGCGAGCGTCGCTTCGGCGTCGGCGACATCGGCCGCAACGTCCCCGTCGAGCACGAACCGGCGCCCGGCGAGGGGGTCGGGGATGTAGACCTCGTAGTCGCAGGGACGGCAATCGCGGCGCGTCGGGCCGCGTTCATCGCCCTCCCAGCGCCGCGTCTCGAACCGGGCCATCTCGACCTCCCTATTCAAGGATACAGCAGAACCTTGAATAAGGGTCCCGGCAGTTCAAGGCTGGAGGTGAACTCCCTCACCGATTCGCCAGTGAGGGCGCGCAACAAGTCAGCGGTTGGACGACCCCGAGCGGTGCACGGTTACCGACGGGTACGGCATCAGATGCGGTAGACGCGCTCGGCGTTGCGGGAGAACAGGGCCTCCTGCTCGTCGCGGCTGAAGTCGGCGATGATCTCCCGGTAGGCCTCGACGACCGCCGCGTAGCCGGAGTACATCCTGTCCACCGGCCAGTTGGTGCCGAAGAACGAGCGCTCGACGCCGAAGGCCTCGATGCAGCCCAGCACCCAGCGACGTATCGAGTCGGTGGTCCAGTCGATGCCCTCCATCTGGTGGCCCATCCCCAGACCGGAGATCTTGATGACGCAGTTCTCGGCCTCGGCGATTGTCGCCATCCCGGTGCGCCAGTTGGCGAAGTACTCGTCGTCGAGCGCCTGCGGGAAGCCGGCGTGGTCGAGGATCATGACGATGTTGGGGTACTTCTTGGCCAGGGCGCCGGCCTTGCCCATGTTCTCCCAGGTGCAGTCCAGGTCGTAGACCAGGTTGTACTTCTCCAGGAGCGCATAGCCCCGGTGGAAGTCGGGGTCCACCAGGTAGTCGCCCTGGGCGAAGTCGCGCAGCCCCCGCATCAGCGGGAACTCGCAGTGGCGCGCGATGGTCTCCTCAACGTCGGGCTGCTGCATGCGGGCATCGCCGGTGATGCCGTGCGGCCAACCCGTTGCCTCGGCCATCTCCGAGAGCCAGCGGGTCTCCTCCACCGGGTCGGGCGTGCCGATGGCGGCCTGCACGTGCACCGCCTTGGTGACACCGCATCCCTCGATGTCGGCGACGAACTCGTCGGGGGTGTAGCGCGTCATGTCCTTGAGCGGGCGGATGTCGCCGAGCTGCGGATGGACGAAGTCGTCCTCCAGCCAGACCCATTCCAGCGGGGGACGCGGGCGGTCCCAGTAATGGATGTGGGTGTCCACGAATGCCAGGTCGGTGCTCATGGGGAACCTCCTGCGAGATGATCGAATGCGACGGCGCCCAGCGGGACGATACCTGTCACGTGTCGGCGCGAGCGAGGCGGACGCGGATGCGGTCGACGGTCACGGCGCCCAGCAACAGCGCGCCCTGGGCCACTTCGATCCAGAAGGTCTGCACGTTCAACTGGATCATCCCGTTGCGCAGGAAGCCGATGACGAAGAGCGCCAGCACCGTGCCCAGGATCGTGCCGCTACCGCCGGAGAGGCTGGCACCGCCCAGGATCACCGCGGTGAGCACCTGCAGTTCCCAGCCCAGGCCGGTGTTGATGGACTGCGACCCCACCTGTGAGAGCCGGATGAGGGCGGCCAAGCCGATCATGAACCCCGAGAGGAAGAAGCCGTAGGTGATGTACCGCCGGACCCGGATGCCGGCCAGGCGGGCGGCCTCGGGGCTGGCACCGATGGCGTACAGCGCCCTGCCGTAGGTGGTGTAGCGCAGCATGATCACGAATAGCAGCACCACACCGGCGAAGATGAACACGCCGACGGGAATGTCCCACAGCGGCCGCGAGATGCCGAGGGCCGAGAAGTCGTTCATGCGGACCGTCTGGCCCTCGCCGAACACTTTCGTGAGGCCGCGCCAGACCGCCAGGGTTCCCAGCGTGGTGATGATGGAGTTGAGCCCCAGGCCGGTCACGAAGAAGGCGTTGAGCCCGCCCACCACCACCATCGTGGCGATGGCGATGAAGATGGCGTCGTTGCGTCCAAGGCCCATGCCGTAGGTGGTGATCGTGGAGTCCGTGGCCGTCTGGGCGATGGCCGCCATCATGCCGATGATGCCGGCGCCGGAGCCCACCGAGAGGTCCACCTGACCGGCCACGAGCAGCAAGGTGGCCGGCATGGCGATGATGCCGATGGGGGCCATCGTCTGGAGCATGTTCACGAAGTTGGCGTACGTGAAGAAGTGCTCCGACTTGATGGCGAAGAAGATGATGAGACCCGCCAGCACCAGGATGAGGGCCAGCGACTCCTGTATGTTCCCAAGCTTCGGGCGGGTCCCCATGATCCGCGCCACGCGCCCGGCCGCCTGCTCGGCGCTCTCCTGTTCGCCGCCACCGAAGAGCGCGCCGGTCGTCGGCACCGTGCGTTCGTCCTGCCGGCCCGCCTGCTCCCCCGGAGCGCTGTGGCTCTGGTCGTTACTGTTGTCGTCAGCCACGGTTCCTCCGGCAGTAATTCGTATCAGTCAGTCGATGTCGATCGATGGGGCGCGTGTCCTCAGCCGCCTGCCAGTTCGAGGAGTGCCCCGGTTGTGATTTCGTCGCCCTGCAGCTCGGCCACGATGGCGCCCTTGGTCATGACGTAGACCCTGTCGGCGACCTGGAAGGCCTCCTCGTAGTCCGAGGTCACCACCAGCACTCCGACACCACTGCTGGCCAGCTCGCGCAGGGCACCGTAGATGTCCTCGCGGGCGCCCACGTCGACGCCGCGGGTGGGCTCCACGAGAACCAGGACGTCGGACTGGTTCTCCAGCCAGCGAGCCAGAAGGACCTTCTGCTGGTTGCCGCCCGAGAGGGTGCCCATGATCTGCTGGGGGTCGTTGCGGGAGCGGATCGAGAGCTTGTCGTGCCAGCGCTGGTAGGCCTCGGCTTCGGTGGCCTTGCGGATCCAGAACCCGTAGCGGGCGAGTCGCTGCCAGGACGCCACGGCCACGTTCTCGGCCACCGGCCGCACCATGAACCCCCCTGCGGTCTTGCGCTCGGCGGGTAGGTAGCCGATCCCCGTGTTCACAGCCCCGATGGGGTGCTCCGGCGCGCCGATGTCACCCTCGCCGATCTGTAGTGTGCCGCGGTCGACAGCGCGCAAGCCGAACGCCGTCTCGGCAACCTCGCTGGCCCCGGATCCGAGCTTGCCGTACAGGGCCACGACCTCGTGCGAACCGACCGTCACACTCACATCGTCGAAGTAGTCCAAAGACCCGGCGCCAGTCCACTGCAGGACCGGCTCGTCGTCCTCACCGTTCCCGACCGGTGCGGGACGCCCCAGCGCGCTGGCTCGCCGACCGATCATGGCCTCCACCATCATCCGGCGGTCCACCTCACTTGTCGGCGCCTCGAGTGCCGTCGAGCCGTCGCGCAGCACCTGCACCCGGTCGGAGATGCGCTCCACCTCGTCGAGGCGATGTGTGATGTAGACGAGCGCCACACCATCGGCCCGTAGGCGCCGCACGAAGTCGAACAGCACCTCCGCCTCGTGAAAGCTGAGCGCGGCGGTGGGCTCGTCCAGGATCAGGACTTTCGCCTCGCGGCTGAGCGCCCGGGCGATCTCGATGATCTGGCGCTCCCCGAGCCGCAGATCACCCACGATCCGGTCGGGGTCGATGTCCACTTCCAACGCCGAGAGGACCTGCTCGGCCCGGCGCCGCACCTCGCCCCACCGGACGAAACCCCGAGCGGCGGGCAGAGAACCCATGGAGATGTTCTCAGCCACTGACAGGGTGGCGGCGTCCTGGAACTCCTGGGAGATGATGGCGATCCCCAGATCGCGGGCCTCACGGGACGTCAGGCTGGCGTACTGGTTCCCCCCGATGTGAATCGTCCCGGCGTCAGCCGTGTACACGCCCGAGGCGATCTTGACGAGCGTCGACTTGCCGGCGCCGTTCTCCCCCAGCAGCGCCAGAACGGTGCCACCGGTGGCGTCGAGGTCTGCGCCGTGCAGGACCTCGACGCCTCCGAACGACTTGCGAATGCCACGCGCCGCGAGGATCGGTTCCGGTGGCGTCGCCATCCGGTCGGATCTCTCGCGGCGCGTGGGGTCAGACGATGGTCAGCAGCCGCTGACTTCGTAGTAGTCGCTTATGTTCTCCGAGGTGATCTGCTGGTGCGGTGTGAACAACTGACCGGCAATGCTGTTGCCCTCGATGGCGTTGATGATCGCCGGGAGCAGGATCGTGCCGTACCGCTCGGGGAAGTACGCCACCGAAGCGATGTAGTTCGGGTTGTCCTGAACCTCGCACCAGATGCTCGGATCGGTTCCCTGGCCGGAGTAGTAGAGGTCGCCGTCACGTCCCAGCGTGCGGGCCGCGGCGATGGCACCGATGATGCCGTCCTCGTTGATGGCCACAACCGCGATGCGGTCGCCCGGCAGTGCCGGCAGCAGGTCGCTGAGTTGCTCCAGCGCCGGGTCGGTGCGGTCGGCCCCGTCCATGACGTGCTCGTTGATGATCGGGCAGTGCTCCTGGAAGCCCTCCCGGTAGCCACCCATCCGGTCGCGGTTGGCGGCGCCGGCTGCGGTGGACTCCAGCGAGATGTACGCCGTGTAGTCGCAGTCGAAGTTCTCCTTGAAGTACGCCCCCACGGCGCTGCCGCCGAGCCAGCCGGCGTAGCGGTTGTTGGCGCCCATGAAGGAGATCTGGCACGGGGGCTGGATGATGTCGATGGCGATCACGGGGATGCCCTCGGGCAGGGCGGCGCAGATCTCCGGCGAGGAGTCCTGGAAGACCTGGAAGTTCAGCAGGCCCTCGACTCCCTGGACGGCGAATGTCTGGGCGCACTCCAGCGCCTTGCCGGCGTCGATCTCGGAGTCGCAGAACAGCAACTCGACGCCCTGGCGCTCCGCCTCTTCCTTGATGCCGTCGGAGACGAGCTTCACGAACGGGACCTGATCGCCAAGCGAGATGTAGCCGACCTTGTACGCCGGACGCTCCGCTGCCTCGGCAGCCGCCCGTGCGGCCTCCGCCTCGTCCTCGGCACGGGCGGCCGCGGTAGCGGCGGCGTCGGCATCGGAACGGGCCGAATCTGCCTCGGCCTGCGCGGCATCCGCCTCGGCCCTTGCGGCCTCAGCTGCGGCCTGCGCCTCGGCGTCGCCGCTGGCGGCTGCCTCCGCCTCGGCCTGCGCGGCCGCAGCGTCCTGGCGGGCGGCTTCGGCCTCGGCCTGCGCGGCCGCAGCCTCGGCCTGCGCGGCCTCCACGTCGGCGGTGGCCTGCGCGGCCTCTTGGCGGGCGGCTTCGGCCTCGGCCTGCGCGGCCGCAGCCTCGGACTCGGCGGCAGCGATCGCCTGCTGGGCAGCGGCGTCGGCTGCGCCGTCGTCGCCGTCATCGCCTGCACAGGCGGACGCCACGAGGGCCAGCACGAAGGCCAGTGCCAGGAGTCGTCGAATTGCTTTCATAGTGTGGATCTCTCTCCCGGGTTGACTCGAGTCTGGCGCGCTGAGCAGCCATTTATCAGCGGCTGTGTCCGCGCCTCGGCGCCACGCCTGTGTGAGCGCGGGGCAAGCATACGAGGCTGCAATCGTTAGTCCAAACCATCGTTTGGAAAGCTGCGCCAACTGGAGCAGTGTTAGCGTCGCGGCGGCGCCCCTGGCCGGCGCGCACCCCCGGCGACCAACCTTGGAGGACCAATGGAGCGGTTCTGTTTCACGTTCGAGATCTACGAGGGCATGGAGGACGAGTACAAGCGCCGCCACGACGAGATCTGGCCGGAGCTGGTGGAACTGATCCAGGAGTCGGGGCTCAAGAACTACACGCTGTTCCGCCGTGGCACCCAGATCATCGCCTACGTGGAGTGCCATCCCGACAAGGAAACCGCCTTCGCCAACATCGCCGGCGCGGAGGTGAACGCCCGCTGGTCGAAGTGGTTCGAGGAGGTCATCGTCAGCCTCGCCGACGACGACGGCAATCTCTACGAAGCCGCCGAGGTCTGGCACCTCGATTGAGTCAGCGGCGCCGGGCGGCCGAACGGTCCCCCGGTGCCCTACCGGTCCGCGCGGAAGCGCTCGACGTAGTCGGCGTCGAGTTCGATCCCCCAGCCGGGACCCTGCGGCAGCGGGTACATGCCGTTGCTGATCTCGGGCCGGTTGGCCATGAGGTTCCAGAACAGCGGATCCCGATCCGGGTGGAAGCACTCCACGTAGGTGCCGTGCGGGATGGAGGCCAGCATGTGGGCGGAGATCTGCGGTTCCTCGTGATGGCCGACCTCGACGCCGTACACGGCGGCCATGCCGGCCACGCGGCGCCACTCGGTGGGCCCGCCGCTCCAGGAGGCGTCGAAGTTGCACACGTCGATGGCTCCGGCAGCCATCAACTCGCCGGCCCCCTTGCGTGACATCTCGCTCTGGCCGGCGGCCACCGGCACACCCGTCATGTAGCGCACGTCGCGCATGCCGCGGGCGTCGTTGAACCAGCGCACCGGCTCCTCGAACCAGCGCAGGTTCTCCGCCCCCACGAGGCGCACGAAACGGACCGCCTCGGCGACCGTGTAGCCGCCGTTGGCGTCGGCCATCAGGACGAAGTCCTCGCCGGCGGCTTCCCGCATCACCTCGAAGCGGTGCGCATCCAGCTCCGGGGCCTGGCCGCCGACCTTGGTCTTGCAACCCGCCAGCCCGATGTCGCGGTAGTACTGCATCTCGGCGGCCAACTCGTCGTCGGAGCGGCCATGATAGCCCCCGATGGCGATGATCGGCATGGCGTCCCGGTAGCCGCCCCAGAGGCGGTACAGAGGCATGTTCGCCGCCTTGCCGACCACGTCCCACAGCGCGCTGTCCACGCAGGCGATGGCCATGATGACCAGCTTGCGGTCGCGCAGGATGTCGAAGGTGAGCGGCTCCATGGCGCTCCAGCAGTCCTCCACCAGCAGCGGGTCGCGGCCCACCAGCCGCGGCTGCAGCTCGGTGGTGATGATCCGGGCGATCTCGTGCTGGGTGTGCACCTCGTCGCCGTTGTAGATCTCGCCTGTGATGCCCTCGTCGGTGTGGACACGGGTGATGAGCGTGGCCCGCTCGGACATCGAGTAGTTGGAGCCCCGGAACGTCTCGGCCAAGGGCACCACTAGGGGCACGACCTCGATTCGTTCGATCTTCACGGGGCTCTCCCTGTCGAGTGGCTCGGGGAAGTATAGGTGTGGCCCGGCATTGGCAGCCCAAGGTGTGCCTCGCCGGAGCGCATCCCCGGGAGCTTCGCACGGGGGAATAGGATCATCTGCAATGCATGAAGAGCCCTCGTGGACGATGGGGATCGAAGAGGAGTACCTCATCGTCGAACGGGAGACCGGCGCCCTCGTGGCGCAACCGCCCGGCCTGCTCGAGAGGGTCGCCGACCTGCGTCACGGCTTGGTGGGCCGCGAGCTGTTCGACTCCCAACTCGAGATCGGAACAGTCGTCTGCGAGGACGTCAGGCACCTCCGCGCCGACATTGGTCTGCTGCGCATTGCGGTGACCGAGGCCGCCGAGGAGTTCGGCCTGGCACCCATCGCGGCATCCACCCACCCCTTCGCAAAGTGGGAACAGCAGCAGTTCACCGACAACGAGCGCTACCGGGCGCTGGTTCAGGACCTGCAGTACACCACCCGCCGCCTGGTGATCTCGGGGCTCCATGTGCACGTGGGGATCGAGGATCCCGAACTGCGGATAGATCTGATGGGGCAGGTCTCCTACTTCCTGCCGCATCTGCTGGCGCTGTCCACGTCGTCACCGTTCTGGTCGGGCCAGGACACGGGCCTCAAGAGCTACCGGACGTCGGTCTTCCACGCCGTGCCCCGCACCGGCCTGCCGGAGAAGTTCGAATCCTGGGCCGAGTTCGAGCGCCACGTGGACGTGCTCGTGCGAGCGGGGATCATCGAGGATTCCAGCAAGATCTGGTGGGACATCCGCCCGTCGAAGCGCTACCCCACCCTCGAACTCCGGGTGACCGACCTGCCCACCCGGATGGAGGACACCATCGCCATCGCCGCCGCCTACGTGTGCCTGCTGCGGATGCTGTGGAGGCTGAAGAGAGAGAACCAGCGCTGGCGCGGCTACGCCAACTTCCTGGTCGCCGAGAACATCTGGCGGGCCCAGCGCTATGGCATCACGGGCACGCTGTTGGACCTGGGCAGTGGCGAACTGGTGCCCGTTGCGGAACTGGCCGCCGAGATGGTCGAACTTGTGCGGCCCGACGCCGAGGCCCTCGGTTGCACCGAGGAGTTGGAGCACATCGGGACCATCTGCGAGCGGGGCACCTCCGCCGACCGCCAGCTGGCCGTCTACCGGGAGGCCCTCGGGCAGGACGCCACCGAGGACGAGGCGCTGCGGGCCGTGGTGGATGCGCTGATGGCCGACACGCTCGCCCCGCCCAGCAGGTAACAGCTCCGGGCCCCAGAACGCTCCGGCCCGGAGCCGGCGCCGCTCAGGAGTCGATCACGCAGATCGCCGAGCCGACCTCCACCTCGTCCTCAATCTCGACACGGAGTTCGGCGACCACCCCGGCCACCGGTGACGGCACGTCGGCCTCCACTTTGTCGGTCTCCACCCGCATCAGCGCGTCGCCGGCGGCAACGCTGTCGCCGGGCGACACGTTCCACTCCAGCACGAGCACCTCGTTGGCGGTGTCGCCGAGCTTGGGCAGCTTCACGATCTGGCGCATGGTCGGCCTTCCCCTCAGACCAGGACGTTCTCGAACATGCTCGCCACACCCGGCGAGTCCGCGGTCTTCACCTCGGCGACGGCGGCGTCCACCTGCTCGGCGACCCGCGCCGCGATTTCTTCGGGCTCGCCTTCGGCGAGCAAGCCCTCAGCGACCAAGCGGGCTCCGAACGTGTTGATGGGGTCCCGCTCGTACCACTTCTCGAACTCCCCCGCCGGGCGGTAGGGGGCGGTGTCGGAGCGGGAGTGCCCGGCGTAGCGGTAGGTCTTCATCTCCAGGAGGCTGGGGCCGTCGCCGGCGCGGGCTCGCGCCGCGGCAGCCTCGACCGCGGCACTGACCGCATCCACATCCTGCCCGTCGACCACCTCGCCGGGTATGCCGTAGGAGACCGCCCGGTCGGCGATGTTGGCGATCGGCGTGGTCGCCGCGATGGGGCTGTACTCGCCGTACTGGTTGTTCTCGCAGATGAAGATGGCCGGCAGCTTCCAGATGGCCGCGATGTTGATGCCCTCGTGGAAGGCGCCGATGTTGGCGGCACCGTCGCCGAAGATGGCCACCGCCACGTCGTCGGTGCCGCGGACCTGCGCCGTGAGGGCAGCGCCGGCGGCCACCGGCACGCCCGCCCCGACGATGGCCATTGTCGGCAACAGGCCGATCGACGTTTCGCACAGGTGCATCGAGCCGCCCACACCGCCGATGGAACCCACGACGCGGCCCATGATCTCGCCACAGACCTGCTGGGACGTCAGGCCGAGCGCCATCCCCATGCCGTGGCCGCGGTAGGTGCAGCACACCGAGTCGCTGGGCCGCAGAGCCGAGGCCACACCGACCGACACGGCCTCCTGGCCCTGGCAGGTGTGGGTCGTCCCGTGGACGAGTCCCTCTGCGAACAGCCCCCGCACCGCGTCCTCGAGTGCCCGTATCTCCACCATCCGCTCGAAACGCGCCGTGCGGTCGGTGCGAACCGCCTCCCGCCGTGCCAGTACTTCACTGCTCATGCGTTCACCCTTCCCGTGCATCTCTTCCGTGCCCGGCCCTGCCGCGTCCTAGACGAGCGCCCCGTCGCGCTCCCACCAATGCAGCGGGCTCTCTCCCGTGGCCAGCAGCTCGCTCACCTGCGCACCCACGTACTCGGGGCTCGGCAGGTAGCGCTGCTCCAACTCCTTGCCAAACGGCACATGCACGTCCGGTGCGGTGATCCGTACAGGCGGGGCCTTGAGATCGCCGAAGGAATCCGAGACCACCTTGGCGACGATGTCGGCACCCCAGCCGCCGGAGTACGGGCACTCCTCCACGACCGCCAAGCGGCCGGTGCGCTCCACCGAGGAGAGCACCGCCTCGGTGTCCCAGGGCTGCAGGGTCTGCAGGTCGATCACGTCGGCCGTCCAGCCGTCGGCGTCGCCTGACGCCGCCAGGCAGGTCCGCACCGTCGAGCCGCACGACACCAGCGTGATGTCGTCACCGCTGGCAAGCGTCGCCGCCTGCCCCAGGGGAATGATCCCGTCCACACCCGTCGTCACGTCGCCGCGGACGGCGTAGAGGATGCGCGGCTCGAGGACGGCGACGGGATTGTCGTCCCGGATCGCCGCGCGGGTGAGCCCGTAGGCGTTGCCCGGCCCGGAGAGCACCACGATCTTCAGTCCCGGCGACCCCACCATCCATGACTCCATCACCTGCGAGTGCTGGCAACCGAAGCCCAGGCCGGCGCCGACCGAGGCCCGCATCACCATGGGCACCCGCACGGTCCCCCCGGACAGGTAGTTGAACTTGGCCGCCTCGGTGACCAACTGGTCCAGCGCCACTCCCAGGAATTCCACGAACATGATCTCGGCGACCGGCCGCAGCCCGGTGGCGGCCGCTCCCACGGCCGCCCCCATGAAGCCCATCTCGGCGATCGGCGTGTCACGCACCCGCAGCGGGCCGAACTCCTCCAGCAGCCCGTCGGAGGTCTTGAACGGCCCGCCGGCGACCGCAACATCCTCCCCGAACGTGACGACATCGGGGTTCTCCCGCATCTCGTCCCCGATGGCGGCCGCGATGGCCTGATTCATGCGCATTCGTGCCACGGCATGCTCCTCTGTCGCAAGATCGCTGCGAGGCTACCCGCGACCGCCGTCAAGTCCCCAACCCGAAAAGCCTCGACGGCGCCGGGAGAGCGCCCACCGCTCACGACGGTGCTTCCGTGACGGTGGGGCCGCGCGGGACCCGGTTCGAGCGCGCCCGACCCATCAGCCAGGCTCCGGCTCGGCCTCGGCGAAGACGTGGATCACGCCGGAGTACGCCGCCACCCACACCTCGTCGTTGAGCGAGTCGTAGGTGATGCCGATGGGACGGGGTGCGGTGTCGAATTGCTGCAGGACAGCGAGGTCGGCGGTGCCGAGCTTGTACATCGTGTCCGACCTGTAGTTCACGATGTACAGCGCCGTCCCGTCGTCGGAGATGTCCATGCTGCGGGGCCTGTGCCCGGTCCGCACCCGATCCACGACACCGCCGGTCGCGACGTCCACCGCCACGACCGCATCTTCCCCGTTGAGGGTCGCGTAGAGAGTTCGGTCGTCAGGGCTGAGTACCAGATGGCGCGGCGACAGGCCGACCCCGGCGAGGTACCTCACCAGGCGCGGCGAGCGAGGCATCTCGAACCGGTGACCGATCGGCCGTGCGGGCAGGTCGATCACCGCGACGTCGGTCGAGCCCATCACGGCAACGTAGGCCCGCTGGCTGTCGCTCGTGACAGCGATACCCCTGGGGTAGCGGCCGACCTCGATCTCGCCGAGGTGCACGTGCGTCTCCAGATCGATGATCGTGACGTCGTACCCGCACCAGTTGGACACGATGAGGAGGCGGTCGTCGGGCGTCACGGCGAGGAACTTCGGGACGGGGCCGACCGGGTAGAGATGGTCGATCTCGAGCGACTCAGTGTCGATCCGGAAAACGAAGCTGTCCTGACCTTGGTCCTTGCCGCAGGAGTCGCTGCCGGCCCGCGGGTCGTAGCCGGGGCCGTACATGCGATAGTTGGACACGAAGGCGAACGAGCCGTCGGAGGTGAACGCGGCCTCGACCGGCGCCCCCAGGTACCGGTCGCCGACGACGTCGTAGCCGAAGGCCTTCAGGTCCACCGAATCGGGGATCGTCTTGACGAGCTTCTTGGTCTCGTCGAATACCGAGATGGTGTGCAGGTACATCATGTTCTGTGCGAAGTAGAGCCCGGTCCCCGACGCCACGATCGACTTGGGCGTCAGATTGCCCGTCAGCGTCTGGATCGGCTCCAGGATCAACCGGTCGCTCGGCAAGGCTCGACCCGCCCCGGACGTGTCTGCGGACACGCCGGCTGGCCCCGAGACCGCAGCCACCAGCGCGCCGAGCACGACCCCGGCAGGCAGCGCACACCGCGGGATACCCCCGGTTATCGCTCGCCGCAGCGCCCCCGGTGCTCGCCGGCGGCTTCCTCCACCCCGAGTCCGCATACCCCGAGCGATCCGAGCGGCCTGCTCGCGACTCGGCGCCGCCCATGGGCCTCCCGCCACGGCGCCGAACGCTACACCGCACGGCAGGGGCCCGAGCACCGATATGAGCGCTCGCAATAGTGCCGTGCCGCAATGAGCGTTCCTGCATCTAATGCTGGGGCAGCGCCGACGAGCGGACCGATGCGCCCGACGGACAGTTCACCGCCGTCACCGCCGGCTTTGGCCATTCGTGCGGGTTGCGCACCAACGGCACCATCACCTGCTGGGGCCACGAGAGCACCGACGTACCGGACTGACGGCATATCGCACGACCGGCACCGAGCCGGGAACATCCCCGCCGCCCAAGTCGACAGCGAGGTCGCGGAGCGCCTCGGCGTGATGCCGGCAAGACCGGCGGTCTGAGTCCTGGACTACTCGATGTTGGTGATCGCCTCGGTGCGGAGTTGAGGGGCCTGCCGTTCACGATTCCGGGGCGACCCCCACCTGGGCGGGGCCCCTTGCGCGATGGCCTCACGCAGCCAGTCCACGCTGCGCGCGACTACGTCATCCTCGCTTGAGCCGGCCGGCAGCGTTCCGATCTCCACGCACGCCAGGCCGTCGAAGTGCGCGGCGCGCAGCTCGGCGAACGCACCGTCCAGATCGAGGTCGCCCTCGCCCAGCGCGCAGCACGGCCACCAGCCGCCCGGATTGCCGAAGTCGGCATCGGCCAGCAGCAGATCCTTCACGTGAAGCATCCGGGCGAACGGCGCCAAGCGGCGTGTGCCCTCGCAGAGATCCTCGCCGATGCGCACCAGGTTGGCGGTGTCGAGGACGACACCCAGGTCGGGGCGCCCGACTCGGTCCAGCAGTTCGCAGAGAGCGTCGAGAGACAGATCGCAGTGGGTCTCGATGGCAAGTTCCAGGCCCAACTCGGCGGCTCGCTCGCACCCCTCGGCAACGAGCGGCACCACGCGGTCCAGGATCGGCGCCTCGGGCTCCAGGGCCCAGTGCGTGAAGGTTCCCACCACGATGCGCACGAGCCGGCACCCTGCCGCGGCTGCGATCGGCAGCGCATCCAGCATCCGCCGGCGGGCCGCCGCCGACGTGCCCATGCGGAGCCCCCCGGGGTGCCCCCAGGCCAGCACCAACTCGAGACCGTGCTCAGCGGCCTGCGACGCCAGCCGCTCCGGCAGGGCCGGGTCGTCCATCGGCAGGTAGCAGGTCTCCAGACTCACGCCGCGGAGGCCCAACTCCGCGGCGCGGCGCATGAAGTCCTCGTGGCTCCAGCGGATGCCCGGATCCTCCTCCCCTTCCCGCAGCTCGCCGAAATAGCGGTGGTAGGAGTAGCTGTCGAGCCCGAGTCGCATCCCGCGGTGTCCTCGCTGCGGATTCTCCGGGGCTCCCCCGCCTCAGGCGCCCGCACCCTCCACCGACGCCGGCGCTCCCAGGCGCACGCTCTCGTAGGCGGCGTAGACCACCTCGACCGACCGCGCTCCCACATCGCCCGGCGAGCGGTTCGGCACGTCGCGGCCCAAGGTCAGGTCCACCAGCGTGTTGGGCGGCCCCTCGCAGGTGTACAGCCCCGCCGACGGCGGCAGATCCACCTTGTTGTCGTTGCCCTCGGTGTAGTGCCACAGGAAGTCGCGCTCGAAGTCCAGGATCAGCTGCCCGGCGCTGCCGTAGATCCGGATCAGCAACTGGTGGCGCGGCCAGATCTCATCCAGGGAGTCGTCGGCGTTGGCCGGGCCCGGGCAGCTGGCGCCGCTGAGGGTCCCGGTCGCACCGGAGGCGTAGCGGATGGCGATGGCGTCGTGCAGATCCACCCGGGCCCCCACATTGTTCATGAAGCCGAAGACCTGCGCCGCCCGGTCGCCGGTGAGCCAAAGCGCCATGCCCATGGCGTGGCTGAGCTGCGCCGGCGCGTAGCCGCCGCCGGAGACCTTCGGGTCGGTCCAGGTGTCCCAGTCCGGCATGAGATCGGTAGCCGAACCCTCGTAGGCGCCGGTGGCCTTCAGCAGCTCGCGGGTGCCCGAGGCCATCTGCACCATGACGTGCTCGATGTCGCCGACGCCGCCGGCCTCGGTCATCAGACGCTTCGCCTCGATCCCCAGCGGGCCGTAATGCCAGCCGAAGGAGATGAGGTAGTGGCGTCCCAGACGCTCGGCGGTCTCGTGCAGGTCCCAGGCGTCGGCGGGATCGATCGTGACCGGCTTCTCGCACAGCACGTTCGCCCCGGCCTCCAGCGCCGCCTTGGCGTGCTCGTGATGCAACACCGAGGGGCCCGCCACGACGACCGCGTCGAGTCCCTGCTCGAGGGCGTCCCGGTAGTCCTCGCTGGCATGCGCGAACTCGAACCGGTCCTGCACGAACTGCAGGGCTTCGGCCCCCTTGCGCACCACCGAGACCAACTCGACGTCGTCGCGTCCCGCCAGCACGGGAATGTGGTTGCTGACCGCCCAGGAGCCGGCACCGATGACCCCGACCCGCACCTTGCCCGAACCACCCATGAGGAGACCTCCCGTTTCCATCACCGGAGCTCCGAAACTCCGGTACCGCTACCAGGGGCCGGACACCGCCTCACCCCGGCGGCACAGAGTAGGCCGTGACCGAACATCCGGGGATAACGTGCCCCTGACCCGCAACCGGCCCGGACGGTACACATGAACTCCGAGAGCACAGACGCCGCAGCGACCAGTGAACCACCGGCGCCCTCCTTCGGTGGGTTCGAAGGGCGCGTGGCGGTGGTCACCGGCGCCGGCAGGGGCATCGGCCGAGCCGTGGCCGACGCTCTCGTCGCCAAGGGCGCCCGCACGGCGTACCTCGACGTGAACGGCCCCGAGCCGGCTCTCGACGGCGGCGAGCGCAGGCTGTTCGTCCACTGCGACGTGACCGACGAGGCCTCCGTCGACGCCGCCTTCACGACCGTCGAGGAGACTTGGGGGACGGTGTCGATCCTGGTCAACAACGCCGGGATCTTCTGGATCCGACCGCTGGCGGAGACCACGCTCGAGGCTTGGAACCAGATGATGGCCGTCAACACCACGGGTGCATTCCTGTGCGCCCGCCGGGTGCTTCCGGGGATGCAGGAGCAGGGCTACGGCCGTCTCATCGCTCTCGGCTCCTCGGCGGGCAAGACGGGCGGAGCCAAGGAGACCGCGGCCTACGGCGCCTCGAAGGCGGCCATCATGGCGCTGGCCAAGTCCATCGCCACCGAGTACGCAGCCGACGGCATCACCTCGAACGCGCTGGCGCCCGCACTGATCAACACCGCCATGGTGGCGGGCATCGCCGACCTGGCCGGCCGGATCCCCGTGGGGCGCCTCGGCGAGCCGGCCGACATCGCCGCCGCCGTGGTGTTCCTGGCCAGCGAGGAGGCAGGGTTCATCACCGGCGAGGTGATGGACATCAACGGCGGCTTCCTCATCGACTGATCGGTTCTGAGCCCGCGTGGAGACGGGGTGCCGGTGTCGCGCTGACGACGGCGCCTGCTAGACGGCTATTCGACGCCAGCCAAGAAGAGCAGCCGCTCTCTGATCGCCGGACCGGCCGCCGCCAAGTCCACGGTGGCGAAGCGCATCCGGTGGCCCTGAATGGTGGCCTCCTCGTCGACGTCATGCCCTACCGACGGATGCAACAGCAGTCCCGAGGCGGTCTGCGACTGCTGATCGTCAGCACGTTCCTGCGATCGCAGGTAGGCGTACATCTGGTACAGGTAGCCGCTTCGCAACTTCTCGTCCCCGTACTGGGC
>CAZTZI010000058.1:0-16667 GCA_964618115.1 uncultured Acidimicrobiales bacterium
CTCCAGCAGGATCTGCTCGCCGGCGGACCCGAACCGCCTGTCCACGAGCATCGCCCTGATGGCGGCGGCTGCCTCGGCGGGGGTCTCGGGGACGATGACGCCCTTGCCCGCCGAGGCAGCCGCCGCCATCAGGGCGATGCTCGTGGACAGGCGGTTCGGGTCCGCCGGCGAGCAGATCCTGCTGGAGGAGCGACTCGTTGGCCGCGAGGTCTCGGTGCTGGCCTTCTGCGACGGCGAGAGGTTCGCCGTGCTTCCGCCTGCGCAGGACCACAAACGGCTGCTCGAAGGCGACGAAGGGCCGAACACCGGGGGAATGGGGGCCTTCGCTCCCTCGCCCGCCACCGACGGTGGGTTGATCGAGCAGATCGAGGGCGAGATCATCGCACCGACGCTGGCCGCGCTGGAGCGGGCAGGCACCCCCTACCGCGGGCTGCTCTACGCCGGGCTCATGCTCACCGGCGACGGGCCCAAGGTCATCGAGTTCAACTGCCGTTTCGGCGATCCCGAGACGCAGGCAGTGCTACCGCTGCTGCGGAGCGACCTGTTCGAGATCATGGTGGCCTGCGCCACCGGTTCGCTGGATGACGTGTCCATCGAGTGGACGGCGGAGGCGTCGGTGACGATCGTCATGGCCTCTGCCGGCTATCCGGGCGCTTCCAGCGAACCTGTGCCGATCTCCGGGCTGGACGCCGCCGCCGAGAAGGGCTGCGTGGTCTTCCACGCGGGCACCGGGATCATCGACGGGGCGGTCCACGCCACCGGCGGGCGGGTCCTGTCGGTGACGGCGACCGGGCCCGACCTGCCCGCCGCCACCGACCGGGCCTACCGCGGGGTGGCCGCCATAGGCTTCGGCGGCGCCCAGCACCGGGCCGACATCGGGCTCTCCCGAACCGGAGCCCACCCTTGAGCCCCACCCCGTCACCGCTGGGCGTGCACATGCCTGCAACACCGGCTCCGGCACCCGCCACCGGCTACCGGGCCGCCGGCGTGGACATCGATGCCGGCAACCGGGCGGTGGCGCTGCTGGCCGAGTCCGTGGCATCGACCCGTACGCCGAACGTGCTCTCGGCGCCGGGCGGCTTCGGGGGGATGTACGCCGTAACGGGGCTCGATGCAGAGCACGTCCTGGTGGCCTCCACCGACGGCGTTGGTACCAAGGCGGAACTGGCCGCCCGCTACGGGCGCTGGCGGGGGATCGGCGAGGATCTCGTCAACCACTGCATCGGCGACATCGCCGTGCACGGCGCCCGACCATTGTTCTTCCTCGACTACATCGCCATGGCCCGGCTCGTGCCCGAGGTGGTGGCCGAGATAGTGGCCGGCATTGCCGACGCCTGCCGGGCTGCCGGCTGTGCCCTGCTCGGCGGGGAGACGGCGGAGATGCCGGGCGTCTACGTGCCGGGGGCGACCGACGTGGTCGGAACCATCGTGGGAGCTGCCCGGCGAGACCGGCTCTGGCCCCGACCGGAGACGATCCGGGTCGGCGACGCGCTGGTGGGGGTGGCAAGCTCGGGGCCGCACACCAACGGCTACTCGCTCATCCGCCAACTGCTCGCGGGGCGTCGCGGCGCGGCCGCCGACACCGGCCTGATCGATGCCCTGCTGGCACCGCACCGCAGTTACCTGCCCACCGTCGAAGAGTTCACCGAGGCCGGCGTCGAGCCGAAGGCCCTGGCCCACATCACCGGCGGCGGCTTCCTCGACAACCTGCCCCGGGTGCTGCCCGCACATCTCGGCGCCCGTGTGGATCTCGGCGCCTGGCCGGTGCCCGAGCTGTTCGCAACCCTGGTGGACTGGGGCGAACTGGCCGATGCCGAGGCGTTCAGGGTCTGGAACATGGGGATCGGCCTGGTGGCGGTCGTCGACGAGGCGGACACCGGGTCCCTCATCAGCCAGGGACACAGCGTGATCGGATCGGTCATCGACATCGCCGGCACCGGCGCGGGCCGGGTCGTACTGGACGGGGATTGGCGGTGACGGGCCGGCTGGTGGTCATGGCCTCGGGTGCCGGCACGAACCTTGGCGCCATCCTCGACGCCATCGTCGGCGGGCGCCTCGACGCCGAGGTGGCGTCCGTGATCATCAACCGCCGGGGCGCCGGGGCCCGCCTCCGGGCCGAGCAGGCCGGCATTCCGGTCCACTACCGGCCGCTGGCCCCCTACCGCAAGCAGGCTCGGCTCGCAGCCGGCAACGGACCCATCACCGCGACGGCATCCGGAGACGGCGTCTGGACCCCCACGGCGGACCGGCGCCGCTACGACGCCGACCTGGCCGATCTGGCTGCCGACGCCCAACCGGATCTCGTCGTGCTGGCGGGTTGGATGCACCTGCTGTCGTCGTCGTTCCTGGAGCGGTTCCCCAACCGGATCATCAACCTGCATCCGGCCCTGCCCGGACAATTCCCCGGCTCCGGCGCCATCGCCGCCGCCTGGGAGGCCTACGAGGCCGGCCGGATCAGCCGGACCGGCATCATGGTCCACTACGTGCCCGATGAGGGCGTCGACGACGGTCCCCCGGTCGCATCGTCGGAGGTGCCCATCGGGCCCGGCGACACGCTCGAGGTGTTGCGCCGGAGGATCCACGAGGCCGAGCACGAACTGATCGTGTCCGCCGTTGCCCAAGTCCTGGCAGCGCAGCCGCGCCTCCGGGTCGGCGTCCACCCGTAGCGGCGACGGCTCCGGGCCTGCGGGCCGCCCCGAGGGGCGCCCCGCTACCCTGAGCCCGCTGTTCACCTGGCATTCGAGGCACACATGACGCGTGGCAAGCGCTTCTACATCGAGTCGTTCGACACGGTGGCGCTGAGTTCGTTCCGGCTCGAACAGTCGCCCTTCGCCGACCGGTACGTCACCGATCAGACGGTCTTCTGCCTCTATTGCGACCGCTTGTACCCCGCCAAGATGACCGCCGACGAGGACCCGACTTCCAAGTACTGGAAGCTGCGCCGCGGGGTGCTGCTGTACGACGTGCCGGAGAAGCCGCTGGAGATCATCGGCCCCGACGCCGCCAGGCTGCTCGAGAGGGTGCTGGCGTGCAGAGTCGAGACGCTCGGCGTCGGCCGCTGCCGCTACGGCATCGCCTGCAACTCCGACGGCACCGTGCTGATGGACGGCGTGGTGATGCGGCTGGCGGAGGATCGCTTCTGGTACGTCAAGGCGAACGGCGAGTTCGAGAGTTGGCTGAAGGCGAACGCGCTCGGGCTGGACGCGGAGGTCTCCGATCCCAACTCCCGGGTGCTGCAGATCCAGGGACCGAAGTCGCTGGACGTGCTGGACGCGGCGATCGGCGGGGGGTTGCGGAGCGACTTCAAGTACTTCCACGCCGGCTACTTCGACGTCTGCGGCCAGAGGTTGTGGGTCTCCCGCACCGGCTGGACCGGCGAGATGGGGATCGAGATCTACTGCAACAGCGGCCCCGAACCGACCGATCACGGTGCTCTCTGGGACGATCTGCTCGCCTGCGGCGAGCCGATCGGCATGGAGTTCAGCTCGGCGTCGTCGATGGGCATCCGGCGCATCGAATCCGGGATCCTGGACAACGGCACCGACATCGAGCCGGATCTCACGCCGTTCGATGCGGGTCTCGGCCAGTTCGTCAGACTCGACAAGGACGACTTCATCGGCCGGGCCGCCCTCGAAGGCGCCGACCGCAGCCAGTTGCTGTTCGGCCTCCTCTGCGCCACGGCGACACCCGAGGCAGGTCTGCGGGTCCATGCCGGCAACGGCCCCGTCGGGCACGTCACGATCGGAACGTGGTCGCCCACGCTGGAGGTCGGCGTCGGTTACGTGCGCTTCGAGCGGCCGTTGCCCGGCGGCGACTGGCTCGGCAAGACGGTCGTGCTGCACGACCGCGCCGGAACGCCACACGAAGCCACAGTGGACACCCTGCCGTTCGTCGACAAGGAGAAGCGACTCCCGCGCGTCAACTGGCGCGGTCCGGTCACGCAATAGGCACCGGCTCCGACGGAGGCATCCAGGCCGTCGGTTCAGGTGAGGCGCAGCAGTTCTGTATTGTTCGCGCATGCTTTTTTAGGGAATCTTCGATCCCGAACTCAGCACAGCCTCGGCGACCCTGATGATCCAAGCGGTCGGGATCGGGACGCACCTGCTGCTGTCCGCTGGGCGAGACGATGACCCGCGGAATGCGCCGGTGTCCTTCGATTACTCTGAGCAGTCGCCCGTACTGATCGCGCACTGGTCGGGGGATCTCCAATCGCACCGAGCGCCAACTCCTCTGTAGGAATCGCCACAGCGGCCGCACCGGAAGGGGCGGTCGCTGTGCTCCGTCCGCACGCCAGGGCCGGCCGATGACCGCCTGGTGCCGGATACGTGACGACTCCGGCGCGGTCGTGGCAGCGCGCGGCGACGGTCAGTTGAGGCGCGTTCGGATGGGCGGTCAGCCCGTTCGTGACCTGCACCCGATCATCAGGGGCGAGGTCGCTGCCGCCGATGTGGAGTTCGGCGAACCGATCGCCCTCGCCGGTGCCCGGCTGCTGGCGCCCATCGGCTCGTTCCCGCGCAACATCTTCTGCATCGGCAAGAACTACCGGGCGCACGCGTTGGAGTTCACCACCAGCGGGTTCGACGCCTCCGCCGGCGCCGCGACACCCACCGACGTCATCCCCACCGCGCCGATCGTCTTCTCGAAGCCCTTCACCTCGGTCATCGGCCCCGGCGACGTGATCGAATCGCACTCGCACCTCACCTCGAAGCTGGACTACGAGGCCGAGTTGGCGGTCGTGATCGGCCGCGGTGGGAGGGACATCGCCCTCGAGGACGCCCTCGACCACGTCTTCGGCTACACGATCGTCAACGACGTCACGGCCAGGGACCGCCAGCAGACCCACCGCCAGTGGCTGCTGGGCAAGGGCCTGGACACCTTCTGTCCCATGGGGCCGGCGGTGGTGACCGCGGACGAGGTCGACCTCGCCAATACGGTCGTGGAGTGCCGCGTCAACGGCGAGCTCCGCCAGAATGCCTCGGTAGCGGACTTGATCTTCGACGTCCCGACGCTCATCCGCGACCTGTCCGCCGGCATGACCCTGGTGCCCGGCGATGTGATCGCCACCGGCACGCCCGCCGGCGTTGGCATCGGCTTCGACCCGCCGCGCTTCCTGACGCCCGGCGACGAGGTGTCGGCAACCATCGAACCCATCGGAACACTCACGAACAGGATTGGATGAACCATGGCCACAGGCTTTCGCGCCCTCGGAAACAAGCACGTCTGGGTCGAGGAGACCGGCGACGGCCCCGCCGTCGTGGGTATCCACGGCCTCGGAGGCACGTGCAACATCTACGGGCCGCAGATCGCCGCGCTGGGGGACTCCCACCGCATCGTGACCTTCGACCTCAACGGGCACGGTATGAGCCCTATGGTCGGCCCCATCTCCATCGAGAACTGGGCCGATGACGTGGTGGCGCTCATGGACGATCTGGAGCTTGCCGAAGTCGCCCTGGTGTCGCACTCCATGGGCACGCTCGTGGCGCAGCAGGTGCTGGCCATCGCCGGCGAGCGTGTCCGGGCCGCCGCCTTCCTGGGCCCGGTGCGCAACCTGCCCGACGCGGCCCGCAGTGCCCAGGCCGACCGGGCTGCGCTGGTGCGGGCCCAGGGCATGGCCGCGGTGGCCGGTGGCATCTCGCAGGGCGCGGTGTCGGCGGTGACCCGCGCCGACCGCCCGGTGGTGTGCGCAATGATCAAGGAACTGCTGCAGCGCCAGTCCGCCGAGGGCTATGCGGCTGCCTGCGAGGCGCTCGGCGGCTCCAGCCCGCCGGACATCTCGCGGGTCACCTGCCCGGTGCTGGGCGTCACCGGCACCGAGGACATGGTCTGCCCGCCGGACGCACTGGGTGCCATCACCGGCGAGTTCGTCGACGCCACCGCCGTGGTCATCGATGACATCGGGCACTGGACCACGCTGGAGGCCCCCGGCGAGGTGAACGCCCTGCTGGCGGACTTCCTGAAGACGGCCTGAGTTCCGTAGCCGGGGCTCCGGGCTCCCGAACACTCGACAGCCGACAAGAGAACGACAGAGACAAGGGAGGGGAGCATGGGAAGCACCCTGTTCACGAACGTCAACATCCTGGACGGCAACGCCGAGGGTCCCGTCGCCGGCGAGGTGAGCGTGGCCGACGGCCGCATCGCCGATATCGCCACCGACGGCGGGGCACTGCCCCACGATGGTCAACGGGTGATCGACGGCCGCGGCATGACGCTCATGTCGGGCCTGTGCGACGCCCACACCCACTTCACCTGGAACAGCGGCGGCAGCCTCGACGCCCTGGCGGGCATGCCCGTGGAGGACCACACGATCGTGGCCGTGGAGTCGGCGCGCATCCTGCTGGACTCGGGGTACACGATGTGCGTCGGCGCCGCCTCGGCCAAGGAGCGCATCGACATCGCCGCCCGCGACGCCATCGACGCCGGCATGGTCCCGGGGCCCCGCTATCTGGCCTGCGGCCAGGAACTCGCGACGCCCGCCGGCGTGCTGGTCTACGGAATCACGCGCGAGGTCTCCGGCGCTACCGAGATGGCGCGCGCCGTGCGGGAGATGTGCGGCCAGGGCGTCGACAACATCAAGCTGATCCTCTCGGGTGAGTCGATCACCGAGCGCGTCTGGGCCAAGGACACCTACATGACCGACGAGGAGGTTCGCGCCGCGGTCGTCGAGGCCCACCGGGTCGGCAAGAAGGTCGCGGCCCATGCCCGCAGCACCGACTCCATCAAGCAGTGCCTGCGCCAGGGCGTCGACATCATCTACCACGCCAGCTACATCGACGACGAGGCGGCGGACATAATGGAGGAGCGCCGCGACGACGTGTTCGTGGCGCCGGGCCTGCACTGGCTGTATGCCACCCTGTACGAGGCGGCCGACTTCGGCTATCCCCAGGAGGCCGCCGAGGCCGTCGGTTACAAGGACGAACTCGAGCACTCGATCATCGGGCTCAAGGAGATCCACAAGCGGGGCGTGCGCGTGCTGCCCGGCGGCGACTACGGCTTCGCCTGGACGCCGCACGGCACCAACGCCCGCGACCTGCAGCACTTCGTGGAACTGCTCGACTTCACGCCGATGGAGACGATCCGGGCCGCCACGGTCCTCGGGGGGGAGATCTTCGGGCGCCCCGACGAGCTGGGCCGCGTGGCGCCGGGCTACCTGGCGGACCTCCTGCTGGTCAACGGCGACCCGTCCAGCGACATCACCGTGCTCCAGGACCACGACAACCTGGTCGGGATCATGAAGGACGGGAAGTGGCACAAGGATCCCGCCATGGCGGGGATGTAGCCGGCCGATCGCGGTGGAGGGGAACACTGTGACGGCCGCCGCCGCGGGCTGCTGAGGAATCCAGCGTGGACTTCATCGCCAAAGCCGTGATCATCGGCCTGACCGAGCAGGCGCCGCTGGTGCTGGCGGCCATGGGCATGGCCCTGATCTACAACCTCAGCAAGGTCATCAACGTGGCCTTCGCCGAGACCGTCACGCTGGGCGCCTACTTCGCGCAGTGGATCAACGTCGCCTTCGCGGCCAGCTTCTACCTGAGCCTGGCCGTCTCCGGGATCCTGGCCGGCGTGCTGAGTTGCGTCACCTATTTCGTGGTGTTCCGCACGGCCGAGCGCCGGGGCGTGGGCCCGGTCGAGGTGATCATCATCTCGCTGGGACTCTCGGTGCTGTTGCGCTACGGCCTGCAGTTCGTGTTCGGCTACGAGGCCCGCTTCTTCGAGACGCCGCCGCCGCGCTTCATGAAGTTGTTCGGCGTGGGGTTCACCTCCTTCCAGCTCACCGCCTTCATCCTGGTGGTCGTCCTGGCGCTGCTCTTCTACCTGTTCGTGCAGAAGACCGTCTGGGGACGCCAGGTGCGGGCGTTGGCCAGCGACGCCGACCTGGCCAAGGTGAGCGGCATCAACCCGCTCCTGACGACCCTGGTGATGTGGTTCATGGCGGGCGCGGCCGGCGGTCTGGCGGGTGCCTTCTGGGGCGTCGGCTCCTCGGCCAAGCCGGGACTGGGCTGGGATCGCTTCCTGCTGACCCTGCTCGTGGTGCTGGTGGGCGGGGCGCGGGGTCTGCGGGGCGTGATCCTGGCCGGCATGGGAACCGGCGTGCTGCTGTCGGCCCTGAAGCTGGAGATCGCCCCGCTGCGGGCCGAGATCGTGCTGCTGGTGGCCTTCATCATCGTGTTGAAGCTGCGGGGCAACCGCCTTCGTGAGCTGGCCAAGGTCTGAGCGATGAGCGCCGTCTGGGATTACCTCTTCGGGTCGCCGGCGTTCCTGATCTTCGGGACCTACACGCTGATGATGATTGTGGGACTCGGCATTCTCTTGCACCTACAACTCGGTGTCACCGGTATCGGCAACTTCGGCGTGGCCGGGTTCTGGGGCGCGGGTCTCTACGCCTTCGGGATCATGCAGGTGACCTACGGCGTGGGGTTCTGGCCGGCCCTGCTGGTGGCGACCGCGGCGGGCGGCGTGCTCGGTCTCATCGCCGGCTGGGTCATCGCCGACCTCGACGACGACGGCGTGCTGGCCGCCACGCTGGCCGTGGCGACCATCGTGTACCTGGCCATCGACAGCGAGAAGGACATCACGGGCGGCCGCGTGGGTCTGGGCACCATCGATTTCCCCTTCGATGTCGGTGCACGCACCGATCTGGCGTGGCTGGGGATCCTTTTCGGCGTCACCGGCGTGCTGCTCTGGTACGCCCGGCGGGTCCACCGCTCGCCCTACGGGCGTCTGCTGATCGCCACCGGCACCAACGAGCCGCTGGCTCGCAGCCTGCGCAAGCCGGTCAAGCGCACCAAGGTCGGGATCATGGCGCTCACCTCGGCCGGCATGGGCGCCCTGGGCGGTCTCTACGGCCCGATCGTGCACTTCCTGTTCCCCACCCAGCTCACCGTGGCCATCACCGTGTCGGTGATCACCGCCCTGGTGCTGGGTGGCCAGCAGCGGCCCTGGGGAGCCTTCGTGGGAGCAGTGCTGACCGTGGGGCTGTTCGACATCGCCATCAAGCTGTACGTGCCCCTGCCCAGGGAGGTGCTGGAACACGCCTTCCCGGTCACCAAGCAGATCATCTTCGGGGCGCTGCTGATCTTCGTGCTGCTGTTCCGTCCGCTGGGGCTGCTGGGCCGGATGCGCCGGGAGCGTCACGTGAAGGGACTCTCCCGTGTCTGAGGGCAACGGCAGCAGCCCAGGCTGCCGGGCCACGATCCGCATCAGCGGGCTCACCAAGAGCTTCGATGAGCAGACCGTGGTGAACATCGACGAGCTGGTGCTGGGGGCAAGGCCCGTCGAAGGCCTCATCGGCCCGAACGGGGCGGGCAAGACAACCCTGATGCGTCTCATCATGCGCTCCACCCGGGCCGACACCGGGACCGTGGCACTCGAAGACGGCTCTTCGCAGGTCATGCTGTCGAAGCTGGCGCCACACCGGATCGCTGCACTCGGCGTCGTGAAGACGAACCAGGTGACTCAGGACTTCGCGGGTCTGACCATCTGGGACTCGCTGCTGCTCGCCGTGGCGCAGCGCCCCGACGAGCGGCCTCACCGGATCTACCGCGAGCGCCAACTCCTGGAGTCCCACGGTGAGGAGATCCAGAGCTACCTGGATCTCTTCGAGTTCTCCGAGCCGGGCGGCTTCGCTCACTCCGCCGGCGAGAAGAAGCTGCTGGACCTGATCCGCTGCCTGCTGTTGAAGCCCAAGATCCTGCTGCTGGACGAGCCCACGGCAGGCCTGCCCGATGACGTGACCGCCCAGGTCATCGACGTGCTGCGCACCAAGGTGGCCGAAGGCATGTCGGTGGTCATCGTGGAGCATGACCTGGACGTCATCTGGGGCTTCAGCGACACCGTGCACTTCATGGCCGAGGGGGATGTCATTCTGGAGGGCGATCCCGACTACATCCGCGCGCACAGCACCGTGGTGGAGAAGTACCTCGGGAGCGGTCATGTTTGAGGCGGGCGGCGTCTGGACCGGCTACGAGGACATCGACGTCATCAAGGGCCTGGACTTCACTGTCGGCGAGGAGGTGTTCGCCATCCTCGGGGCGAACGGAGCCGGCAAGACCACGCTGCTCTCGGCCATCGCCGGCCTGCTGCCGCTCACATCGGGGCGGATCCGATTCAACGGGGAGACGATCTCGGCCATGCCGCCCTGGCGCATCGCCGCCCTGGGCATCGGCTTCGTCCCCCAGGAGCGGGGCGTGTTCCCCGACCTCACCGTGCTGGACAACCTGCGCGTCGGCGGTCTGGTCGCCAAGCAGGCGCGCGGCGAGCGCATCGACGAGATCATGGAGCTGTTCCCGGCGCTTGCCGGCCTGCGCAACCAGAGGGCCGGCACTCTCAGCGGCGGGGAGACGAAGATGGTGGCGGCGGGCAGGGCCTTGATGCAGGACGCCAAACTCCTGCTGCTGGACGAGCCGACGGCCGGTCTGTCCCCGCTCTACGTCGAGAACTTCTTCGACCGGATCCGCTGGATCCACGAGAACAAGCAGGTGGCGATAATCATCACCGAGCAGAACGCCACGAAGGCCCTCGAAGTGGCCGACCGGGCAATGGTGCTCAGCCTCGGTGAGGCGATGACGATCGTCGACGCCCACGACCTCACAACCGACCAACTGAGGAAAGGATACAAGATATGAGAAAATCACACAGACAGGCTGCGGGCACCAAGCGCTCGCGCAGCTGGATGTGGCGAGCGGGTGCAGTTCTACTGGCGGTCAGCCTCGTAGCGGCCGCCTGCGGGGACGACGACGACGGTGCCGCGGCGCCGCAGCCCGCTCCCGCCCCGGCTCCATCGCCGGATCCCGAACCGCCACCGCCGCCGGAGCCGGCTCCCGAGCCACCTCCGGCACCGGAGGAGGCTGAGCCGATCCTGCTGGGCGACCTCGCCTACTTCACCGGCGACTTCGCCTCGGTCGGCGACCTCCTGGCATCACAGGTGAACTTCCCGGTCTACGAGGTCATCAACCTGGATCCGCCACTCGGGCGACCGATCGAGATCATCCACGAGGACATCGGCACGGTCGGCGAGGCCCAGGCGGTCCGCAAGCTGCTCGAGCAGGACGGGGTCGACATCGTGTTGAGTTCGGCCCACGAGTACTTCACGTACCGGGACTTCATGCTGGACTGGCAGGAGGACAACGACGGGCCGCTCATGCCGACGGTGCACGGCGGCGTGATCCCCGTGAACGTGGGCGGGCGCCCCGGCGAGCCGATCTTCCGGGCACAGGGCAGCGACGAGGGCCAGGGAGTCACCGACGCTCTCTACGCCGAGGCCCTCGGTGCGGAGGCGGTGGTCATCATGACCACGCCCACCGCCGGCTACCAGCTCACCGCGGACGCCACCGAGAAGGCGCTGGACGTCATCGGCATCGAGTTGCTGGAACGCATCGACGCCCCCGGCGAGCAGGCCTCGTACCGGACCGAGGTGCAGCGGGCCGTGGACGCGGCGCCCGACGCCGTGATCATCCTCGCCCAGGCCACCGAGAGCGCCATCATGGTGAAGCAGTTCGCCGAGGCGGGCTGGGCCGGAACGATCATCGGTGAGGTCGGCTGGTCCGAGCCCGAGTTCGCCGCCACGGCGACCGCCGAGGCATTGGCGGCGCACGAGGTGGTGGCCTACCCGTCGTTCCACCGCCAGGACAACCCGGCCTGGGACTTCTACCAGCCGCTCTGGGACGGCAACCCCGAATACACCCAGCACACGATTGCCGATGATCCCTACTCCTTCACCACCTACGACCTGCTGATCGTCACGGCGCTGGCGATCGAGGAGGCGGGCTCGGTGAACGGCTCGGACTGGGCGCCGGCCATGTTCAAGGTGTCTTCCGCACCCGGCACGAAGTGCTACACGTACAGCAACTGCCTGGCCCTCATCAGGGCAGGCACCGACGTCGACTACGAGGGTGTGACCGGTCCGGCCACCTTCAGCCCCGGCGGCATCAACGCGGTCATCCCCGTGGTCCGGATCTTCGGGCCCGACGGCGAGATCGCCGATCAGGTCGCCGTCGACTCCGAGCGTCACCTCGAGATCCTCGACCAGGTGGCACACAAGTTCGAGGGCTGATCACCTAGGGGGCTGATCCTCCCGAGGGTCGATCCCTCATGACTCCGTGGGCGGGGCCGTCAAGCACCGGCCCCGCCCACGAACCTCTGCATAGTCATTTCGGCGAGGTGCCTGCCCCGGGCTGGATCCGGGGCAGGCATCCAGGGCCGTCGGTGACGACTGCCTATTGCCCGGCGCTCTTCTAGGCTGCGGCCGGTCAGACCGGCCGCGGGATCGGATCGGGAGGGTTGCCGCTATGGGCGACGAAACCGCGCATCGCTTGCTCTGGACTTCGTCGAACATGGCGTTGCTCGGTCGGATCGCCGCGGAGTTCGAGACCACCCGGCCCTTCGCCGGACGGCGCATCGGGGTGTCGCTGCATCTCGAGGTGAAGACCGCGGTCCTGCTGCTGGCCCTCAAGGCCGGCGGTGCCGACATCGTGGCCACGGGCAACTACGGCACATCGCAGGACGATGTCGTCGCCTACCTGAACGAGCAGGAGATCGACGCCCGCGGGAGCGGCTCGGACTCCCTCGAGCGTCACCTGGGCCACGTGGAGTCGGTCCTGGACTCGAATCCGGACATCCTGCTGGACAACGGCGCCGACCTGGCGCGCCGGGCCGTCGACCGAGGTCTGGCGGTCCTCGGCGGGACCGAGGAGACGACGTCGGGACACAACATCCTCGCCGGGGAGTTGGCGCCGCATCTGAACTTCCCCGTCATCGTGATCAACGACACGCCGCTCAAGGCGCTCGTCGAGAACAAGCACGCGGTCGGCCAGTCGACGTATGAGTCCTTCTGCCGGATCACCAACCTCATGCCGCAGGGCAAGCGGTTCATGATCGTGGGCTACGGCTGGTGCGGGCGCGGCATCGCGCACTACATGAGAGCCAACGGGGCCGAGGTCACCGTTGCCGAGATAGACGAGATCAAGGCGCTCGAAGCGGCGCTCGACGGTTTCAGGGTCGGCGCCGTCGCCGCGCTGATCGCCGATGCGGACGTCGCCATCACCGCCACTGGGGTCGATGGAGTCATCGGCGCCGACGAGCTCGCGCTGGCGCCCGACGGGATCCTGCTGGCGAACACGGGCCACTTCGACCGGGAGATCGATGTTCCGGCGCTCAACGCACAGACCGCCGAGCGGATCCTCCTCGGGAATGTTCTCGCCCGGCACGTTCTCGAAGACGGCAGGACCATCGATCTGATCGCAGAGGGTCGGATGTTCAACCTCGCCGGCAGCCAACCCAAGGGCAACACCATCGAGTCTATGGACATGGGTTTCGCCATGCAGGCTCGCTCGCTCGAACGCGTGGCGATGGCCCACGCCTCCCTCCCGCACGGTGCCCAGCCCGTGCCCGACGACATCAACCGGGCCCTCGCCCGCGAGTTCACGCGGCAGATGGGCAACGCCGTCTGAAGTGAGCGGCTGCTGTGCCGGACGGCTGCGACCCGGTCCGGCCCCGGCTCCTGTGGCGGTGCGCCGACGGCGCCCTAGCCGGTCGAGTCGGGCGCAGCGCCGTTGCAGGTCATCTTGAACTCGAAGATCACGCGTTCGGCAGAAGTGGCCAGGTCGATGGAGATGTCGGTGGCCTCCGCGGTGCATTGCGGGGGCAGGCCGGTGAGCGAGACGGTGGCGGTGCAGACCTCGCCGCCGGTGCCGAGCGCGCGGGCGGCGACACCGTCGAACGCATCCTCGGCGCCGGGGTCGTCCGCGATCGCGGCTGTGATGTTGTAGCGGCCCTCCCGCAGCTCGACGAAGGGGATCTCCTCGACCTCCCAGATGCCCTGGTTCTCGGGGCCTGGCGGCATCACGACGGGGAGTGGCGACGGCGCTTCGCACTCCGTCGACAAGGCGTACTGCACGTTGGTGCCGCCGGAGTCGCCGACGACGGTCTGCAGCAGGAAGATGGTCCTGTCCACCACGCGGACGCTGACGTCGATCGTGGCCATGCCGGCAATGTCCTCCAGGACTTCCAGCTTCCGCCCTTCGAAGGTGACGACGAGCTGGCCGGGCCCGTCGAGCGTCACGTCGTAGCGGCAGGGCTCGCCGGCTGCGGTGACGTGCACCACCTGCAACTCGACCGTGACGGTGTCGTCGGTCTCAGTCTGTGTGCCACGGTCGTTCACTTTCGAGGTGGCGCTGCTGGTGGCGGAACAGCCGTTGGGGGACTGCGCCGTGGGCACGGCCGTCGCGCTGAAGGCAGCGCGACGGATGGCGTTGTGGTCGGTGGCGTCGCGTCCGACCGCAACGGCAGGATTCAGACGGATCACGATGCGGGACTCCCTGCTGCAGTCGGTGTCCGGGTCGTCCAGGGTGATGGTGAGCCTGAAGTCGTCGTCGGGTCGGAACGGGGTCGGTCCCACCAGGCAGTTCCCGTTCGTGGTCGCCTCGATCATCATGACGGTCCACTCGTAGACGCATCGCGGGCTGACCACCACGACCTCGGTCACCGGGGTGCCCGTGAGCTCGCCGGGCGTCGGGTCGGCGTCGGGCGAGCCGAGGGCCCGCACCGTCAGCGTGACCTGGCCTGCCATTCCCGACGTGCCGGCCCCGGGGTCGCAGCCTCCCAATGTCCGCCAGGACACCTTGTAGGTGCCGGCGTTGGCCGGAGTCGTGATCGCCACCAGCCGGTTCCGCGCCTGCCCACCGTCCTGTCCGAGCAGCGGAGCAGCAGATCCCAAGATCACCGAAACCGCCGCCACCGCGGCAAGAGCGGCACCGATCTGTCGCCGGAGTCCTGACACGACACATCCCTTCGTTCGGCATTCCTGCGGTCGCCGTCACCCGAATGGGGTGGCCCACCAGTCAAATTACACGCGAGGCAGTATGAGATAGTGGATTTCCGGACCTGCCGTGTTCGCCGTCTCAGTCCTGTGTGCCGCACCGGGGAGCGGTGTCGCTTCGTTCAGATGATCGCGGTCTCCGGGAAGGGCTCGCCGCGGGCTACGCGGCCGTAGCCGAGCGGGCTGAGGTCGAGGGTCCGGTACTCGCCGTAGGTGATGAGTTCGGACACGCCTCGACCCATGGCGGGGGACTGCTGCATGCCGTGGCCCGAGAATCCGTTGATGAAGATGAAGTTGGCGACCGCGGTGTGGGGGCCGATCACGGCGTTGTGATCCAGGGTGTTGTGGGCGTAGTGCCCGGCCCACTGGCTCAATGCCTTGGCTCGCTCGAAGGCGGGGACACGGTGTGCCAGCACCGGCCAGATCTGCTCCTCCCAGACGTCGGAGTCCATGCGAAAATCATCGAACCCCACGGCGGGGTCGATCGCCGGTGTCGACCCCGCCACGTAGACGTCTCCGTCGCTGCGGACGTGCACGCCGGTCGGGTCGATCGTGAGCGGCAGCGCCCGGGGGAGCGGTTCGGAGGCGTCGAAGACGACGGTGTAGCGCTTGCGGGGCTCGACGGGCAGCTCCAGGCCGGCCATCCTGGCGGTGGCGGCGGCCCGCGGCCCCGCGGCGTTCACGAGTGCGCCGCAGGCGACGGTCTCGCCGCTGGCCAGCCTCACGCCACCGATCCTGCCTTCGGAGCGGTCGATGGCGGTGACCTCGCCGGTCAGGTACTCGACGCCTGCGAGACGGGCCTTGCGGCGCCACCAGTCGAACATCGTGGCCGAGTCGAACCAGCCCTCGTCGACGGTGTTGTGGCTGCCGCAGACGATGTCGTCGACGTTGTAGAAGGGGTACGCCGCGGCGATCTCGTCGGGGGACATGATGACCGTCCCGGCGCCGAGGGCGGACTGCATTCTCTGGCCGGCGCGCAGCGTGGCGGCGAAGCGCTCGTCGCCGGCGAGGTACATGTAGCCGAAGTGGTGCACGGCCAGGTGCGGCACCTCGGGGTCGTCTCCCATCCAGCGGCGGAAGTTCCGCACGTAGTCGGCGCTGAACTGGCTGATCCGGATGTTGAGTCCGTTGGAGTACTGCTGGCGCATGCAGCTGTTGGTGCGCGCCGTCGAGGTGAACTCGTAGGACGGATCACGCTCCACCACCAGCACGCTGCCGTCGAAGTCGTCGTTGGACGACAGGAACCAGGCCACCGACGAGCCCATCGCGGCGCCGCCGACGATCACCACGTCGTAGGACGACCGCTTGGGCGCGGTGCTCAGCGGCGGGACTGTGGGTTCCTGCACGGCGCGCCCCGTCCGCCGGCGTCGCCGTCAGAGGACATAGCCCTGGAGCCGGTCGTTCGCCTCCGCGGCGGGATCCCGCTCGGCGGGGTCGCCGAGACCGCCGCCGCCGGGCAGCTCGAGGATGAGCCGCCGGCCGGCGGGCACCGTGTGGCGGCCCTTGGCAGCGAACGGCGTGCCGTCGTCGAGGTAGACCCGCCCGCGGGAACCGTCGCCGCCGCCGGCGCGGCCACGCGCCGGGTTGTCGACGCGGTCGAACATGGCGGAGAACTCGAACAGGTAGCCGTCGGTCGGCCCGATCTCCATGATCTGGCCCAGCCCGCCGCGCCGGCGGCCGGCCCCGCCGCTGCCGGGTCGGATCTCCTTGCGCCAGACCACGATCGGGCCCACCTGCTCGGTGGCCTCGGCGCTCATCGTCATCACCCCCGACGGGAAGGCGGTGGCGGTCAACCCGTCGAGGGTGGGGCGGGCGCCGCCGCCGCCGCTGTTGAACATGAGGATCTCGGCGGGGG
>CAZTZI010000059.1:0-3916 GCA_964618115.1 uncultured Acidimicrobiales bacterium
GTGAAGCGCAAGCAGGGAGGTGCCGTCGGGACGTTCGATCTGTTGACGTTCCGCCTGGAGGTCGTGGCGCCCGGCGGTGAGGTGGCCGGCGTGTGCACCAACTCGTTCATCTTCCCGAGGCAGCCATGAGCGCCGAGCAAGAGGTCCCCGGCAACGTCAATGTGGGCGACGAGTTGCCGCCGAGAGTCATCGAATCGGTCAGCGCCGAGAAGATGAAGACCATGGCGGCACTGCTGGGCGATCCCAACACGATCCACTGGGACGTCGACGACGTGCGCCGGCTGGGCCTGGGCGATCGCCCCGTGAACCAGGGGCCCAACAACATGGGCTACGTGATCGACATGCTGACCGACTGGGCCGGCGGCCCCGCCAACTTCCGGCGCCTGAGGGTGAGATTCCTGGGCAACGTCTTCGCCGAGGACCGCCTCGTGGCCGGCGGCAAGGTCACCGCGGTCCGCCAGGCGCCCGAGGGCCAACTCGTCGACTGCGACGTCTGGCTCGCCCGCGACGGCACCGAACCGGTCCTCGCCGGCACCGCAACCGTCCTGCTGACCGAGTAGCGAGGGTTCGGCCCACCTGCCGGGAGGAAGAGGCGCAGGGCTGCGACGGACCTCCAGCCGCAATTCCGACCAAGCACTCCACCGTTGGCGTCGGCAGGGCCAGTCGTCATACGCGTCAGCGCCGCCGCCGGTCGCCCTTGCGGCCGGATGTGACCGCCGTTGAGGCGATGGGGCGTCAGCGGCGAGATCGGTGGCCGCCTTTGTGGCCGTGTCCGAGGGCGCAGCGGGCCTTGGCCACCGGCATCCACTCGCCGCAGCGCTCCCCGGTCGGTGCCGCGGGCCCGGTCGGCGGGCCCGGCCCGTCCTCCGGCCGCCGGTAACCCAACTCGGGCCCTGCGAAGTCGAGCACATCGTCGCGCCGCATCAGCTCGGCGAGTTCCAGGGCGCCCCTCCCAGTGGTGCGCAGGTATCCCGAGATGGTCAGGCGCCGCTCGGTTCGCGCCAGCCACTTCGACGTGGCGTCGATGGCGTCGGCGACCGCCCGGCGCGTGGCCCCCGGGTGCAGGAGTGCGACGGTGTGCAGGTAGTCCTGCTCGGCATCGGAGAGTTGATGCCAAGCGGGCTCGCTGATGCTCCGCCTGAATTCGCTGCCTGCCCGCTCAACCGCCAGCCTGCACGCCGCTGCGCCGATCGGCGCTTGCGGTGCGCCGGCCGCGTCCCAAGCCGACCGCCCGAGCAGCTGGAGGTGGTACGGGGAGCCGTTGACGGCGGTGGCGGCGGCGTGCAGAGCGTCGGCGTCGAAGGTGCCCCCGCCACTGGCCGCCGTGGCGTTGAGACACAGGAACGACTGCTCGGCTGTCAGGGGTTGCAGTCTCTGCAGCTGTGCCCTGTGGAAGAAGGTCAGCTTCCTGTCCTCCAGCACGGTGTACTGGATCTCCGGCAGCGCCGCCCCGAGGAGCCCGACGGGCAGCCCCTCCCGTTCAGCGGTGTGCTGGAAGTCCCCGGCGAACCGTCTCACCTCGTCACGCTCGCCCGAGTGCAACTCGTCCAGGGTGATGAGCAGGCCGCCGCCCCGCTCCGCGGCGGTCTCGGCCAAGCGGCTCAGCAGGTATCGGGGGTCGTCGTCGGTCTGCTCCTCGGAGTGTTCCCAGCCGATCCCAAGGCCCGGTGGCAGGCGCAGGCTGTTGATCCTCCGCCGGGACCTCCGATCGGCGGCACTGGCTGCGGGCGCTGTCTCGGTTGCAGCGGCCGCCGCTCGGGCGATGCGTTGGGGGAGTCCGCCGGTGGTGGTGTCCAGGGCCAGCACCATCCAGCCCGACTCGTGGGCCATGTCCTCGGCGGCGTTCAGCAGCGAGGTCTTCCCCGAGCCCCGCACGCCCACCAGAATCGAGCACAGGCGGTGCCCGCTCGGGACGGCCGCGAGTTGAGAGGCGACATCGTTCAGGATCCCGTCGCGCCCCACAAGGGTTGCTGGCGAACGCCCGAAACCCGGCGAGAACGGATTGCCGCGCTGCTCGTTTCCGTGCTCCGTCATGACGACATTCTAGCCACACTCACTGTCCTCACTCCACATCGAATGTCCGCATTCCGCATTCACTATCCGCATTCCGCACTCGATGTCCGCATTCGAGTTCTGGTTGGCGCAGGCCGCCACGCCGAGAGTGTCACACTCCCTTCCTATGCTGTGAGCATGGTGAAGTTCCTCCATACAGCCGACTGGCAGCTGGGCATGACCAGGCATTTCCTGGCCGGAGAGGCGCAGGCCCGTTTCGATGCGGCCCGCCTTGACGCAGTGCGTCGCATCGGAGAGTTGGCGGAGGTGGAGGGTTGCGGGTTCGTGGTGGTGTGCGGCGACGTGTTCGAATCGAACCAGGTCGGGCGGCAGGTGGTGGTCCGGGCTCTGGAGGCGATGAGAGCTGCACCGCAGGTCGCCTTCTACCTGCTGCCCGGCAACCACGACCCGCTGGATGCGGCCTCGGTTTACAGATCGCCCACCTTCAGGGAGCGCCAGCCCGCCAACGTGATGGTGCTGGAGGATTCGGAGCCGGTCGAGGTGGCGCCCGGTGTGGAACTGGTCGCCGCGCCGTGGTTCAACAAGCACCCGCTTGCCGACTTGGTCGACGGCGCCTGCGAGGGGCTCGAACCCACCGGAGCGATCCGCATCGTCGCCGGTCATGGCGCGCTCGACTCGATGTCCCCGGATCGCAACAACCCGGCCCTCATCGGGCTCGAGCGCCTTGAGGGCCGGCTGGGTGCCGGCTTGATCCACTACGTAGCGCTCGGCGATCGTCACTCCACCACCGAGGTCGGCCGCAGCGAGCGGATCTGGTACGCGGGCGCGCCCGAGCCGACGGACTACGACGAGACCGATCCGGGCAACGTGCTGGTCGTCGAACTCGACGCCGGCGGGGTGCGGGTGGAGGTGGACGTCCGAACCGTCGGCGTCTGGCGATTCGTGCGCCGCGAATGGGAACTGAGCGGCGACAGGGACATCGAGCGCCTCGCCGGGTGGCTCGGAGGCTTGGTCGACAAGGAGCGCACGATCCTCAAGCTGGCGCTGGTGGGCCAGATCTCCCTCGCCCAGAAGGCTCGACTCGACAGCCTGCTCGACGACTGCACCGACCTGTTCGCCGCCTTGGAGACCTGGGAGCGCCGCAGCGACCTAGCCGTGCTCCCCGACCCTGCCGACGTCGACGACCTCGGACTGTCGGGTTTCGCCGCCGAGGCGCTCGACGATCTCCGCGGACTGGCCACAGCCGGCGACGAAGGTCGGGCCGTCGTCGCCCAAGACGCCCTCGCCCTGCTGCACCGCCTGGCGCGGCACAACGGATGAGGCCCGCCGTGTGGTTGACGGGTGCGACGCGGCTTGCTGTGGTTTCGGTTGATGGGGTGGCCCCGGTGAGCGGCGCGGCGAGCTTGGAGCGGCGCCGATGAGGATCCATCGTGTGCGGCTGCAGAATTACCGGGGCGTTCTCGACAGCACCGTGAACTTCGCCTCCGACGGCGTGACCGTGGTCGAGGGGCCCAACGAGGTCGGCAAGACCTGCATCCCCGAGGCGCTGGATCTGTTGATCGCCATGCCGGACAACTCGAAAGCCCGGAAGGTCCGCGACGTCGAGCCGGTGCACCGCGACGCGGGGCCCGAAGTGGAGATCGAACTGTCCTCGGGTCAGTACCGGTTCAGGTACTCCAAGCGTTGGCTCCGCTGGCCGGAGACGAATCTGGCGATCCTCACCCCGTCCCCCCGGAATCTCACCGGGCGCGACGCTCACGACCGGGTCGAGGCGATTCTCGAGGAGACTCTCGACGCCGCGCTCTGGCGGGCGTTGCGGGTCGAGCAGGGCGCCGAACTCGTCCTGCCGCACCTCGCCGTGCCGTCGCTGGGCAGGGCACTCGACCGCGCCGCCGCCGGCGAG
>CAZTZI010000060.1:0-3156 GCA_964618115.1 uncultured Acidimicrobiales bacterium
CCCTGCGTGGGCTCGTCGAGCAGCAGCACGTCGGGCTCGCCCTGCAGCCACTTGGCGAGGACGATTTTCTGCTGGTTGCCGCCGCTGAAGCTGGAGACCTTCTGGTCGGCGACCGGGGGCTGCACACGGAACATCTGCATGAGCCCCTTCGCCGATGTGGATTCCTCGCGCCCGTTGAGCCAGCCGCGGCGATAGTACTCCCGGAGCACCGGCAGGGAGATGTTCTCGGCCGCCGTGGCGTCCAGCCAGACGCCGTCCCGCTGCCGGTTGCCGGGCACCAGCACGACGCCGGCTTTGAGGGTTGCGCCCGGCGATCTCCCCAGCACCCGGCCGTCACCCCGGCGGGCGACGCCGCCGGCGGGGGTCTGGACACCGGTGAGCAGGTAGGGCAACTCCTGCTGGCCCATGCCGGCGAGACCCGTCACGCCCAGGATCTCGCCGTGGCGCAGCTCGAAGGAGAGGTCGTCGACGATCTCCCCGGTCATACCCTCGGCGACCATCGCCAGGTCACTGCTGCCGGCCGGATCCAGCCGGGCCGGATAGAAGTCGCCCAACTCCCGGCCGAGCATGAGGGCGATGATGCGGGCTTCGGTCGTGGTGGCGCCGCCGACGTCGGCGACGACGCAACCGTCGCGCAGCACCACGACGCGGTCGGCAATCTCGACGACCTCGTGGAGATGATGGCTGATGAAGATGACGCTGGAGCCGCTATCGGCGACGGTGCGCATGACCCGCATCACCCGCTGCGCCTCCGCTCCGGTGAGATACGAGGTGGGTTCGTCGAGTATGAGGATGTGCTCCTGCGCGTGGTCGGAGAGCCCGCGGGTCGCCCGGACGATGGCCACGCTGGCGCGCTCCGCCGGCGCCAGATCACCGACTCGCGCCCCGGGGTCCACGTCGACACCGAATCGCGCCAGGAGTTCGACGCTTCTGGATCGCTCGCGCCGCCAGCGCACCGGCCGCAACCCCGACGATGCGTACCCCGAGGAGACACCGAGGTTCTCGACGACGGTCATCTCGTCCACGAGCGCCAGATCCTGGTGGATGACGGCGATCCCCAGCTCACCGGGATTGCCGACCGGGAACGACAGCGGTCGCCCGAACACCTCGCCCGCAGCGCCCCGCTCCGGCGTGTGGTAGCCGCTGAGGATCTTGACGAGCGTGGACTTGCCGGACCCGTTCTCGCCGACCAGGCCGAGGATCTCGCCGCGCCGCAACTCGAGGTCCACGTCCACGAGCGCATGCACTCCCCCGAAGCGCTTGCTCACCGAGCGAACGGCGAGAGCGAGACCGGGCCCGGCCGCCATCTGCTCGCTACCTCCGGCGCCCGACGAGGCGGGCGAACATCACGGCCAGCACCAGCGCGCCGCCGTTGAAGACCTCGTTCACCCAGCGTTCGGCGCCCAGCAACGTCAACCCGGTGATGCCGACGACCAGCAGGTAGATGGCGATGACGGTTCCGACGGCGTTGAACCGGCCGATGTGCAACGCGGTCGCCCCGAGGAATGCCGCGGCGAACGGCTGGAGCAGGAATCCGGGGCCGATGTTCGGGTCGATACCACCGAGGAAGCCCGCCAGCACGATGCCTGTCAATGCCGCCACGATCGAGGAGGCCACGAACGCCCCGATCCTGATCATGTTGACGTTCAGTCCGGCGAGCCGAGCCGCATCCTGGCTGCCCCCGATGAACAGCAGGTAACGACCGATCGGCGTGCGCTCGTAGACGTACCAGAGCAGGACGACGAGTAGCCATCCGTACCAGGTGCGCAGCGGGAAGTCCAGGATCTTGTAACGGGCGACGGTCAGCATCGACCCTTCGAGGTTGTAGATCTGGCGCGAGTTGGTGACGGCGATCGCCGCCCCGGTCAGCGCCGTCATCATCCCCAGCGTCGTGATGAACGAACTCACCCCGACCTTGACGACCAGGAACCCGTTGATCAGCCCCACGACGATGCCGACGGCGATCGCCACGACGAACACGAGGCCCAGCGAGCGCCCGTCCTCCACGATCACCGCGGCCGTCGCCGCGGTGAGCGTCATCACCGAGGCGATAGACAGGTCGAAGTCGCCGGTCCGCAGGACGATCGTGGCCGCCAGGGCAAGCAGCAGGACGATGGCCTGCGAGTTGACCATCGCCCGGAAGTTGGCCTCCGTCCAGAACTTGTCGGGGAGCCAGATCGCGAACGTGGCGATGAACGCGCCGAGCACGAAGACCAGCGCGTAGCGGCCGCCGTAGCGGGCCAGCAGGTCGGCCCACTGACGGTCCCGGCCGCCGGGGGTGGGGTCGCGGGCCTCGGACGGCACGCGCGAACCCTCGTCGGCCGGCGTCAGCACGCCGGCCCTCCGGCCGGGGCGCAGCCCCTAGGAGACTGCCAAGAAATGCTGCGAACGGGCTTTCTCGTCATTCCGGCGGAGGCCGGAATCCACTTTCCAGCGGCCCGGCCTCCAGGTCCGGCGGGTTGCTCTGAACACTCCTAGGAGAGACCCCAGGCCTCGCGGAAGGCGTCCCGGTAGTTGGCCCAATCTGCGTACGGTCCGAGTTGATCGTTGCTCGGGCCGACGTTGCCGCTGTCGATGGCGGCGTGCGGCACGACCCAGTCGAGCGCCTCCTCACCGGCCAGCGCCCGGCCGACCTGGTCGAGCAGCGCCCAGCCGATCCACTCGTTCGGCGGGAAGGCGCCCGTGGCGGACTGTGCGCCCGGGCCGCCGGCGCGTATGTCGTCGAGGTTCGACGAGACGCCGTCGTGGCCGAGGAACTTGACATCGAATCCCTCGGCGGCCGTCTTGGCCAGCGGCATCAACCCGTCCCAGACCGGGAACAGGTAGTTGATGTCGCCCTCGCGTCCCAGCACGGCGCTGACGTTGGGGCCGAAGTCGCTCCCGATCGTGGTCGGGTCCACGTCCTCGAGCACGGCCTTGCAGTCGCAGGCCGCCTCGATCGTGGCCTTCGCCGCCACCATCATGTCGTCGTGCAGCGGCAGGGCGCGGATGCCGAAGATGGCGGCCCGCACGTCGCAGCCCGAGTCGGCCAGCATCCAGTTGGCCATCAGCTCGCCGCTCGCCCGGAAGTCGGGGGCGACGTGCGGGCCGCCATCTTCGGCATCCGCGCCCTGCCGCTGCACGACGACATGATGGTGGCGGCGAAGGCCACGATCG
>CAZTZI010000061.1:0-16941 GCA_964618115.1 uncultured Acidimicrobiales bacterium
CTGCACCGCGACGGCGAGTTCACCGGCGTTGCCGATCCGCGCCGTGACGGGGTGGCCGCCGGACCGACCCGATGACCGGTCGTCATCCCGGCGCAGAGCCTGCCCCGGACTCGAGCCGGGGCCGGAATCCACACCGCTGCGGCGTCTCCCGCCTCGCTCGATGAGCCTGCCGCTGCTGCTGTCGGTCCCCCACGCCGGCACCGAGGTGCCGGCTGAGGTGGCGGCCTACTGCGCCCTGACGCCCGAGCAGATCATCGCAGACGGCGACGAGGGGGCCGCCGAGATCTACGCCCTCGCCGGCGAGGTGGCGGCCCACGTCACCACGACCGTGGCCCGAGCCGTCGTCGACCTGAACCGCGCCCCCGACGACTTCAGCCGCGACGGAGCCATCAAGACCCAGACCTGCTGGGAGGAGCCCGTCTGGGATCCCGAGTTGCCGACCGATCTCGCCAACGCGCTGATAGAGGACCACTGGCGGCCGTACCACCAGCGCTTGCGTGACCTCGGAACCGGCGGCCGGTTCCTGCTCGGCGTGGACGGTCACACCATGGCCGCCCATGGACCCCCCGTCGGTCCCGACGCCGGGGCGGAACGGCCGGCAGCCTGCCTCAGCAACGCCGACGGCACCTGCCCGCAAGTGTGGATCGAGACCCTGCAGGCTGCGCTGGCTCGCAGGCTCGACCACGAGGTCACGATCAACCGACCGTTCCGCGGCGGCTACATCACCCGCACCCACGCGGCAGAGATGCCCTGGCTGCAGATCGAGTTCTCCCGCGCCCCGTTCGCCACCCCGGCGGCGAAGCGCGAAGCCGTCCTCGGAGCGCTCACCGAACTCTGCAACGCGATCGACTAGCGCTGCGTCGGTCCGGGCGCTGCGGAGTAGGCCGCGTCGATCCGGAGCCGAGCCCCTAGACGCACGCCGGCTACGAAAGTTACGCGAAACCTCGGCCTCTTCATTCCGTCCACAGGTCGGTCCAGTCGTTCTGGACCGCGACCCGGGCAGCGGGTCGCGAGACTTGAAGGGAGGTCCGAATGTTTGCTCAGATCGAGTTCCGCCAGGGCATGGAAGATGCCTGGGCGACGATTGCCGAGTTCGTACCCAAGTTGGCTCTGGCCTTGGCGGTGTTCATCATCGGCTGGATCGTGGCGCGCCTGTTCCAGAAGCTGGCGCATCGGGTACTGCTGAAGCTGCAGTTCAACAAGACCGCCGCCCGGGCGGGGTTCACCGAGCCGCTGGGGCGCGCGGGATACCCCGATGCGGCGCTGCTGCTGTCCAAGGTGGTGTTCTGGGCCGTCATCCTGCTGGTCCTGCAGGTGTCGATCGGTGCGCTCGGCGAGACGGAGATCCAGGACGCCCTCGACGGTGTCGTGGCGTTCCTGCCGAAGTTCTTCGCCGCCCTGCTGATCATCGTGGTGGCCGGAGCCATTGCCACCCGTGTGCGGGAGGCGGTGAGCCAAGCCGAGGCCGCGCAGGCCTACGGGCAGATGCTCGGCCGGGCCGCCGGCGGTGCGGTGTGGTTCGTCGGCATCTTCGCCGCGTTGAACCAGATCGAGGTGGCGCAGGACATCGTGAACATCCTGTTCATCGCCGTGGTCGCCACCGTCGGCCTCACGGTCGTGGTGAAGTTCGGCGTCGGCGGCATCAAGAGCGCCCAGGACAACATCTGGCCGGCCATCTACAGCCGCTCCGGCACCGACACGTCGGACGGCGAATCAAGCGACTCCTGACAGAATCGCCTCCCACCGGTCCCGGCGGGGACCGGAGCGGCGGGAGCCGGCGCTGTTCCGGCTCCCGCCGCGGCGCGTCAGGGGACAGGATCAGTCCGCGGCGTCGTCGGGGAGAACGTCAAAGGGCTCGGAGAGCAGGGCCTCATAGGGGACCGCGCGGACCTCGCCGGATGCGAGTTCGATATGCAGACGAGTCGGCCGAATCTCCGTGATCCTGCCCTCGGCACCGTCGCGGAGCCTGATGCGTGCGCCCGGTCGCAGATCGGCGCGCAACGCCCGCCCCGCGGCGATCTGGCGGGCGACGTTGCGGCCTCCCAGCCCGATCAGCAGTGCACATGCGGTCGCCAGCCCGAAACCCAGGGACGCGATCAGCACGATGAGGATCGTGGTGTCCACGCCGAGCTGTCCGAGCGCCAGGATTCCCGCACCGAACACGATCGTCAGCCGGATGGCGCGCTCCACCCCCGGGCTGCGCGCCCCGGTGGCGCGACTCAGCGCCCGCCCCACCGCAGCCGCAGCGGCGATGCCCGCGGCGACACCGGCGAGGAGGACGAGCCCCGCCGCCAGCACGTTCGGCAGCCAGGACAGGATGTCGGAGGGGATGGTGTCGAGGGTCGCCGGATTCACGAACGCGATCGCCACGAGAACGCCGGCGCTCACACCCAGCCAGAACAGGAACACGCTCGTCGCCGCGGCGATGCTGCGGAACCCCGGGTGCTCCATGCGACTGAGCAGGCGGCGCGCCGCGAATCCCACCAGCGCCCCGAGGACGATCCCCCCGCCGAGTGCCACGGCGGCTGCGATCCAGTCGTTGCTCATCAGTGTCCTCCTCGGTCAGTCGTCCGATTCGTCCTCGGTCCCGAGCAGCACCCGGCCGGTGTGCAACCCGAGACCGAGCAGGTCCGTCAGCGTCGACAGCGCCTCGCGATCCAGCAGACGCTCCCGGACACGTCGCACGGCGCGGTCCTCGAAGTCGTCGTCGATGTGCCCCCACAGTGATCGCAGCCCGCCGCGCAGTGTCACCACGGCGGCCTCCTGCTGCTCGAGCATCCCGTCGATCTCCGCCTCGGTCATCCCGAGCGCCTCCAGCTCGGCGGCCACATCGATGTGCTGCGGCTCGGTGGCGCTCATCGTCCCAAGTCCAGTTCTTCGCGAAGGTGCGTGCGGGCGCGGAAAAGCCGGATCTTCACCACAGCTACCGACACGTCGAGGGTTCCGGCGATCTCCTCATAGGACATTCCCTCCAGCTCGCGCAGTGCCAGTATCGCCCGGCTCAGCTCGTCGAGATCCCGGACGGCGACGGTGAGCGCCCGCAGATCCTCACGCCCGAGCGCGGTCCGCTCCGCGGAGGGGATCGCCCGCTCCGGCAATTCTCCCGGGTTCCACGGGTCCTCGCGTCGAGCCCGCAGCGCGGAGACTGCCGTGTTGTGCGTGATGCGCATGATCCAGTGCTCGATCGGCGCATCCCCCCGGTAGGTGTCCAGGCCTCGCCACACCTTGATCAGGCTCTCCTGAACGATGTCCTCCGCCAGATCCTGGTCCCCCGCCACGATCGAGCGAGCCAACCGCAGCATCGACCGCCCGTGCGCCTCGACCAGCAGACGCAGCGACTCCTCTGGAGTCAACCCCGAGCCACCGTCCCCAACAGGCGGCGCGGCAGACCGCTCAGCGGTCAACGAACCGGCCGGCGGTGACACGTGCAGCGTCCGAGAACGATCAGATTCCTGACAATAGTGCGACTGCTCCTCCGGCCCACTCGCCCACCGGATGAGTGAGCCGGAGGGGCTCAGAGATCTGCCAGGAGCTTCTCGTAGACCTCGGGGGTGGCGAAGGAGAGTTGGGTGCCGGGGCGGGTGACGCTGTCGGCGGCGACGGTGGTGGCGATGCGGACGGCGGCGGTCTCGTCGCGGCCACCGGCCAGGGCCCAGATGAATCCGCCCACGAAGGCGTCGCCGGCGCCGGTGGTGTCGACGGCGTCGACGACCGGAGCGGGGATGCGATGCACGGAGCCGTCGGTAGCGACGAGCGCCGAGCCGGCCTCGCCTAGGGTGACCAGCAGGCGGCAGCCCACGCGGTCGGCGACCGATCGGAGCACGTCGTCGCCGGGCAGGTCGTCGCCGGAGTTCTGCCCGGTGAGAGCGGCCAGTTCCACCTCGTTGGGGATCAGCCAGTCCGAGGCCGACGCCAGTTGACTCTCGAGCGGCGCGGCGGGGGCGGGGTTGAGGACGGTGACGGCGCCCCGGCGGCGGGCGGCGCCGAACGCCGCGGCCGTCACGCTCTGGGGGATCTCGAACTGCCCGGCCACCACACCGGGCGCGGGCCCGTCGTTCACCGCGGCGATCGCCACTTCGGGGTCCATCGCCAGGTTGGCGCCGGGCAGGATGATGATGCGGTTCTGGCCGCCGGCCTCCACCCAGATGGGAGCCACCCCGCTGGCGCCCGGCACGCGGCGTGCCCAGGTTGTGTCGATGCCCCGGTCGGCGAAGTTCGCCAGCGTCTCGGCGCCGTAGCCGTCGGTGCCGACACAGCACACCATCGACACCTCGGCCCCCAGCAGCCGGGCCATGACCGCCTGGTTGGCACCCTTGCCGCCGAAGCCCGTCTGGAACGACGTGCCCACCACCGTCTCGCCGGCCTCGGGCAGCCGGTCGGCATAGGCCACCAGATCCATCATGGTGCTGCCGACGATCATGACCCGTGGCGCCCCGGCGCCTCCTGGTGGGGTCACGGCGCTATCCGAACAATTCGGGGTTCAGGGCGATGATCGTGAAGACGGCACCGTGGGGGTCGTTCACGACCGCGAAGCGTCCGGGCGGGATGTCGGTGGGCGGCACGCAGACATCCCCGCCCAACTCGGTCACCCGGGCTGCCGCCGCGTCGCAGTCGGTGACGGCGAAGTACACCATCCAGTGCGGGGGAACCTCCGCGGGCCAGTGCTCGTCCATGGTGATCAGCCCGGCGACGCCGGTCTCGCCCAGCCGCAACTCGGTGTAGTCCATGCCGGGCGTGCCGACCGGGCGGCCCACCCAGCCGAAGAGTGTTCCGTAGAACGCCACAGCGGCGTCCGGGTCGCGGGTGTTCAATTCGTGCCAGCACAGGGTGTTCGGCTCCATCCGCACCTCGGCGCCGACGTGGTCTCGGGACTGCCACAGTGACAGCACCGCCCCGGTTGGATCCGCGATGACCGCCATGCGGCCGGCGTCGAACACGTCGAACGGTCCCGCCATCACCTGCCCGCCGGCCGCCGCCGCCGTGGCGACGGCCGCGTCGACGTCGGCGACGGTCACGTACGTGTTCCAGCACGGCGGCATGTCCCCGAAGGTCGGTCCCAGCCCGGCCACGGCGGCGTCTCCGAGCATGAACACCGTGTAGCCCATGGCCTCGGGCTCGGTGGACGCCTCGCCCGTCCAGCCGAACAGGGCGCCGTAGAAAGTCAGCGAGGCGTCGAGGTCGGGGCTGGCCAGGTCGGCGTACGAGGGTGTACCCGGCTCGTATGGCGTGTCTCGGACCATGGGAGGGTCTCCTCGCTGCTTGTCGTTCAACCAGTTGCCGCCGGCGGGTGGAGCGACGTCCTCGGCGGACGCCATAGTCTGCCAGCGGCGCCGCCGGCGCGACGACGTGGCGATCCCCCCAACAGGAGCAGCACATGCACGATTCCCCGGTGTGGTCCTCGCCCGTCCTGCGATCCGTCCTCGGCGTGATCGACCGTTCCCGTCACGTCACGACGCACGTCGAGGCCGTCGAGCGGGTGGCGTCGTGGATGGCCTATGAGGAGTTCACTTTCCCGTCGGGCTCGATGGACGGCGCGTTCAGCGACCGCAGCGACCCGGCGGAGATCATCGACGTGTCGTTCTTCTACGCGGTTCTGAACTTCGCCTTCAGCGACTTCGACACGGGCGTGAAGTTCGCCTGTACCTACCGGGGCCGCGAATGGTCCGACAGCGAGGCCATGTTCGCCTGCGTGAACCGGGCGCTGGCGGAGGGCGTGCCGCTGCTGGATGGCGGATTCCTCGCCGAGTTGGACCGCAACGACCTCGCCGGCGTGTTCAGCGGCAACATCGAGATCCCCATGATCGACGAGCGCGTCGAGATCCTCAACGAGGCCGGCCGCACGCTCAGCGAGCACTACGGCGGGTCCGCCCACCGCTTCGTGGCCGACTGCGTTCCCGCCATGTACGCCGGCGGCGACGGCCTCATGGAGCGGCTGGTGCTGGAGTTCCCCCGCTTCAACGACGTCAGCAGCCACGACGGCCACGAGGTGCAACTCCACAAGCTGGCGCAGTTGTGGCTCTGGCAGTTGCACATGTCGCTGGCCGCCACGGGCACCGTCGCCGTGGCCGACCTGGAGAGGATGACGGCGTTCGCCGACTACATCGTGCCGGTGGCGCTACGGCTGCTGGGCATCGTCTCCTACACCCCCGAACTCGAAGCGGCGATCAACCGTGGCGACCACATCCCCCGCGACAGTGCCGAGGAGGTGGAGATCCGGGCCCACACGCTCTACGCCACGGCCCTGCTGACCGATGCCATCAACCGGATCCGCCCCGCTGAGTTGGCCCTGGTGGTGCCTCAGCTCGACTTCCGCCTCTGGAAGAGCTACCACGCCACCTTCTGGCCCCACCACCTCACCCGCACGATCATGTACTGAGAGTGTTCGCAGGCCGACGGTGCCCGGGGGTCGATAGCTGGCGGTGGTACCATATATGGCATGAATAAGACGACGGTGTACCTGCCGGAGACGTTGAAGCAGGGAGTAGAGCGGCTGGCGAGGCAGCGTTCGTGTTCGGAGGCGGAGGTGATCCGCCAGGCGATCCAGGAGGCGATCGCGCGACCCCGGCCCCGTGGCGCGATCATCCCCGGTGACAGTGCTTGGACCGAGCGGGTGGACGACTACCTGGACGGCTTCGGCGAGCGATGATCATTGCCGACACCAGCGGGCTCATCGCCTTCTTCAGCGAGTCCGGTGCACAACACGAGGCGGTGACGGCCTGGGTGGACGCCCACGAACCCGTGATGGTGGTCTCCCCCTACGTCCTGGCCGAGGTGGACTACCTGGTCGCCACCCGCAAGGGCGTTGACGCTGAGTTGGCCGTGCTGGCGGAGTTGTCGGGCGGCGCCTACGAACTTGCGGGAATGGACGCGCACGACGTGACGGCAGCGCGGCGCGTGGTGGAGCGGTACCGGGATCTCGGGGTCGGTCTCGCCGATGCCTCCCTGGCGGTGCTCGCTCAGCGCTACCGGACCCGCACCATCCTGACTCTGGACCGCAAGCACTTCAGTGTCATGCGCCCGCTGGACGGAGGCACGTTCACGATCGTCCCGTGAGCGGAGGGTGTGGGATTCGAACCCACGGTGACCCGGAGGCCACAACGGCTTTCGAGGCCGCCCCATTCGTCCGCTCTGGCAACCCTCCGCCGGACAAGCTAGCGGCGGCGGGCGGCGAAGAACCCTCGGAGCAGTTCGGCCGCCTCCTCTGCCAGCAGGCCGCCCGCGGTGGCCATCTCGTGGTTGAGGCGCGGGTCGGCGGCCAGGTTGTAGAGCGATCCGCAGGCGCCGGCCTTGGGGTCGGCGGCCCCGAAGACGATGCGGTCCACCCGTGCCGCCAGCGCCGCGCCGGCGCACATGGGGCAGGGTTCCAGGGTGACGACGAGGGTCGCCCCGTCGAGGCGCCAGGTGCCGCGGATCTCCGCCGCGTCGCGCAGCGCCAGCACCTCGGCGTGTGCCGTGGGGTCTCCCTGCAGCTCGCGCTCGTTGTGTCGCCGGGCGATCACCTCGCCGTCGAGCAGCACCACCGCGCCAACCGGCACGTCATCGTGGTCGATCGCCGTGGCGGCCTCGAGAAGGGCCAGGCGCATGGCCGCGGTTTCGGGATCAGAGTCCATGTGCCGTCCGTTCCCGGCGGTCGCCCAGCCGAATCCCGGCGACGGCGACGCCGGCTGCTCTCCACAGCCGCAACCACGTGCAGTATCGGCCCCACTGTAGGGCTCCTCACGATCCACCGAACTCCCTCCGCGGTCACGGCGCTCCGGTACTTCGACCGCCCATATGAACCGGGCCTCTGCCGCACTCGCGCCCATGGCCGAGCGACTCAGGAGGCCCGACTGGGTGCGACGCATCAACCTGATGGCCGGCTCCGTCGGGGGCGCGCCCCGAGACTTGGTGCCCATCGATGCCGGCGACCTGGTACAGCGCGCCGCGTCCTCCCTCGCCGGCATGCCCACGGGCGACTTGGGCGACCCGCACTGGCAGAACCGCTTCGAGGATCTCGTCGCAGCCGTCGACGCCTCCGGTATGCACGTGGTCGGCCGGCTGATGACCAAGCAGGAGTTGCTGCGTTCGCTGCGCAGCGACGACGTCGACGTGGACCTCGCCGCGCAGCTCGTGTGCGAGCTCTTCACCGCCGCCCTCAACGGCTCGGTGGACCTGCGCCAGTCCGGGGCCGTGCCCGCCGAGCGCTTCGTGGACGTTCACTACACGCGGCTCGTCAGAGACCCGGCGGCCACCTTGGGGGCTGCCTGCGAACAGATGGGCCTTCGGTTCACCGACGGCTACGCCTCCGCTGTGGCGGACTACCTGGCCCACAAGCCCAAGGGCAAGTTCGGCGTGCACCGCTACCAGCCCGAGGATTGGGGCTTCACCGCCGAAGGGCTGCGCACGGCCATGGCCCCCCACCTCGACCACTTCGGCGTGGCCCGCGAAGGCTGAGCCGGGGCCGTCGATGGACACCGACTCCCGCCGGGCCCTGGCTGAGCTGATCGAGGTGCTGCGCGAGGCGGACGAGCGCTGGGTGTCGCCCGAGTGGAACCTGCACACCACCGCCGACGCCGTCGATGCCCACAGAGCCCTCATGCACTACCTGCAGTGGGGGCTGGTCGGGCTGTTCGAGCGCGACCCGTCGGCCCCCCGCTTCTGTCGCATCGTCAGTCCCGATCGCAAGCTGCTCGGCGACAACCCCGATGCCATCTACTTCGACGCCCCCATCTCGGCCGATCACACCTACCGGGTGCAAGGCGAGACCAAGGGCGCCGTCTACGTGTCGATCAGCATCGAGTCGGGCGCCGCCTGGGGGTCGATGGACAACCAGGTGGTGGGGGTGATCAATGACACGTCGGTTGACATCGACGCCGACGGCCGCTTCGAGATCCTGCTCGGCGGCGAGCCACGGGAGCGCAACTGGCTGGCCCTGCCGTCCGGGGCGGGATCGATCAGCACCCGGCACTACTTCGAGGACCCGACCCACGCGGCGGCCGACCCGGCCCGGGTGCCGGCCATGGCAATCGAGGTGATCGGCGGCGCGCCGCCGTCCCGGCCGTCCGACGCCACCGTCAGCGCGGGCATCCGTCGGGTGGAGCTGCGCGAGCGGGCGCCGCGGCCGCCAAGCTCGCCCCGACACCAGGTTCTTGCGGCGCCGAGGCTGGTGCCAGACCACAGACTCGCAGGTCAGCGCCAATCTTGAGCGGAGGGAGTGGGATTCGAACCCACGGTGGCCGAAAGACCACACACGCTCTCCAGGCGTGCCGAATCGTCCGCTCTCGCATCCCTCCAGGTCGCCTCCGCGCCGGAGCGCAGAAGGTGGCGCAAGAGTACCCTGTGACGGCCGGTGCCCGTCCTGGGACGTGGCGGCCGGGTCCTGTGCGACCGGGCCCCGCGAACCGAGTCAGGGCCGGGAGGCAGCAGCTCTCAGCGGAAACCCCGGAGCGCCGCAGGCAGCCTGGCCGTCACATCCGAGGACGGGCACCGGTCTCACCGGCTCGCCCGATGGCTGTCCCAGGGGGTCACTAGGCTCGACGGCGATGGTGCATCAGTCCCTCTACCGGCGCTACCGGCCGGCGCACTTCGGCGAGATCATCGGCCAGGACCACGTCGTGGCGGCGCTGCGCAACGCGGTCGCCACCGACCGCGTGGGCCACGCCTACCTGTTCAGCGGGCCTCGCGGCACGGGGAAGACGTCCACCGCCCGCATCCTGGCCAAGGCCCTCAACTGTGGGGACCTCACCGATGGGGAACCGTGCGGGACGTGCGATTCATGTGTCTCCATCGCCGCGGGCACGTCCTACGAACTGCACGAACTCGACGCGGCCTCCAACAACAAGGTGGACGACATCCGCGATCTCATCAGCAGGGTCGCCATCGGGACGCCGGGGCGGGCCAAGGTGTATGTGTTGGACGAGGTGCACATGCTCACGCCGGGCGCCGAGAATGCCCTGCTGAAGACCCTCGAGGAGCCGCCGTCGCACGTCGTGTTCGTGCTCTGCACCACCGAGCCGCACAAAGTGACGCAGACGATCCGCAGCCGGACGCAACATCTCCTCTTCGAATTGCTCGATGCCGACCTGCTCGAGCAGCACGTGCGGGCCGTGGCGGCCGATGCCTCCCTCGACGTCTCCATCGAGGACATCGCCTATGTGGTCGCCTCCGGCCGCGGCTCCGCCCGTGACGCCCTGTCGGCGCTCGATGCGGTGGCGGCCGCGGGGCGCGCCCCCGACGGTGGCGACGCGGTTGCCGCGGTGCTCGACGCCGTCGCGACCGGTGAGGTCGCCGCGGCACTCGCCGCCGCCGACGCCGCCGCCCGGGCCGGCCAAGAACCCCGCCTCCTCGGTGAGGCCCTGCTGGGGCGGCTGCGCAACGCCTTCCTGGCCTCCGTCGGGGCGCCCCTGGAGCACCTGCCGGCCGCCGACCGCGCCGCTGCGGTCGAACTGGCGGGGCGGCTGCGCCCGCGCGCTTTCACGTTCGCGCTGGAGTTGCTGGGGGAGGCACTCGTCGGTATGCGCGAGGCGCCCGACCCTCGGGTCGATCTCGACTTGGCGCTGGTACGGCTGACCGATCCGGACATGGGTCTGACACTGCAATCCCTGGCGGAGCGGGTGGAGCGCCTCGAGCGGTCGGGTACTGTACCTCCGGACCGCCGGCCGGCCGATCCGCTGCGGGCCGAGCCTCCGCCGTCCGAGGTGCCCCCGGCCCGACCGGCTGCGCGCCGCGGGAGCCGCGAGGAGCGGGCGGACCGCCGATCGGCGCAGGTCGCGGCTGTGCGCGAGACCCTCGCCCGGGCGTCCGCGCCCGGGCAGGGCGGCGGCGCAGGGGACTCCGGATCCGGCGACCCCCGGCCGGCGGCGGAGCCGAGATCCGCTGATTCGTCCGAGGAGACATCGCCGGTTCGACCCACGGCGCGGTCCGACGGCGGCGCCGATGGTGCGGCCGCCGTGGCTGCGCCGCCCCCCGATCGCGACGAGGCCGTTCTGGCCTGGGCCCAGGAAGTCCTGCCGACCCTTCCCAAAGGTGCCCGTGCTCTGCTGGCCGGTGGGCGGTTCCTGCCGAACGCTCCGGGTGCCCTGCGATTGGGACTGCCCACGCCCGGCTTCCTGGCCCGATGCGAGCCGCATCGTCCCGCGGTGGAGGCCGCCTTCGGGCGCTGCTTCGACCGGTTGGTGACCGTTGAGTTCGTGAGGGACGACGGCAGCGTGCCGGATCCTCCGGCGGCCGCCGCCGATGGCGGTGCGGCGCCCTCGCCGCTCCTGGGTGAGATCCTGGACGCTCCGGCGGGACACTCGCCGCGTGCAGCCGAGGAGGATCGCAGTGGTGTCGTGCAGGTGCAGGAGGCCTTCCCCGGCGCGCGGCTCATCGAACTCGAAGACTCCCAGCAGGGCCCGTCATGACGACCGGGGGCTACGCCACCCCGATCCTGGAACTGATCGATCAGCTCGGCCGGCTGCCCGGGATCGGCCCGAAGTCCGCCCAGCGCATCGCGTTCTGGCTGCTCAAGGCACCGGTCGAGGATGCCGAGCAGCTTGCGGAGGCCATCAAGGAGGCCAAACGCACCGTCCGCTTCTGCGGGCGATGCTGCAACATGTCCACCGGTGACATGTGCGAGATCTGCAGCGACCCCCGCCGCGACACCTCACTCCTGTGCGTTGTGGAGGACCCCCGCGACGTCGTGGCTTTCGAGCGCACCGGCGAGTTCTCGGGGCGCTACCACGTGCTCCACGGGGCGATCAACCCCATGGAGGGCGTGGGACCCGATCAGCTCCGCATGGCGGAATTGCTGCGGCGCTTCGGCGACGAGCCGATCACCGAGGTGATCGTGGGCACGAACCCCAACCTGGAGGGCGAGGCGACCGCCATGTACGTCGCCACCGTCCTGGCGCCGCTGGGGGTCAGCGTCACTCGCCTGGCGAGCGGTCTCCCCGTCGGGGGTGACCTCGAGTACGCCGACGAGTTGACCCTGGGCCGTGCGCTCGCGGGCCGCCGGGACATCCTGCGCGACTGACACCCCCGAGGGGGGAGGAATACGGTCGAGGCGCTGCTAGCGGGCTGCTGGGCGCGGGCTACGTTGCAGCCCGCCGAGGCAGCGCCCCGACCGTCGCACCGGGGGAGGGGAAGATCGTGCAAACCCCGATGAGAACCATGCGAACTATGTTACAGACTTCACGTGCCGGTGTCAACTGCTCCGACGGGGAGCCTGTTTCTCCTGGTCAGAGTGAAATATGAGAACATTACACCTGTAACGTGTTCGCTATGGGGCTGCTGAGACCCTCACCAGCGCGGCGTCGCCCTGACCGCCGCCACCGCACAGGGCGGCCGCTCCGAGGCCGCCACCCCGGCGCCGCAGTTCGTGGAGGAGCGTGAGAAGAACACGGTTACCCGAGGCCCCGATGGGGTGGCCGAGAGCGACCGCCCCGCCGTTCACGTTGACGACGTCGAGGGGGACGCCCAGCTCGGCCGTGCTGGCCAGCACGACGGCCGCGAACGCCTCGTTGATCTCGAAGAGGTCGATCTCACCGAGATCGGCGCCGGCGCGTGCCAGAGCCTTGTCGATGGCCGAGGCCGGTTGCACCAACAACGACGTGTCGGGCCCGGCCACCTGCCCGTAGGAGATGAGTTCGCCGAGAGGATCCAGGCCGAGCCGTCCGGCGGCCTCGGCGGATGCCAGAACCATGGCCGAGGCGCCGTCGGAGATCTGCGAGGCGTTCCCGGCGGTCACGGTGCCCTCGGCGTCGAAAGCCGGGCGCAAGCGGGCCAGCGACTCGGCGCTCACATCGGGCCGGATTCCCTCGTCGTGCGCCACCACCACCGGCTCGCCGCGCCGTTGGGGAACCTCGACGGGCGCAATCTCGCTCTCGAGGAGTCCGTCCTTGGTGGCTCGCGCCGCCCGTTCGTGGGAGGTGGCTGCGAAGGCGTCCTGGCTCTCGCGGCTCATGCCCCCCAGGCTCGCCAGATGGTGCTCGGTGCTGAGGCCCATCGAGCGGCCCTCGATGGCGCACGTCAGGCCGTCGTACATCATCGAGTCCACGAGCTTGGCATCGCCGGCCCGCAGACCGGAGCGTGCTCCCGGCGCCAGGTACGGGGCTCCACTCATCGACTCCATCCCGCCGGCCACCACGACGTCCGCGTCGCCGGCAGCAATCATCCGCCCGGCGAGGTAGACGGCGTTCAGCCCCGAGAGGCAGACCTTGTTGACCGTGGCCGCCGGGGCGGTCAGGGGGATGCCCGCCTTCGTGGCGGCGGCGCGTGCCGGCGCCTGCCCCTCGCCGGCCAGCAGGACCTGACCCATGAAGACGTAGTCCACCTCTTCGGGCGGCACGCCCGTTTCCTCGAGGGCGGCGCCGATGGCGAGTCCTCCGAGATCGGTGGCGGTGAAGGACGACAGCGCGCCCGAGAACCGGCCGATCGGCGTGCGTGCGCCTCCCAGGATCAACGCTGGACTCATTTCGACCTCCGTGGCCACCGGTTGCGGTTGTGCCGGTTCACGCTAGCGGTGCACCGCCGGGCAAAGCGGGCCGGCGCGCGGCGCGTTGGGCGACCGGATCGCAGCGGGCATCATGGAGCCGTGCTGCTCACAGAGATCGACCACGTTGCCATCGCCGTGCGCGACCTCGACGCCGCCGTGGCCTATCACCGTCGGGCGTTCGGCGCCACCGTGGCACACCGGGAGACCGTCGAACGCGACGGTGTGGAGGAGGCCCTCCTAGCGGTGGCCGACTCCTACATCCAGCTCATCGCCCCGACCCGGCCCGATTCACCGGTGGCCCGCTTCGTCGAGCGCCGGGGCGAGGGGTTGCACCACGTCGGCTACCGCGTGGCGGACTGCGCGGCGGCGCTCGCCGCCATGGTCGCTGCCGGCGCCGTTCCGGTGGATCACGAGCCGCGACCCGGCTCGCGCGGCACCACCATCGCCTTCGTGCACCCGCGAGGCTCGTTCGGCACGCTCATCGAGTTGGTCGAGGAGTAGGCGGCCGGCCGAACGGCGCCGCCGGGGGCAGGGACAGGGTGCAGGTTCACCTCATCGACGGGACGTACGAACTGTTCAGGCAGTTCTTCGCCCGCCCGTCGCATCGCACTGCCGCCGGGCAGGAGGTGGCGGCCACCCGGGCGGTGGTGAGCGGGCTGTTGCGACTGGTTGCCGACGGCGCGACCCACGTCGGGGTGGCCACCGATCACGTGATCCCCTCGTTCCGCAATGAGATGTACCCCGGCTACAAGAGCGGCGAGGGTGTCGATCCGGACCTCCTGGCGCAGTTCCCCCTGCTGGAGGAGGTCGCCGCCGCGGCCGGGTTCACCGTCTGGGCCATGACCACCTATGAAGCCGACGACGCCATGGCCACGGCCGCGGCCCGGGCCGCCACCGATCCGGCGGTGGATCGGATCATGATCTGCACGCCCGACAAGGACCTCGCCCAGTGCGTCAGCGACGACGGCCGCGTCGTGCAGTTCGACCGCCGCCACGGCCGGATCACCGATCGAGCCGGAGTTCTGGAGCGCTTCGGGGTGGCGCCCGAGTCGATCCCCGACTACCTGGCCCTGGTGGGCGACAGCGCCGACGGCTTCCCGGGGCTGCCCGGCTGGGGGGCGAAGTCGGCGGCTGCAGTGCTGGCCCGCTACCGGCACATCGAAGCCATCCCCGATGCCTCCGGCCAGTGGGACGTGGCGGTGCGGGGGGCGGTCTCGCTGGCGGCGAGGCTTGCGGCCGGCCGCGACGAGGCCTACCTGTACCGGCGCCTGGCCACGCTCGTGACCGATGTGCCCGGCGTCCTGGACAGCCGGGCATCCGGAGATGGCGGCGCCGTGGACTCCCTGGCCTGGGAGGGGCCGCACCCGGGCTTCGGTGAGTTGTGCGCCGGCATCGATGCCGAGCCCATGGCGGCGCGAGCGGCGGCGCTCGCGGCCGGGCGCCGCGCCGGCGGCTGAGCAACCCCGCGTCCGGCCTGATGATGGCCGCCGACTTCACGACCGTCGAGGTGGACGGTCGTGAAGTGCGGGTCTCCAATCCGGCGAAGGTCTTCTTCTCCGCCCGCGGTGAGACCAAGCTGGATCTCGTCCGTCACTACCTGACGGTCGGGCCGGGTGTGCTGCGGGGCGTCTGGTGCCGCCCCACGGTGCTGCATCGCTTCCCCGACGGCGCCGAGGGCAAGAGCTTCTACCAGAAGCGCGTGCCCGAGAGCCGTCCCGACTGGCTGGAGACGGCCGTCGTGGCGTTCCCGTCGGGGCGTACCGCCACCGAGCTCTGCCCCACCGACCTGGCGCACGTGATCTGGGCCGTCAACCTGGGGTGTCTGGAGCTGCACCCGTGGGCTGTGCGGCGGTTCGAACCGCACCGTCCCGACGAGCTGCGCGTCGACCTGGACCCCGCGCCCGGCCTGGGCTTCGAGGCGGTCCGCCGGGCGGCGTTCCTGCTGCGGGAGTTGCTCGCTGAGTTCGGCTTGGTCGGCTGGCCCCGAACGTCGGGGGGTCGGGGCATGCACATCGTGGCGCGCATCGTGCCGGTGGCCGGCTTCGGTGAGGTGCGGGACGCCGCCCTGGCGCTGGCGCGGGCGGCCGAGCGCCGCGCACCGGATCTCATCACCAGCGCCTGGCGCAAGAAGGATCGCGGCCGGCGTGTCTTCGTGGACTACAACCAGAACGCCCGCGACCGCACCCTCGCCTCGTCGTACTCGGTGCGTCCCGGTCCCGAGGGGCGCGTGGCGGCGCCGCTGCGCTGGGACGAGGTGGCCGGCGCCGAGCCCGGCGACTTCACGATCGCCACGATGGCGCGGCGTTGGGGGACGGCCGGGGACGTCGAGGCGGCACTGGAGGATCGGGCCGGCTCGCTGGCGCCCTTGCTGGATCTGGTCAGGCGGGATGCGTCTGCCGGTGCGGCCGATGCCCCATGGCCTCCGCACCACCCGCGCCCGCGCTAGTGGCGGGCCGCGATTGCCGACTCACTGGTTCGATCCCTCGGCGTCCGGTGCGGATGGGCCCGTCTCGTCTCCCGGCTCGCCCTCCGGCGATTCGCCGGTTCCACCTTCCGTCGAGCCCTCCTCGCCGCCGGGTTCGGTCTCCGACGTGTCCGCGGCCGGATCCCCCGCCTCCTCGGCCACCTCCGGTTCGGGCTCGAGGGGCGGGTCGACGCATTCGATGAAGAGTCCGGTCGGGTTGTAGTAGCGGGGCTCCTCCACGAAACCGGTCCCGGGTCGGTCGGTCTCCAGGTAGGCCTCGATGGCGTCGACCGTGGCCACAGCGGCCACCGCGATGTACTCGTCGGTGGCGAAGAGTTCGGCCTCGGAGGCGTTGGTGAGATAGCCGTACTCCACGAGTGCCGACGGCGTCTCCGGGTGGCGCACCAGAGCGTAGGTGTCGGTCCCGTCGGTCAGGAGGACGCGCTTCACGCCGGCGTCCGGGAGCCCGCTCCACTGCACGTCCTCGAACGTGCCGAGGGCCTTGGTGATCTCCTCGTACAGGAGTCCGCCGAGCCTGGCGGACGCGGCCCGCGTCTCGGTGGGCGACTCCGACTGCACGTAGACCTCGGTGCCCGGTGTGTCCTGCAGGTCCCAGGTCGGCCCGTTGTGGTGGATCGACACCAGCGCCTCGCTCTCCAGAGCGTCGGCGAACTCGACTCGTACCCCGAGTTGGACCATGTAGTCGTCGGTGCGAGTCGTGGCGGCACTGATGCCCCGCGCCTCGAGTTCCGCCAGGACGGCGTCGGTGAGCACCAGGTTCAGATCCCGCTCGATGAGGCCGTTGGGACCGACCGTGCCGGTCTCGGCGGGCCCGCCGTGGCCGGGATCGAGCACCACACGCACCGGCCCGATGGGCTCACCGCCGGAAATCTCGACCGTATTGCCGCACGGGGTCAGGACGAGATAACCCGCCTCGCTCGGCTCGATGACCATCACCGGGATCCCCGCCGGTGTGAGCAGGGCCACCGGTGGTGGGGGTGGTTCGGTGGTGGTGGTCGTGGGT
>CAZTZI010000062.1:0-20420 GCA_964618115.1 uncultured Acidimicrobiales bacterium
CCTGCCCACCCAGCTCTTCGCCCCCGCCCCCCAGCCCCGCTATGGGGAACCCTTCGCCTCCCACCACATCGCCGAGTTCGCAGAGTTGCTCGCCGTCCACCAGCACGAGATCGCTGCGGTGATCCTCGAGCCGGTCACCCAGGGTGCCGGCGGGATGCGCTTCTACTCGCCGGATTACCTGGCGGAGGTGCGCAGGCTCTGCGACGAGCATCAGGTCCTGCTCATCGCCGACGAGATCGCCACCGGCTTCGGCAGGACGGGCCGGCTGTTCGGCTGCGACCACGCCGGCATCAGCCCCGACATCATGTGCGTCGGCAAGGCACTCACCGGGGGTTACGTGTCCATGGCCGCCTCCCTCTGCACTGCCGAAGTGGCCGCCGGGGTCAGCGCGGCGGAGTCCGGGGCGCTCATGCACGGCCCCACCTTCATGGGCAACCCGCTGGCCGCCGCCGTGGCGACGGCCTCGATCCTCCTGCTGCTGTCGCGTCCCTGGGAGGCCGAGATCGCCACCATCCAGAGGGCCCTGGAGGAAGGGCTGGCACCGGCGGCCGGTCTGCCCGGCGTCGCCGACACCCGCGTGTTGGGGGCCATCGGCGTGATCGAGACCACAGAGGCGGTGCCCGTCGCCGCCACCCAGGACCTGCTGTTGGACCGGGGGGTGTGGCTGCGCCCCTTCGGGCGGCTGCTCTACACGATGCCGCCGTACATCAGCAGCGCCGAGGACCTGTCCCGGATCACCAGCGCCATGGTCGGCGCCGCCGAGGCCCTGCCGTGACCGGTGCGGGCCACTCCGGCGATGGCGTCGACGCCTGGGCAACCGGGCAACTCGCCGGGATCCGGGCAGCCGACCGCTGGCGGGAGGTGCGCACCTTCGACGCCCGCGGGCCGGTGGGGCGTCTCGCAGGCCGGGAGGTGATCTCCTTCGCCTCCAACGACTACCTGGGCCTGTCGTTCCACCCGGCCGTGATCGCCGCGGCGCATGCGGCGCTCGACCGCTGGGGCGCCGGCGCAACCGCCAGCCGCCTGATCGTGGGCTCGCGCCCTGTCCACGCCGAACTCGAGGCCGAACTCGGCGACTGGAAGCGCACCGAGCGGGCGCTGGTGTTCCCCACGGGATATGCCGCCAACCTCGGGGTGCTGTCCTGTTTCGGCGGTCCCGACTGCCTGATCGTCAGCGACGAGTTGAACCACGCCTCGATCATCGACGGGTGCCGCCTCAGCCGGTCGCCGGTCGCCGTCGCCCGGCACAACGACGTCGACCATGTGGATCAACTGCTCGGCGCGGCCTCGGTGCCGCGCAAGATGGTCGTCGTCGATGCGGTCTTCTCGATGGACGGCGACGAGGCCGACATCACCGCGCTCGGGGAGCGCTGCGCCCGCCACGGTGCCCTGCTGGTGATCGACGAGGCGCACGCCGTCCTCGGCTCGTCGCTCGCCCCGCTCGCCCACCACGCGGGCCTGCGCGTGCTGCGCGTCGTCACCCTGTCCAAGGCGCTGGGAAGCGTCGGCGGGGCGGTGTGCGGGCCGGCGGCATTCATCGAGCTGCTCGTCAACCGGGCTCGCCCGTTCATCTTCACGACCGGGCCGGCGCCTGCCGATGCCGCCGCCGCCCTCGAGGCCATCCGCATCACCCGTGGCTCGGAGGGGGACGCGCTCGTGGCGCGCCTGCGAAGCCTGGTCGAGCGCCTGCGGCCCGGCCACCGCTCGCCGATCGTGCCCATCCTCGTGGGGCACGAGGCGGCGGCCCTGCAGGCTTCCGAGGGCCTCTTGGAACGGGGTCTCCTCGTGCCGGCCATCCGGCCGCCGAGCGTGCCGCCGGGAACCTCGCGGCTCCGGGTGGCCCTCTCGGCCGCTCACACCGAGGACATGCTCGACCGGCTGGTGGGCGGCCTGGAGGCGCTCGGCCTCGCCCCATGACCCGGCCCGCCACGCTCATCGTCGTCGCCGGGGTGGACACCGAGATCGGCAAGACCTGGGTCACTGCACGGGTCCTGGACAGCCTCCGCGCGAGAGGCCTGTCAGTCGGCGCCCGCAAACCCGTGCAGTCCTACAGTCCCACCGACCTCGGCGCCACCGACGCCGAGGTGCTGGCGGCTGCGAGCGGAGAGCTGCCGCAGGCGGTCTGCGCGGCGCACCGCTGGTATCCCGTTCCGCTGGCCCCGCCGCTGGCGGCGTCCGCGGTCGGTGAGGCGCCGCCGAAGCTGGCGGAGCTGCTCAGCGAGCTGCACTGGCCGTCGCCGCCGCCGGACGTTGGTCTCGTCGAGACGGTGGGAGGCGTCCGCTCGCCGCTCGCCGACGACGGGGACTGCCTCGACCTCGTGCAGGCCGTCCGGCCCGACGGCGTCATGCTCGTGGCCGGCGCCGGGCTCGGCGCCATCAACGCGGTGCGCCTCGCGGTCGAGGCGCTCGCGGGCCCGCCCCTGGTGGTCTTCCTCAACCGTTACCTGCCCGACGACGACGTGCATCGCCGCAACCTCGCCTGGCTGCGCGAGCGTGACGGCCTGGCCACCGAGACGAGCATCCAGGACCTGGCGGATCGCATCGCCGGCTTGCGCTGACCCCGCTCCGGCCGGCGCTCAGTGCCCGATGAACCCTTCCCGGGCGCGCCGCAGGAAGCGGAGCTGGTGGCTCTCGGCGAGCAACTGCCCGTCGGGTGACCAGGCGAAGGCCGTCTCGTCGACGTGGCCGCCGGCCGAGGCGGTGGTGTGAAACTCCACCAGTACGGGCTCCCCGGCGCTCGCCGGCACCGGCAGCGGTGCCCTGATGTGCGCGGTGAGGGTGATGGTGCCCGCCAGGTGCGGGTCGCTCACCCGGCCGATGGCCACCGGCGGAACCACGTCGCAGGCCATCAGCACAAGCGGCAGGTCGATCCCGGTGGCGAACCTGGGACGGACCCAGACCAGCACGCTGGAGCCGTCGCGATGGATCTCCCGCTCCTCGAAGAGGTCGAACACGGGCAGCGCGAAGATGCGGGGCATGCCCTCGGCGGGAGTCTCCTGGAACCCGGGCACGTCGGGCATCGTCCTGTTCGCGAATTCCTGGCCGTCCTGATCGGTGGCGGCCGTGGCGAGGAAGAGGGCGCAGAGCTTGCCGTCCACTGATATCCGTCCCGACAGGAACCACACCGAGCGCCCGGCCTGTTCGGTCGTCACCTCGATCAGGAGGCGACCAGCGGGCGCCGGCCGCACGAACTGCATCGTGATGCTGCGCAACGGTCGGGCGACCTCGGCCACTGTGGCCTCGCAGGCCAGTGCGGCGAGGCTCACGAGGTAGCCACCGAAGAGACCGTTGAATCCCCACCAGCGTTCATCGGCATCGTGGCCCCAGACGCCGTCGCCAAGATCTTCGAGGACGAATTCGCCGGGGCTCCGCACGGCAGGAAAGGGTAGGTGCTCGCGGCTCGCTTGCTTCCCGTGAGGACTGCCGGCCGTTCCGGGGAGCGTCCGGGTGCCCGGGGCGAGGTGCGCCGGTGGGGGGGTGACCCAACCGAGCGGCTCCGTCGACGAACTCGACCACTCTGTGATTGGAAATATAGGAAACTTAGGCAGATATATGGATATTGTCTCATTCCGGTAGAGTGAGGAACATGCTGATCCCGCTTCGCTGCGTGGTGTGCGGCGCGGTCGACACCCTCTTGTGCGGATCGTGCTTCTCGAGGCTGGTGCAGGCGCCGCCGCTGTTGCCCCCGCCGGGGGCCGACGGTGCACGCGCCCTGTTCACCTACGACGAGGTGGGCAGCAGCGTGATCGGTGCGCTCAAGTACGCCGGTGCGCATCGCCTGGTGCGCCGGCTGGGCCCGGCTCTGGCCGCGATCGCCCCGGCGGGCACCGAGACGATCACGTGGACCCCGGCCACGCCCGCGAACCGTCGGCGCCGGGGCTACGACCAGGGAGAGCTACTTGCCCGCGAAGTGGCGCTGCGCCTGGGCGTTCCTTGCCGGCGATTGCTGGCGCGTGGCAGGGACCTGCCGCAGACGGTCCGCACCCGCTCGGGCCGGGCGGTGGGTCCCCGGCTTCGCTGCCGCCCTCCGGTGCCGGCGAGAGTGCTCGTCATCGACGACGTGCTGACCACAGGATCGACGCTTGCCACGGCGGCCCGGCTCTTGCGCAGTGAGGGAGCGACGATGATCGAGGTCATGGCGGTGGCCTGGACGCCACCACCCGGGTTCGACGGTTGAGCAGTCTCCCGACGTCCCGCTGCCCCGCGCGGACCGGCAGATGCGCGCGTCGAGATCCCGCGCCCGGGTATCCGCGCCTCCCCACTCCGGGGGTGGCTCAGCGAGCCCCGAGTCGCTCGCGGCGCTGCCAGCAGGAGTGATGCCAGTGGCGGCGCAGATCCGGCGCCTCGGCCGGCACGATCACGAGATGTCCGGTCGCCGGTGGGATCGTGTTGTTGCAGCCACCGCAGAGGTACGTCTTGGTGGCCTGGTACGGCTGGATTCGCCGCACCTCGGTCAGCTCGCGCGGCGCGTTCATCCCCAGATCCCCCAGACGATCGCCAGAACGCAGATCGCCAGGCCCAGAGTTACGAAGAGATAGTCGCTCCGGCGCCTCTGCCATCTCCGCGTGGGATCGAACCCCATGCCACTCCCTCCGTGCCCCGCCCGCCGCCGGGGCGAGCACCTGCGCAAGAGGCTACGGAATCTCTCTCGTCCCGGTGACCGATCCACCGAGACCGCCGCCTGGAATCCGTCTGCGGGCTCTTCGAGGCGGCCGTCTGGCATGTACACCGGTAGTCCCGTTTGGCAATTATGAGAATTGTCAGTATATATTAATGACTATCGGAGTCAGCTAGCGCTGCTCCCCCTCGGACTACTTGGCGGCCGGTCCGGCCGCCGGAGGTGTGTTCGGCGACGAGGAGGGAGGTGCCCGATGCTCGCCAAGGTCTCATCGGCTGTCCTGCAGGGGGTGATCGGGCAGGCCGTGCGTGTGGAGGTTCACGTCTCGAGGGGCGTGCCCGGATTCACGATCGTGGGCCTGCCCGACGCCTCGTGCCGGGAGTCACGGGACCGGGTCCGCGCCGCGCTGCACTCGAGCGAGCTTCCGTGGCCGGACAAGCGCGTCACCGTCAACCTGGCGCCGGGTGGGCTGCGCAAGGAGGGTGCCGGACTGGATCTGGCCATCGCCGTTGCCCTGCTCGTGGCCCAGGACGAGGTGTCGGAGTCGGCGGTTGAAGATTGCGCGTTCGTCGCCGAACTGGGCCTGGACGGCAGCCTGCGCCGGGTCCCGGGGACTCTCAGCATGGTCGAGGCGGTCTCCTGTGACCGCGTGGTGGTCGCGGCCGACGCCTATGCCGAGGCTCGCCTGAGTGGTGACCGGGAGGCGCGCTGCGCCCCCACGCTGTGCAAGCTGGTCAGGTGCCTCCGCGGCGAGTCGGACTGGGTCACGCCGCCGCTCTCGCCGCCGCCGGCGTTGCCCGCTCCGGCGGAGGATCTGCGGGACGTGCGCGGCCAGCCGCTGGGGCGCCGGGCGCTGGAGATCGCCGCAGCAGGGGGGCATCACCTGCTGATGGTGGGACCGCCGGGCGCCGGCAAGACCATGCTGGCGCGGCGCCTTCCGGGGCTCCTCCCACCGCTCGACCGCGACGCGGCGAGGGTTGTGACCCGCATCTATTCCGCGGGTGACTTCGGGGTGCCCACCAGCGAACTCATCACCGCGCCGCCGTTCCGGGCACCCCACCACGGCACCACCATGGCGGCTCTTGTCGGGGGAGGGTCGCGGGCGCTGCGGCCCGGTGAGATCAGCGCCGCGCACGGCGGCGTGCTGTTCCTCGACGAGTTGGGCGAGTTCCCCCCGGTGGTGCTGGACGCCCTGCGCCAGCCGTTGGAGGAGGGGGTCATCAGGGTCAGCCGGGCGGTCGGATCGGTCTCGTTCCCCGCCGAGTTCGTGCTGGTGGGGTCGATGAACCCCTGCCCGTGCGGCAACGCCGGCGGTCCGGGGCAGTGTCGCTGCAGCGACGCCGCCCGGATGCGCTACGCCCGGCGCCTGTCGGGGCCGCTGCTGGATCGGTTCGACATGCGCCTGTTCGTGCCGCGACCCACGGCGGAGGAACTGTTCCGCGGCGAGCCGGGGGAGCCCACCGCCGCGGTGCGCGAGCGGGTCCTGGCGGCGCGCCGGCGGGCGGCGTGCCGCGGTGTTCGCTGCAACAGCCTGCTGGGCTCGTCCGCGCTCGAGGCCGAGGCACCGCTGGCGGCGGAGGCGGCGAGGATGGCCGAACGGGCGGTGGCCTCGGGTCAGCTGAGCGCTCGCGGCCTGCAGCGGGTGCGTTGCGTGGGTTTGACGATCTGCGACCTCGACGGTCGCGCGCCGCCGCTGCGCGGTCCGGACCTGGCTCTGGCGCTGCAGTTGAGGAGCAACCCGGTGTGGCTGGATCGCTCGTACGTCGGCAGTCATGTCGCCTGAGGAGCCGGCCCCGGCCACGACGTGCCCGGCGATGCCGCCCGGCGGCGGTCTCGCGGACGCCGAGCGCGTGGTCGCGCCCGCGGCTCCGGGCCGGGAGGAGACTCTCGAGAGACCGGCGACGACCGGACTCGGCGACGAGGCGTATCTGGCGGCCCTGGCGAGCCTCGCCGGCATGGGTCCGGCGCGTCTCGATCGCCTCCTCGGCCGCTGGGAGCCGGCGGAGGCCTGGCGGGTCCTGGCCGCCGGGAGACTCACCGACGCCGCCACGACGGCCGGAGTCGGCGAGCAGGTGGCGCAGCGCTGGATCCGGGACGCGGCGAGAGCCGACCCGGCCGAGATCCACCGCCGGCACAGCCGCTCCGGCGTGACGGTGACGCGCCGCGGCTCGCCCGGCTACCCGAAGCGGCTCCTGGGGGATCCCGAACCGCCCGCGGTCCTGTTCGGCCAGGGCACACCGGAGCTCCTCGAGCGCCCGACGGTCACGATCGTCGGCACGCGGCGGTGCACGCGGTACGGCGCCGACATCGCTTTCGATCTCGCCAGGACGGCGGCGGCCCACGGTGTGGTGGTGGTCTCCGGACTGGCAATCGGGATCGACGCGGCTGCCCACGCAGGCGTCCTCGCCGCCGACGGGACTCCTCCCGTGGGAGTGGTGGGCAGCGGATTGGATCGCATCTACCCCCGTGACAACGCCGTCCTCTGGAAGATGGTGGCGCAGCGGGGGTTGCTCCTCTCCGAAGCGCCTCTTGGCGCGCCGCCCGAGCGCTGGCGGTTCCCGGCCCGCAACCGGATCATGGCCGCGCTGGGCGACGCCTGCATCGTCGTCGAATCCCATGCCGACGGCGGTGCCCTCGGAACCGTCAGCGAGGCGGCGCGGCGCGGCCGCACGGTGGCGGCGGTTCCGGGGCCGATCCGAAGCCCCGCCTCGGTCGGATCCAATCGTCTCATCGCCGAGGGATGCGGCGTCGTGTGCGATGTCGAGGATCTGCTCGTGATGCTGGACATCGAGCGCACGAAGCTGGCTCTGAGAGTGCCTTCCGCAGATGCCCGGCCGGCATCGGAGGGGACCGCCGCGGCGGCGATCCTCGACGCCTTCGACTGGATGCCGGCCACGCTCGAGATGCTCGCGGCGAGGACCGGAATCGACCTGGGCGAGCTCTCGTGGCATCTCGAGAACCTGATCGTCGCGGGCCTGCTCACGCGTCAGGGGCTGTGGTACGAGCGCCGCGCCGAGCGGCCGGTGGGCGCGCCTCGCGGCACGTGACCCGGCGCACAGCCGGCGGCGGCATGCTCGGGGGAGCGGGGCGGGGTTGGTAGCCTCGGTGTATGGCGGCGTGGGCGTCCGACGCGTTCTGCGCCTCCCTGGTGCGACTCGCACCTTCCTCCGTCGCCGTGTACCGGCGGGATCTGGACGCCTTCGTGGACTGGGCCGCGCGCCATTCGCTGTCGGGCCCCTCAGCGGTCGGCCGCAAGGATCTGCGCCGCTACCTGGCGGGCCTGACCCGGGATGGCTACGCCCCACGGACCGTGGCCCGCAAGGCGTCGGTGCTGCGACGTTATTTCCGGTGGGCCGAGCAGTCGGGTCACTGCGTCAGCGATCCCTGTGTCGGGCTGTCGACTCCGGCGGGGGCGAGCCGCCTCCCGGAGGTCCTCTCCGAACGCGCCGTCGAGCGCGTCCTGGCCGGACAGGCGCCGGCCACGTCCGGCGATCATCCCCTGCGACGCCTCCGCGACGACGCCGTCCTGGAGTTGCTCTACGGCAGCGGTCTGCGGGTGGCGGAACTGTGCGCGCTGCGGCCGGTGGACCTCGACCTGGCGGGCGCCAGGATCCGGGTCACCGGCAAGGGCGGCAAGCAGCGCCTGCTGCCGCTCTCCGCTCCGGCCACCCAGGCCGTGCAGCGCTACTTCGACGCGCACCGCCTGGCCGACGGCGCGGGCGACAGAGCCAACCGCGGCGCGGTTCCCGGCGACGAAGGCCCACTGTTCCGGAACCAGCGGGGCCGGCCGCTGAGTCCCCGCGACGTGCGCCGAATCCTGGATCGCCGGGCACCCGAGCCGACGCACCCCCATGCGTTGCGGCACACGTTCGCCACGCACCTTCTCGACGGCGGCGCCGATCTGCGGTCCGTGCAGGAGTTGCTGGGACACGAGAGCGTCGGCACGACCCAGGTCTATACCCACGTCAGCCGCCGCCGGCTGCGCTCGGTGATCGAGTCCGCACACCCTCGCGGCTGAAAGTGCCGGCCGCGGCGGCGCTGCTCGCCGTTGGCCTGGGTGTTTGGGTCCTGACTTTGGGCCAGCCTGTCGAGGCGCGGACCACACCACCGCGCCGCGGCGCTGTCGTGGTCACGTACCGACCTCCTGTCGAGGGGCCCGTGATCGATGCCTTCCGCCCACCGGCGCACGTCGGTGCTCCGGGCAACAGGGGTCTGGAGTACGCCACCCGCCCCGGGACCGCCGTGCGGGCGGCCGCGGACGGCGTCGTGACCTTCGCCGGGAAGGTGGGGCGGGGCCGGCACGTCACCGTGGCGCACGCCGACGGCGTCCGTACGAGCTATTCGCTCCTGAGGACCGTCGCGGTCCGCGCGGGCCAGCAGGTCGCGACCGGTCACATCCTTGGGGTGGCCGGTGCCTCGCTGCACTTCGGCGCCCGGATCGGTGAGGCCTACGTCGACCCGGCCGTCCTGCTGGGTGCAGGCGGGCGCGTCCGGCTGGTTCCGGCGGCACGGTTCGATGCCTCACCCCCAGGCTGGGGCCGAGCCCCGCCGCAGCCCCGCGGTCGCTCCGGCGGGGCGCGGAGATCGGCGGCCCGTCGATAGACTGCCCGCCGGCCTCCGGGCCGGCCCGATCCGACGACTTTCCGTCCGCGCCCTCCCACGGTCGCCCTCGCGGTGCCAGGCGCGGGCTGTGACCCAACCGATGGGAAGGAGACCATGGCACCTGTCGTGACCATGAGCCAGCTGGTGGAAGCAGGTGTCCATTTCGGGCACCAGACCCGGCGATGGAATCCGAAGATGAAGAGGTTCATCCACGGGGACATCGCGGGGATCTACATCATCGACCTCAAGCAGACCCTGGAACGCATCGAGGCCGCCTACTCGTTCGTGCGGGACATGGTGGCCGACGGGGGCACGCTGCTCTTCGTCGGCACGAAGAAACAGATCCAGCCGAGTGTCGAGACCCACGCCAAGCGCTGCGGCATGCCGTACGTGAACCAGCGGTGGCTGGGCGGCACGCTCACCAACATCCAGACGATCTTCAAGCGCGTGCACAAGATGCAGGAGTACCAGCGACTGCGCGACTCCGGCGGGTTCGAGGCGATGCCGAAGAAGGAGGCACTCAGCCTCCAGCGCGAACTCTCCAAGCTGGAACGGAACCTGGGCGGCATCGGGCAGATGGACACACCTCCCGAAGCCGTGTTCGTGCTCGACACCAAGTCGGAGCACATCGCGGTGAGTGAGGCGAACAAGCTCGGCATCCCGCTGATCGCCGTCGTGGACACCAACTGTGATCCCGACGTCGTCCAGTACGTCATTCCCGGCAACGACGACACCATCAGAGCCGGCGAACTCATGTGCCGCATCATGAGTGACGCGGTCATCGAGGGCCGCCGGCTGGCGGAGACGCGCGGCTCCGTGCCTCCGACACCGCAACGCACCGCCACCGAGGAGGCCGACGTGGCGCGCCAGCAGGCCGAGGCTGCTGCCGCCGCCGCGGCCGACCTGCGCCTCAGGGAGGCCAGGGTTGCCCGCACCATCGAAGTGGCCGAGCAGGCTTCGAGCACCGAGTCCGACGACGAGGGCCGGGCGCCGGAGGATCCTCCTGGCGAGACCGCCGGTGCGGCCGCCGGCGAGGAAGGCTGAGCGGGCAGATGGTTCAGGTATCGGCCAGAGAGGTCAAGGCGCTGCGCGACGCCACGGGCGCGGGCATGATGGATGCCAAGCGCGCCCTCGTCGAGGCCGCGGGCGACCCTGTCGAAGCGGCGGAGATCCTGAAGCGGAAGGGCCTGGCGAAGGCCGCCGAACGGGCTGACCGCGAGGCCAACGAGGGTGCCATCGCCATCTCCACGGGCCGCGGCATGGCGTCGCTCGTGCACCTCCGCTCGGAGACGGATTTCTCTGCCAAGGCGGGCGACTTCCTGGCGTGCGCGCAGGAGATCGCCGACGCCGTGCTCGCCGATGGTCCGGACGCCGCCGGGGCGTTCGCGGACCGCATCGACGCGTTGCGCCTCGCCAAGAAGGAGAACATCTCCCTCGGCGCGGTGGTGAACGTGGCGGCCGCAGCCGGCAACACGATCGACACGTACCTCCATCGCCAGGAGGGGCGCGGTGTCAACGGGGTGATCGTGGAGGGTGCGGGCGTCGACCCCGACATGCTCCATCAGGTCGCACTGCACATCGCCTTCGCCAAGCCCACGTACCTCGCTCGCAGTGAGGTGCCGGCCACCGAGGTGGCACGCGAGCGCGCCTCGGCCTTGGAGATCACCAAGGCGCAGGGACGCCCGGAACGGGCCTGGGACAAGATCGTCGAGGGCCGTCTCAGTGGATGGCTCCGCGAGAGCGTCCTGCTCGAACAGGGTCTGCACGGTGACAAGACGTCGGTCGCCCAGAGCATCGGCGCCGGGAGCATCGTGCGCTTCGAACAGGCCTACCTCGGTTAGCGATGGCTCGCTGGAGTCGCGTACTTCTGAAAGTCTCCGGCGAGGCTTTCGCCGGGTCGGGCGGCCACGGCATCGACGCCAGCACCGCCGCGACCATTGCCGCGGAGATCGCCTCGGTGTGCACCGAAACCGGTGTCGAGATCGCCGTGGTCGTGGGCGGGGGGAACATCTGGCGGGGTGAACAGCACGCGGACGCCGGGATGGATCGGGCCCAGGCCGACTACATGGGCATGCTGGCAACCCTCATCAACGCCCTGGCACTGCAGGACGCCCTCGAGCGCCTCGAGGTGCCCACACGGGTCCAGACCGCGATTCACATGGCGCAGATCGCCGAGCCGTACATCCGCCGCCGGGCGATCCGGCACCTGGAGAAGGGCCGTGTGGTGATCTTCGGTGCGGGAACCGGCAACCCGTTCTTCACGACCGACACGGCGGCGGCGCTGAGGGCTGTCGAGGTGGAGGCTGAGGCGCTCTTGAAGGGGACCCATTCGGGAACCGACGGGATCTATACCGACGACCCGCGCACCAACCCCGATGCGGTCAAACTGGATCAGATCTCCTACATCGATCTCGTGAGCGGCGGGCTGCGAGCCATGGATGCCACGGCCGCAACGCTGTGCATGGAGAACGACATGCCGATCGTGATGTTCGATCTCATGCGGCCGGGCAACGTACTGTCCATCATCGAGGGTCGCCCGATAGGTACCATCGTTGCCTGAGAGCCCGCGGGCACACCTCGAGGCGAATGCCGCATGAGTGAAGAGTTGATCGAGATCGTCGTTGACGAAGCGCGCGACAAGATGGAACGAGCCGTCGTGCACGCCCGTAAGGAGTTCAGCGGCGTCCGCACCGGGCGGGCCAGTCCCGCGCTGGTCGAGCGTCTCACGGTCAACTACCACGGAGCGGACGTGAGCCTGCAGCAGATCGCCGGCTTCAGTGTTCCCGAGGTCCAGATGCTGGTCATCTCCCCGTACGACAAGCGCGCGATCGAATCCATCCAGAAGGCCATCCAGCGAGCCGACCTGGGACTCAACCCGAGTACGGACGGATCGGTGATCCGCCTGCACTTCCCCCCGCTCACCGAGGAGCGACGCCGCGAACTCGTGCGGCTGGTGCGTTCGATGGCCGAGTCCGGTCGGATCGCGGTGCGCAACACGCGCCGCGCGGCGCGCCAGGACCTCGATGCACTCCAACGCGACGGGGACGTCTCCGAGGACGACAGCCGGCGAGGGCACAAGCGTCTCGACGAGCTGACCCACGAGCACGAAGAGGCGATCGGAGCGGCCCTCGATGCCAAGGAAATCGAATTGATGCAGGTCTGAAAGAGGAGCACGCCAGTGGATCGAGACAACCCCTACGACCCCGACGGACCCGAGGAATGGGAGGCCGGAGGCGCTGATCCGTACGCCGGCTACACCGAGGGCGGCGTCGGCGCAGCCGAGGAATTGGTCGCCGAGAGTGACGTACAGGCAGGTGACGGGACCGCCTGGGACACTTTCAGCGAGGGAAGCCCCGTCTGGAGTGACGCCGAGCACCACAACGACGATCTGGACGTGGGCTACCTCACGGAGCAACACCCGCAGGCGGCTGAGATCGGGGTCACCGACACTGCGGCGGGTGCCCAGTTCTTCGGTGACGAGGATGACGACATATGGCACGGCGCCGAGGAGCCTCCGATGATGGCGATGCGGGAGCGGACCTCGGACCGCAGGCTCGGGCCCGCGATCCTCACGGGAGCCCTGCTGTGCGCGGTGGCCATCGTCTGCTTCTGGCTCAGCCCGGTCCTCACGCTCGTGCTGCTGTGCGTGTTGATGGTGCTCGCCGCCGGCGAGTTCTTCGGCGCCATGAGGGTGGTCGGCTACCAGCCGGCAACGCTCGTGGGGTTGGTTGCCGCGGTGGGTCTACCGGTAGCCGTCTACTGGCGAGGGGCCGAGGCGTATCCCCTGGCGATCGGTCTGGTGATCATGGCCGCCCTTTGCTGGCATCTCGTGGGTGTGACCTCCGAGCGGCCCGTGCCGAACGTGGCGGTGACGCTCTTCGGCGTGGGGTACGTGGCGGTGCTGGGCAGCTTCGGCGCCCTCATGCTGACCTACGAGAAGGGCACCGGGCTGCTGTTCGGGGCGGTCGTCGGCACGGTGGCCTACGACGTCGGGGCCTGGGCCGTCGGCCGGATGTTCGGGCGCACCCGACTCTCCAAGGCGAGCCCCAACAAGACCGTGGAGGGGCTCATCGGCGGTGTCGTGCTGGCCGTGGTGGCCTCTGCAGTCGTCCTGGGAGTCGGTCGGATCGACCCGTGGGGCGACAACCCCGGCTCGGTCTCGCATGCACTCGTGCTCGGCATCGTCGTGGCCGTCGCCGCCACCCTGGGCGATCTTTCGGAGTCGATGATCAAGCGGGACCTGGGAATCAAGGACATGGGCAACCTGCTTCCCGGCCACGGCGGTGTCCTGGATCGCTTTGACGGCCTCCTCTTCGCCATGCCGGCGACCTGGGGGCTCGCACTCCTCATCGACGTGATCTAGACGCGGCCGTCCGGTCTGGGGCCGGGGCGCTGTTCGCTCCTTCGGCGCGGGCGCAAGGCGTCGCAAATCGGCCCCCCGGCCCCCTCCCTCGCGTGTCGGTGCCTGCCCGATCAGGTGCCGTTTGTGGGGTGGCCGTAGACTCGGGGCGAAGGAGGGCCATGGGCAACACCCTTGCTGTCATGGGGTCCACGGGCTCCATCGGTACCCAGACTCTGGAGGTCGTCAAGGCCAGCGGTGACCGCTACGAGGTCACCGCCCTGGGTGCCGGCAGTTCCACCGAGGCCCTCGCTGCGCAGGCCAGGGCCGTTCGCCCGAAGGTCGTGGCACTGGCCGACGCCGCCTCCGCCCCGCGTCTGGCGCGGCTGCTGCCTCCCGGCACCGAGCTGATCGCCGGGCCGGAGGCCATGGCCGACGCCGCGGTGACGGCGGACGTGGCGGTGAACGGCGTTGTCGGCTTCGCCGGGCTGCCCGTCACCCTGGCGGTGCTGGAAGCGGGACGGCGTCTGGCTCTGGCCAACAAGGAGTCGCTGATCGCCGCCGGACCGGTGGTGGCCCGCGCCCTCGCCACGCCCGGGGCGGAGATCGTCCCGGTGGACAGCGAGCACTGCGCAGTGCATCAATGCCTGCGGTCCAACGACACGCTGGGGAATCCCGACCGTACCGCACAGGTCGCCCGCATCCTGCTCACGGCCAGCGGCGGACCATTCCGCGGGCGTTCGCCGGCCGAGTTGGCGTCGGTGAGCCCCGCCGAGGCGCTGGCGCACCCCACGTGGAACATGGGCCCCAAGATCACCGTGGATTCCTCGACGCTCATGAACAAGGGCCTCGAAGTGATCGAAGCCCATGAGCTCTTCGGCATCGACTACGACCGCATCGACGTGGTGGTGCATCCGCAGTCGGTGGTGCACTCCATGGTGGAGTACGTCGACGGCGCCACGATGGCGCAACTCTCCCTACCGGATATGCGGTTGTGCATCGGCTACGCGATCGGCTATCCCGACCGTCTCGACTGCGCCTACGGCCGGATCGACTGGGCGTCGCTGCGGCGCCTCGACTTCGAGCCGCCGCGCCCGGACGTCTTCGCCTGCCTGCCGCTGGCCTATGAGGCAGGCAGGCGGGGGGAGACGGCCCCGGCCGTGCTGAGCGCCGCCAACGAGGTGGCAGTGGAGGCATTCCTGGCGGGCGCCATCTCCTGGCTGGCGATCGCCGCGGTCATCGACGGTGTCCTGCAGGACGACCCCATCCGGCGAGCCGACAGCCTGGAGGCCGTGCTGGAGGCGGACCGCGCCGCGCGCCGCGCCGCGGCCGCCGGTGTGGCGCGGCATACCGAGGCGGCGTGAGTACCGGCGACCGGTCCGCGCCGAGCCGGCACGCCGGCGCCTCCGAGCGCCCGCGGGGTTGGGTCGCGTGGCCGCCGGGGCGTCGCCCGCACCAACTGGCGATGTCCCGGATCCCGCCGTTGCCCCCGGCGGCCTCCTCCTGGGCGCGACTGGCGCTCGTCATCGGCGCCCTGGTCGCGCTCGGCGTCTTCGCCGGCGTCTGGGTTCTGACTGTCGTCGGGGCCTTGATCATCATCGTGATACTCCACGAACTTGGGCACTTCCTGACCGCCCGCTGGGCGGGGATGAAGGTCAGCGAGTTCTACGTGGGCTTCGGGCCCCGTCTCTGGTCGATCCGCCGCGGCGAGACCACCTACGGGATCAAGGCCATCCTGGCCGGGGCGTACGTCCGCATTCTCGGCATGAACAATCTCGAGAGGGTCGACCCCGTCGAGGAACACCGTACCTACCGGTCCAAGCCCTACTGGCGCCGCATGTCGGTGGCCGTGGCGGGCTCGGCCATGCACTTCCTGCTGGCGGTCCTGTTGCTCTGGGTGCTTTACTCCGCGGTCGGATTCCACGGCTTCGACCGCCCCGACGTCACCGAGACCCAGCGCTGGCAGGTCTCGCGGGTCGTCCCGGACAGCCCGGCGGCGACGATGGGACTGCTCCCGGGCGACCGCATTACCTCGGTGGCCGACCGCGATATCGAGAACTTCGGTGACCTGCGGGGCGCGCTCGCCGATCTGGCGCATCGACCGGCCAGCGTGACGGTCGTCCGCGACGGCGAGGTGGTCCGGCTCGAGGGCGTCATCGGATCCTCGCCCCGGGACGGCACCTCCGGTTTCCTGGGCGTCGGTCCCGAGTTGGCACCCCCGGCGCGGGCGAACCCGCTCAGCGGGTTGGGAAACTCCCTGGCGGACTTCGGGCTGGTCGTGCGAGCCTCGGCGGAGGGCATCGCGGGACTGTTCAGCCTCCAGGGGCTCGACGGCCTCTTGGGCCCTCTGGTGGACTTCGAGCGCGACGAGGTGGTCACCGGGGAGGTCGGCGGCGGCGATCCGAACCGGGTCGTCTCCGTGGTGGGGGTGGTCCGCATCGGGGGCTCGCTGGCGCAGGCCGACATCGCCGCCCTGCTGGGCTTCCTGGCCTATCTCAACGTGTTCTTCGGAGTGCTGAACCTGTTCCCGCTGCTGCCGCTCGACGGGGGGCACGTCGTCATCGCCACCTACGAACGGTTGCGGTCGTTCGGGGGTCGGCGTTACCAGGCGGACGTCGCCAAGATGTTGCCGGCCGCGTACGTCTTCGTCATCGTGCTGGTGACAGTGGGTCTGGTGGCGCTGTCGCGGGACATCGTCGACCCGCTCAGCGTGCCCGGCTAATGCAGGGCACTCGTCCCAGGCCGTCGATGGTTCCGGTCATGCCCGCACCGCTTGCCGATCCGAAAGGTTGATGCCGTGGAGATTCAGGCGACCTTCCCTCGACGCTCGACTCGTCAGGTCATGGTTGGCGACGTCGCCGTGGGCGGCGGGGCGCCCATCTCGGTGCAGTCGATGACCACGACCAAGACCGCTGACACCGAAGGCACGCTGGCGCAGATCTATGCCCTCGCCGCTGCTGGTGCGGACATCGTCCGGTGCACGTGCAATGAGATCGAAGCTGCCGAGAGCCTGGCCGCCATCGTGCCTCGCTCTCCGGTGCCGATCGTTGCCGACATCCATCACCAGTACCGCATGGCTCTTGCCGCCCTTGAGGCGAACGTGGCGTGCCTCCGCCTGAACCCGGGGAACATCCGGCGCCCCGAGCACATCAAGATCGTGGCCGCCGAGTGCCGCGATCGGGGCGTACCGATACGTATCGGCGTCAACGGCGGGTCGCTACACCCCGACCTGTACGCGCGTTACGGGGGCAGGGTGACCGCGGAGGCGATGGTGGAGTCCGCGCTCGACGAACTCGCCTACTTCACCGAGGTGGACTTCGACCTGGTGAAGATCTCCGTCAAGGCCTCGAGCGTGCCGCTCATGATCGATGCCTACCGCCAGTTGGCCGAGGTGACCGACCACCCGCTGCACCTCGGCGTGACAGAGGCGGGCCCGCCTCCGGCGGGCGTGGTGAAGTCGACCGCGGGTATTGCCACGCTTCTGGCCGAGGGCATCGGCGACACCATCCGATACTCGCTCACGGCCGACCCGGTCACCGAGGCCAAAGCGGGGCGAACGCTGCTCGAGTCGCTCGGGCTCCGCGAGCGCCGCAACGTCGACCTGATCGCCTGCCCCAGTTGCGGTCGGGCGGAGGTGGATGTCTTCAAGATCGCCAACGAGGCGCTGGAGGCGTTCGGAGAGAAGGAGATCCCGTTGCAGGTGGCGGTCATGGGTTGTGTGGTCAACGGTCCCGGCGAGGCGCGCGACGCCGACCTCGGGATCGCCGCCGGGCGAGGTCGCGGCCATCTCTTCGTGAAGGGGAAGAACGTTGCCGTTGTCCCGGAGGACGAGATGGTGGAGGCCCTCGTGTCCTGGGCCGAGGTGATCTGTGAGGAGGGTGTTGAGGCGGCCCTGCGTCGCGCCGACACGGATCGGGCGCGCCGGGAGGCCGAGCGGGACCGGGCGGATCTGTTGAACGAGCAGGGATCCGACGCCAACGACACCGCCTCGCGCGTCGATATCGTGCGTCGGGTCGCAGCCACCTGATCAGAGCACCGCAGGGGTGCTCGGCGTGTCAGCGTCGCGGCGCTCGCGGACGGCTCAGCGGTATACTTCGCAGAGCTTCAGGTCAACTGGCGGACAGGGCGTGGGCGGGTCCCACGCCTTTGTCGTCGTTGGTGGCCGGGAGCCGTAGGCAGAGGCCTCGGCGTGTCCGCGCCGGGGCGCGGTCCGCAAGAGAACGTCGGACGGAGCGGGACGGCAATGGGAGATCACCCAGCGAGCGCGACAGCTGTCGAGACGCGCATCCGCTCCCTCGCGGAACCCTTGCTGGAGCCCCTCGGCGTCGAGTTGGACGATGTTCAGTGGGGCGGCGGACGCCTCCGCGTCGTCGTCGAGGCGAGCGGCGGGATAGACAGCGAGACCCTCGTCCTGGTGAGCCGCACGATCTCTGCCGAACTGGACTCCGCCGACCCGATCCCGTCCCGCTACACGCTCGAGGTTACGAGCCCGGGAATCGAGCGTCCGCTTCGGCACCCCGACCACTACCGCCGCGCCGTCGGGTCGCACGTCGCCGTCAAACGGCATCCCGGCGTCGAGGGCGAGCGCCGGCTCGAGGGTCGGCTCGTGGCTACCGACGACGAATGGATCACGCTCGAATCCGACGACGGGAAGCGGCAGGAGATTCGCCTCGACACCGTTGACAGAGCCCGCACGGTCTTCGACTGGAGCCGCCCCGATGCTCGCCGCAACGGTGGGAAGCCTGCCGGCAAGGTGCTTCCCCAGGGAGGTTCGGTCGAGTGAACCTTGACATGATGGAAGCCATGCAGGCTCTTGCCGCCGACAAGGGCATCTCGGTGGACACCCTGTACGGAGCTCTGGCGGACGCTCTCGAGTCGGCCTACAAGCGGATGCCGGGGGCCTATGAGTACTCGTGGGTCACGATCGACCCCGAGACGATGGAGATCCGCGTCCTCGCCCAGGAGATCGACGCCGACGGGGAGCCGACAGGACCCGAGCTCGACGTGACTCCGGCGAACTTCGGTCGCATCGCCGCGCAGACCGCTCGACAGGTCATGACCCAGCGGATTCGCGAGGCCGAGCGGGATCTGAAGTACGAGGAATACGCCGGGCGGGAGGGCGACATCGTGACCGGCATCATCCAGCAGAGCGACTCGCGCTACACCTTGCTGGATCTCGGCCGTGTGGAGGCTCTGCTGCCACAGTCCGAGCAGGTGCCCTACGAGCGTCCCGATCCCTCGAGCCGCCTGAAGGCCTACATCGTCGAGGTCCGCCGCACTGCCAAGGGACCGCAGATCGTCGTCAGCCGGACCCATCCCGGGCTGATCAAGCGTCTCTTCGAGTTCGAGGTCCCCGAGATCGCCGACGGGACCGTCGAGATCAAGGCGTGTGCGCGGGAGCCCGGGCACCGGACCAAGATCGCCGTCTGGTCAAACGTCGAGAACGTCGATCCGGTGGGGGCGTGCGTGGGCGCCCGCGGTGCGCGGGTGCGCAACGTGGTCAACGAGTTGCGTGGCGAGAAGATCGACATCGTCTCCTTTGCCGAGAACGCCACCGAGTTCGTCATGAAGGCCCTGTCCCCGGCTCGGGTCAAGGAGGTGCGGATCGACGAGGAGATGGGCAACGCCGAGGTGGTCGTGCCCGACTACCAGCTCTCCCTCGCGATCGGTAAGGAAGGCCAGAATGCCCGCCTGGCGGCTCGACTCACGGGCTGGCGCATCGAGATCAAGAGCGAGACGCAGATAGCGGCCGAGGCTGCCTACGGGAAGGTCGACTGGGCTGAAGGCGAGTGGGTCCTCGATCCGGACACGGGCGAGCAGGTCTGGCGACCGGCTGAGGGTGGCCCGACGATCTCCCTCGACGAGTGGACCGGCGCCGCCGCGGTCCCCGCGGTGGCCGATGTCCCGGTCGGGAGCACTCCGGATGCGGCGGCCGACGGGGGGAGTGCGCCATAGCCACCGGGAGCGCCGCGAGGCGCCGCACCTGCATCGGCTGCCGTCGTGCGCGACCGGCCGAGGCGCTCGTCCGCATCGCCTTCGTGGGTGGTCGCCTACGGCCGGGACGCACACTCCCGGGGCGGGGAGCGTGGCTCTGCGCGTCCGAGCAGTCCTGCCTGGAGCGGGCCGTGACACCGGCCACGCTGCGGCGGGCGTTCCGCCGCGACATACCAGCAGGTGCAGTGGACGACCTGATCGTCGCCCTGCGGACGGACAGTGGCGCGCTCGCGCCGTCAGCGGCGAGCGCGAGGGCATAGGCGGGCAGCGTCGTGGCGAAGAAACTCCGGGTCTACGACTTGGCGCGCGAGTTGGGGATATCCAACACGAAGTGCCTCGAACTCTGCAAGAGTCTCGGCATCGGGGTCAAGGCGACCTCTTCCAGTATGGACGAGGCGCACGCCTACCGGGTGCGGAAACTCGCCGAGCGTGACAATCTCCTGGGAAGCGAGCCGCCGGCGGCCCAAGCGTCTCGCGAGCCCGCGCCCCCGGCAGCGGTACCGCCGAGATCCGAGACTGTCGCCGCTGTTCCGGCTCAGCCCGCTCCTGCGCCGGCTGCGGGGACGACCCGTCCACCGGCACCTCCTCCGGCCACACCTGCGCCCCCTGCGGTGCCGCGTCCCGCGCCGAGAACCGACATCCCCCCGGCGGTCCCCCAACGGACCGACGTCCCGGTCGCCCCGGCTGCCGCGGTCAGCCCGCCGCCGGCGCCTGCAGCGCATGCACCCACCGATCGACGCGTCGTCACGTCCAGCGGCAGCGCGCCGCCTCGCATCACACGTCCCGCGCACGAGGTGCCCGAGACCGGCGCGGCGGCCCCCGCCTCGCCGCCCGCGCCTCCTGCAGCGGCGCCTCGGCCTCCTGCAG
>CAZTZI010000063.1:0-21511 GCA_964618115.1 uncultured Acidimicrobiales bacterium
CTCGACGGCACCACCTGCGAGCAGATCCCGTACACCGAACCTGCCGACGCGGTGCCGAACGACTGCGCCGACGCCGGCGTCGTCGGCAGGTTCGAAGCGAGCTTCGCTGCCGGTCACATCCCCGTCCTCATCGTCCGCAGCCCCGTCGGGGGGATCGTGGCCCTCGACGGCACCACCTGCGAGCAGATCCCACCCACCGAACCGGGCTAGGTAGACTTCTCGTTTCATGCCCACCGAGTCATCCGACCCGCTGAATCGCACCCTTCCGGGGCTTTCGGAGGACTGGCCGCGCCGTGTCGCCGACCGCATCATCCGGGTCGTCGACCGGGTCCGCACGACCACGGATCGTCCCAGCGCAAACCTGGCGCGCCGTCTTGTCTACGGCTTGGTAATGATCGTCTTGAGCATACTGATGTTCGTACTCGGTGTCATCGGACTGGTGCGCCTCATCGATGCGTACCTTCCTGGCGACATGTGGGCCACCTACGCGCTGCTCGGCGCGTTCTTCAGCGGAGTCGGGCTGCTGCTGTGGGCGAAGCGGCCGCCGCGCGCCGCCTCCTGACGCGCCGCGTGAGCCCGACACCCCACGACGTCGCCATCATCGGCTCAGGCCCGGCAGGCCTGACGGCTGCCATCTACTGCGCGCGCGCCAACTTGGCGCCCCTGGTCTTCGAGGGCGAACCATCCTCCACCGGTGACCAGCCCGGCGGGCAACTCATGATCACGACCGACGTGGAGAACTACCCGGGCTTCCCAGACGGGATCATGGGTCCGGACTTGATGGCCGCGTTTCGGGCCCAGGCCGCGCGTTTCGGGACCGAGTTCCGCACTGAGAAGATCACCCGCGTGGACTTCTCCCAGCAGCCCTTCCGGCTCTGGGTCGGTGGGGCCGCCGATGGCGCCGCCAGTGCGCGAGCCCGCGCAGTGATCGTCTCCACCGGGGCCCAATCGCTGATGCTGGGACTACCTGCGGAAGAACGCCTCATCGGCCGCGGCCTGTCGACGTGCGCCACCTGTGACGGATTCTTCTTCCGCGGTCAGGAGATCGCCGTCGTGGGCGGCGGCGACTCCGCGATGGAAGAGGCGCTCTTCCTCACGAAGTTCGCCACCAAGGTGACCGTCATCCACCGGCGCGACCAGTTGCGCGCATCCAAGATCATGCAGGACCGCGCGTTCGCCTCCGATCGCATCGAGTTCCTCTGGAACCACGTCGTGACCGACATCCTCGGGACCGATGTACTGGAGGGTGTAACGGTGCGACACACGGAAAACGGAGCTGAGCGAGAACTGCCGCTCGCCGGTCTCTTCATCGCCATCGGCCACCGCCCGAACACCGATCTCTTCCGCGGATCCCTGGCCATGCGGCCCAGTGGCTACCTCATCACCGAACCCGGCTCCACCAGCACGAACGTGCCGGGGGTATTCGCTTGCGGCGACGTCCAGGACGACGTGTACCGCCAAGCGGTTACCGCTGCCGGAAGTGGGTGCATGGCCGCCATCGATGCCGAGCGCTGGCTCGAGGCGCAACACGCCACCGGGCACGGGTAGCGTTGCAGGGGACAGGGGCCTCGCGCACCGTCCCAACCCCGAGAATCCTCAACGCGGCGCTCGCCGGCGCGGCGCATCCGAAACGGCACCTGGAGGACACATGGCAACCATCACCTCACTTTCCTCGGCGACCTTCGACGAAACGGTCGGCGCGGCGGCAAAACCGGTGCTCGTGGACTTCTGGGCCGAGTGGTGCGGTCCCTGCAAGATGATCGCCCCGGTGCTCGACGAGCTCGCCGGCGAACACAGCGAGAGCATCACGTTCACCAAACTCAATGTGGATGAAGCTCCTGACATCGCCCGCCAGCAGGGAGTGATGAGCATCCCGACGCTCATCGTGTTCCAGGGCGGTCAGCCCGCCAAGCGCATCGTCGGCGCCAAGAGCAAAGCCGCACTTCTCGAGGATCTCGCAGAGTTCCTCTAGACGCGGCGCGGCGCCGGCACCGCCCGGGCGAAGGGAGAGCACCGATAGCGGACGAGGCACTGCCTCTCAGAATCGGTACGAAGGGCGCGGCCGTACGCGACCTGCACCGCAAGCTGACCGCAGCCGGCGAGACCGGTCTCACCCCGTCAGAGGCGTACACGGCTGATACCGCCACCGCAGTGGAGCGCTTCCAGCAGAGCCGCGGATTGCCGGCCGATGGCGTCTGCGGGCCGGCGACGTGGGCCGCTCTGGTCGAGGCGGGACACCGCCTCGGGGATCGACTCCTCTACCTTCGCACGCCGTACCAGCGCGGCGAGGACGTGGCGGATCTCCAGCGACGACTGGGCACCCTCGGCTTCTCCGCGGGCCGAGTCGACGGGATCCTGGGGCCGGAAACCGCTGCCGCCATCGGCGCGTTCCAGGAGAACGCGGGACTCACCGCAGACGGGATCTGTGGACCCGACACCGTCGCCGTCCTCGGTCGCATCCCCTCCGGCGACAGCCACAGCATGGAGATGCTTCTCGAACGGGAACGTCTTCGCAGCAGACCCCGCCTCCTGAGCGACGCCCCGATCGCCCTCGGCGGCGCCGACTCCCTCGTGGTGGCAACAGCGCGCCTGCTCCGCCGCCGCGGCGCCACGGTGGTCGTGCTGGCTCAGCGAGACGGCTCGGCCGTCGCCGCCGCGGCCAACGAACTCGACACGGCTGTGCTTCTCGACGTACAACTGGCAGAGGATCGAAGCTGCGATGCCTTCTACTTCGCCACGGAGGGTTTCACCTCGAGCGGCGGCAAGCGACTTGCAGAAATGCTGGCGAGCGGGTTGGGCGGCGTCCTCGAGCGGCCGGCGTCAGCCCCTGTCGGCATGCGCCTTCCCCTGCTGCGGGAGAGTCGGATGCCGGCCGTCGCTTGCCGGCTGGGACCACCACCGATCGTCGTCGAGCGGCAGGCAGCGCTCGCCGAGCGCATCGCTCGATGCCTGGCGGACTGGATCGCCGAGCCTCTCTGAAGGCGATCGACGCTACTCTTGCTGTAGACGAACACTTGTTCGTCTACAGCCTATCCGGGCTCCGGTTCTCCCGAGCCCGTCACGAGGTGGTAGATCCTCTCCAGGTCGTCGAGGTCGGCGAACTCGACCGTCAGGCGGCCCTTTCGCTCACCGATCTCGACCCGAACGGTGGTGGACAGGAACTCCCCCAGCAGGTTCTCCAACTCCAGCAGCGCCGACGTCTCCGCCGCCGCGACCGTTGGCTCGGCGGCGACAACCGGAGCAGCCTCTGCAGCCGGCGACGCCTGCGGAGGCCCTACGTCATTGGCCGGCGGCCGCACATGGTTCTCCAGCTGGCGCACTGACCAACCCTCGCTCACCACCCGCCGCGCGAGGCGTACCTGTTTGGCGGGATCAGCGATCGTCAACAACGCACGCCCGTGGCCGGCGGAGATCTCCCGCGCCGCCACGAGTTCCTGTACCTCGGCGGGGAGTTGCAGCAAGCGCGTCGCGTTCGTGACCGCTGCCCGACTACGGCCAACCCGGTTTGCGACAGCTTGCTGCGTCAGCCCGAAGTCCTGCTGCAGCTGCAGGAAGGCAGCGGCTTCCTCCAGGGGGTTGAGGTCTTCGCGGTGAAGATTCTCCACCAATGCCTCTTCCAGCGACGCCTGCTCCTCGACGTCACGAACGAGCGCAGGAATCGTCCGCAGCCCGGCACGCTTCGCCGCTCGCCAGCGCCGCTCGCCGGCGACCAACTCGAACCGGTCAACGTCGAGTTGGCGAACCAGAATCGGCTGGAGCACCCCGATCCGGCCAATGGAGTCAGCGAGCGCGTCCAGTGGCTCTTCGGAGAATTGAGTCCTCGGCTGGTGGCTGTTCGGGACGATGCTGGACACCGCGATCTCACGGTACCCGCCGCCGATACGTCCGCCGGTTGGAATGAGGGCGTTCAGGCCACGGCCAAAGCCCCTCTCAGTCTGTGCCATCGTCCTCGAACTCCCTGGCCAGAAGCCGATACGTCAACGCCGCTCGCGAGCGCGGCGAATAAACCGTGATCGGCTGCCCTCGAGACGGAGCCTCGGCGAGCTTCACCGACCGCGGGATAGTGGTGTGACAGACGCGGTCCTCATAGAGGCTCCGGACTTCCTCGATCACCTGCCGCGAGAGGTTCGTTCGGGCGTCGTACATCACGAGAAGGAGTCTGGACAGGACGAGCTCGGGATTGAGATGCCGACGGATCTGATCGACGTGCATCGTCAGTTGCGCAAGCCCTTCGAGTGCGAAGTACTCGCACTGGATCGGCACGAGAACCTCCCGGACGGCGGTGAGCGCATTGACCGCCAGAAGCCCGAGGGCCGGTGGGCAATCCACGAAGAGGTAGTCGAATTCGTCTCGAACGCCGGACAACGCGAGCGCGAGCCGGCGCTCACGGTTGAAGGCCGACTGCAGCTCGATTTCCGCCCCCGCCAGATCCAGATGAGACGGGACGGCCATCAATCCTTCGACTGCCGTCGGGAAGACGCACTCGGTAATGGATCGACCGTCGAGGAGCACGTCATAGACCGACGTCTTCACCGACCGGGGATCCAGGCCGATTCCTGTTGTGGCGTTGGCCTGCGGGTCAAGATCCACAACCAGCACGCGGCGGCCCAATTCCGCAAGAGCAGCCCCGAGGTTGATAGCGGTTGTGGTCTTTCCGACGCCGCCCTTCTGATTGGCGACGGCGATCGTGCGGCATTGGGACGTCACAGAAACAGCACCTCCGACGACGGGCAGCTGCTTGACACTCTACTCAAAGGCGCCCCGGGAAGGGTTCATGTTTCACGTGAAACATTCCATCCGAGCCGTCGATGGTGGTTGGCCCGCCTCAGTACAAGGGCTCGCGTTGCATTGCCGCAGTCCGCCGCGGGAACCGCGCCTCGTGCGGTGCCGACTTGACGATTTCCACGAACCGCGGCGCCATGCCGGTACTCCGAACGGCCAACCCCAACCTGGCCATCGGCGCCACCGGCCAGCGCGCCGAATCGGTTCCCGCTGGTTCGCTGACGACGAGCCGGCTCCCGACTGACAGGAATCCCGTGGCGCACTCGACGGTGATCGCCGGGGGGCCGAAGGCGCGCGCCACCACGAGGTTGAACGATTCTGCCAGGTCCGGATCCCGGGCAAGTTGTGCAGCGTCGCCGTGTCGGAACGTAGCCCGAGGGCCCATCCCCAGAAGTTCGATCGCCCACACCACAAGAGCCTCACTCCGCGAACGCCGATCCACGAAGACCCACGTCGTCTCGGGCCAACATGACGCCATGACCAAGCCCGGCAGACCACCACCGGTCCCCAGGTCGAGACAGCGGATGTCGCCCGGGTCGCCCAACTGCCGGGCAATCCCGATGGCATGCGACCACTCCCGCTCCGCCGATGTGGCCCGCCCGATCAGGCCCTGTTGCTGCGCGCGCTCGAAAATCCGGCCCAAGCAACGCTCGTCCGGCGGCAATTCGATGTCGAGCGGCTCCTCAGTCGCCAGGCCGGACCACCACTCGGCGCCGGGGCTCCTCGCCCTCCGAGAGCGTGTCGACCCCCGGTATGGCCACGATGGCGTCATGCACGATCTTCCGGTCCGCGGAGTTCATCGGCTCCAGGATCTTAGGAGTGCCCGTCTCCACAACGTCGTCTGCGACGCGTCGCGCAAAGCTCTCGAGCGCGTCCTGCCGGCGCCGCCGGTAACCGCCAACCTCCAGACGCAGCTTGCTGTGACGGCGCCCCTGGGCCTGGCGCTGCACGATCACCCGCAACAACTCCTCGATGGCCGCGAGCGTCGTGCCACGCCTGCCGATCAGCAGCCCGACCTCCTGCCCGTCCAAGACCACCTCCAGTGTCCCGTCGGTGGCACGGTTCGTCTCCACGCTCGCATCGACACCGAACGCCTCGGCCAGTTGCTCGGCAAACGAGCTGACCAGCTCCTCCTCGTGCGTCAGTTCGACTGCTCCGTCCTGGCTCTCGGGGTCATTCGTTTCCATCTTCTCTCCTCCGCCCTTCGCTTCAGAAGTCGCCGACTTATTGGTAGGTCCGTTGCTGCGTCGGCCGTCGGTGGCTTGGTTCGCTCGACGGCGCTCGGTGGGAGTCGGCCGCTGAGATTCCCGCCGGGGCTTCCCCGAGGGCTGCTCATTCGCGGACCTCTCGTCTGCGCGATCCCGCGGCGCCGGCCGGCGCGATCGCTCGGGCTTCTCCGATCTCTCGTTTCTGGAAGTTCCTCCCCGGGCTCGCCGCGACCGACCGCGCCGTTCGGGCGGCGTCTCCACTCTCGGCATGACGCGCGCGCGAATCTGCGCGTTGGCCCGTCCCAATCCCAGGAGCCCGCGTTGTGGTTCGACGAGGATCTCGAACTCGGCCTCCCGCTCATCCACCCCGAGTTGGTCGAGTGCCATTTCCTTGGCATCGGCAACCGTGCGGGCCTCAGTCACTATCCACTCCATGAGCCTCTCACTTCTTGTAGCGCTTCGCCCGCTGCTGCTGCGCGCCCTTCGGCGTCACGCGGCTAGGCACCGGCTTCGGCGGCGGCGCATCCTTCTTCTTCGAACGTCTGTTCGTCCTCCCGCTCGCCGTCCGGCCCGCCCCGTCACTACGTCCTCGCGACGTCGCGGAGCGGGCAGTCTCACGGCGAGCCGGCTCACGACCCTGGTCGCGAGCCGGGCGTTGTGGAACGGCTCGAGCTGTCGGGGGGACCGGCTTCGGCTTCGGAGCAGTACCGCCGACGGGACGCTCGCGCCCATGGCGCCGAGGGTCGGGCGCGCTGACCAGGCCCAGCCGCTCTCCCAATCCCCGCGGTGCCTCGGGAGGCTTCGGGACCGGGGGCTCCTCGCCTCGCTCGGCAGCCTCCTCGAGGGCGGCCTTCCGCGCAGCCTCCTGCTCCGCGAACGGCCGGTAGTACCTTCGCGTGATCAGTGCCTGCTGGCCGATGCGGATCGCGCTCTGCGCGTTGTAGTACAGCACGAGGCCCGCCGAGAAACTGAACGAGATGATCGGCAGGAAGATCGGAATGATCCGCATCATCATCCGTGCCTGCGGCGTCTGTTCCTCGGCGGACATCCGACCGCTGATCTGGCGCTGCTGGTAGTAACCGAGCCCTGCCACCAGCACGACCAAGCCCAGATAGGGAAGCCCCGACACGAACGAGGCGCGCAGTGCCGAACTGGCGCTCTCAGCCAGGTCGATCCCCCAGGTCTTCATCTCGGTGCTCCCGACGAGATCCTGGTAGAGCCGGCTGTCGGGGCTGAGGTAGTCCGGATTGAACGGCTGCTTGGGCGCGCCCACAAGTTCCGGCGCGCACTCCGCGGCTGGAGACGCCGCGCACACGGCCCCCGTCTGGCCGGACGACCACCCCAGCACCGACGTTCGCCGGGTGAGGCCGCGCAGCACGTAGAAGAGCGCGATGAACACCGGCGACTGCGCCAACAACGGCAGGCACCCGCCGAGCGGGTTGGCATTGTTCGCCCGGTAGAGCGCCATGACCTCCTCATTCATCTTCTGACGGTCATGGCGGTACTCCGCCTGCAGCTTCTTGAGTTCTGGAGCAAGGCGCCGCATCGCCAGCATGGACTTGGTGCTGCGGATCGTGATCGGTGTGAGCACCGTCATCACGCAGATCGTCAGCAGCACGATCGCCCCCGCATAACTCGGCCACACGTCGTAGAAGAACGCGAGCGCCCGGGCAATCAGCCTCATCAGGGGATCGAACGCGCGGCCGATCGAGTCAAACATCACACAGCCCCTTCGCAGGCTGCCTGTTCGCGAGGCGCGGCCAGGGGCTCCGGCACCGGATCAACGCCGTACGGTCCGAAGGGATGGCATTTGGCCAGCCGGCGAATGGTGTACCAACCACCTCGCAGGGGGCCATGGACCCCAATGGCTTCGACGGCATACGCGGAGCAGGTCGGGAGGAACCGACACCGCGGCGGGCGAACCGCGCTGAATGCCTGGTACACGCGGATACACCCGACGAGCGCACGGCGCAGCAGGCTCACGAGGGGTCCCCTCGCAGGGAGATTCGCCCCAGAGCCAGTTCCGCATCCCGCAGTAGTCGGGTGTACGCGGCGTCGGCGGCACCGGGCCGCGCGCGGATCAAGTAGTCGCCGCTCGGAAACGACGGCTCCCGCCCGGGGTCGCTCAACTGGTGCATCACCGCTCGAAGGCGGCGACGAAGCCTGTTGCGCACGACCGCGGGGCCGATTCGCCGTCCGATGGCGAACCCGACACGCGGGGGAGTGTCGCCGGCGTCGAGGATGTACCGGATCTCCAGCACTCCATGCCGGACAGACCGACCATCACGGCTGAGCCGATCGAATGTCGCCGAACCCCGGATCCGCCGGATCAGGCCGACAACCTCTGGCGCCCCTTACGGCGGCGGGCTTTCACAACAGCCCTCCCACCACGGCTGCTCATCCGCTTGCGAAATCCGTGCCGCCGCGCCCGGCGACGAACATTCGGCTGGTACGTCCGCTTCACTCCCGTTCCTCCTTGCGCCGGACCAACTCACCCTTGCCGGTACGAATGCGGTGAAATGGTCCTCAGACGCCGGCTCCCCGGGCACGAGTGCCGCGAGGTCCGTCCACTCGGCCGGTCCGACAGGCGACACGGCTCGACCGCTTCACGCTACGGCGAGACCGTATTCACCACAACCGCGGGCGCCGCCCAGCTAGAAAACGGCCCAGCAGCGATCTCCGCGCAGACGTCCCGGTGTGAGGACTCACATCCCCAAAGAACCATCGGAAACTCCTGAAAGCAGTGACCAGTCATCTTCTTACGCCGACGCCCGAAAAGCGGCGCGGCTAGATTGCCCGCCACGACGAACGCCGCAGGTCCGTCCGACAGCCGAGCAGTCGATGACCCTTCGCTGGCGCCGCAGGCGCGAGTCGGCACGGTGGTCGATCCACAAGAACTGAGCCACAATCGTGAACGATCCAGCGCACCTGTGGAGCGCATGCGCGACAACGATTCAGAACCATGTCTCCGACGCCGTCTGGCACTCGACGTTCCGGGACATCCGCCCGTACGAGTTGGCGAGCGACGGCCTGCGTATTCATGTCCCCAACAGCATCGCCCGTGACAAGATCGAGCGCCGCTACCGCCATCTGATCGAGGACGTCCTCACCGAGATCACCGGGCAGCCACTGCGGCTGCTCATCGATGTCGAATCCATCGCTCTCGAGGACGGCGATCTGCAGTCCGCGGAGGAACTGCTGCTTCCCTCCGCCGCCGATACGACCACGGACGGCCCGCTCGATGATCCCCGCCAGGTGGGAACACTCGGTGGGAGCGAAGGCCTGTTCGTCGACGAGCCGCTCAACCCCCGCTACACCTTCGAGCAGTTCGTCTGCGGTCCTTCCAACAGCTTTGCCCACGCGGCCGCCCTGCAGGTCGCCGAACAACCCGGGCGTGTCTACAACCCGCTGTTCATCTACGGCGGTGCCGGGCTGGGGAAGACGCATCTGCTTCACGCCATCGCGCATTTCGTCAACCGGCACTATCCCGCGTCACTGGTCAGGCTCGTCTCGACCGAGACGTTTCTCAACCGCTTCGTCTACGCCATTCGATCGAACCAACTTCCCGCTTTCAAGGACTACTACCGGCGTCTCGATGTGCTCCTCGTGGACGACGCTCAGTTCTTCGCCGGCAAGGAGGGCCTGCAGGAGGAGTTCTTCCACACCTTCAACACCCTCTATGAGACCCGGAGCCTGCTGGTCATCACGTGCGACCGGCCACCGGACTCGATCCCCACCCTCGAGGATCGTCTGCGAAGCCGCTTCAAGATGGGTCTCATCACCGATATCCAACCCCCCAACATCGAGACCCGGCTGGCGATCCTCGACCACCGCGTGCCCGATGAGTGCCGCCAGCTCCTCTCCAACAAGGTGCTCGAGTTCATCGCCGAGCGCGTGACCAACAACATCCGCGAACTCGAAGGAGCGCTCACCCGGGTCTGCGCGTTCGCGACACTCAACAGGCAGGTGATCTCGGTCCCCACGGCGCAGGATCTCCTGCGCGACCTGTTCACGCCGCAGAAGCAGCAAGTCGTCACGCCGGCGCACATCCTGACCGCGTGCTCGACGATGTTCGGCATCTCGATCGACGACATCATCGGCACCAGCCGGCGCCGCCAGCTCGTGACGGCCAGACACATCGCGATGTACGTCATGCGCGACCTGACAGACCTCAGCTTCCCCGCGATCGCCGCCGAATTCGGCGACCGTGACCACACAACGGTCATTCATGCGGTGAACAAGATCAAAGAGCTCATGTCTGAACGACAGCACGTATACGAACAGGTAACGCAACTAATTCGTATGCTGCGCAGTAACCTGGTAAGCGCCGCCTGACACACCCGGCCGGCTTGGGGAATCCTGTGCAAAACCGACGGACAAGCCCGGACGAATTCCCCGCATCCTCGGTGGTCCGCCCGACGGCACGCGACGAGCCTCGGGAAGACCCACCCCATCTGTTCACATCACCACACGACGCTGACCAGTCCGATCGGGCGGAAATACACAATCCCCACTGCTACTACCACTACAAACTTACATACAACGACTTATGCAACGAAGGGCGGAACCTGTGAAGTTCAGATGCGAACGGGACACCCTCATCAACGCGCTCAGCAAGGCCGGACGCGCGGTCACGACGAAGGTGGGTCCGGTGGCGGGTCTGTCAGGCGTTCTACTGGAACTCAGCGGTGACAACCTTGCCGTGACCGGCAGTGACGTGGATCTGACCATCGCGGCCCGCGTGACCGTCAGCGGGAGCGAGAACGGCACGGCGCTCGTCCAGGCGCGGCTGCTGACCGATGTGGTCCGGTCCTTGGATCTCGGCGCCGTCGAGGTGGAGTTCGACGATCAGGTGCTGCAGGTCTGCGCGGGCCGTTCGGAGTTCTCGCTCCGTACGATGCCGCCGGGGGACTTTCCGAGGATCCCCCTGCTGGGTGAGGCGACTGTCACCGTGGACGGGCCGGCCCTCGTAAGCGGGCTTCGTCAGGTTGTCCCTGCGGCGAGCCAGGACGAGTCACGCCCGGTTCTGACCGGCGTGCTGCTGATGTCGCGTGGCGGCGGCTTGCGGGTCGTCGCAACCGACTCCTACCGGCTGGCGCAGCGCGACCTGGAGAGCGTGGAGATGGCGGTGGGCGAGAAGGGCGTCCTCGTACCGTCGCGTGCCTTGGAGGAGGTGACGCGCCTGGTCGCCGGCGACGTCCGGGTCGGGGTGCAGCTCGATGATCGGACCGTGCTGTTCGAGGTGGGTGATACGCGCTTGTCGGCGCGCTTGATCAATGGAGACTTCCCCAGCTACGAAGGTCTCATCCCCACGGATCATCCCAACAGGCTCGTAACCGATCGCAAGCTTCTGCTCGACGCGATCCGACGGGTACGCCTGCTGGCACCCGCGCAGCGGTCGATGCGTGTCCGCATGCAGGCCGACAGCCTCACTTTGTCGACAACGGCGCAGGATGTGGGTGAGGCGACCGAGGAGGTGGGCGCGTCCTACGACGGCGAAGAGCTTCTCATCGCCTTCAACGCCGAGTATCTCCACGACGGGGTGGAAGTGTTGGACTCCGACGAGATCCTCCTGCTGACCGCCGACAGCCTCAAGCCGGCCCTGTTGCAGTCTTCGGACACCGATGACTTCCTGTACGTGCTAATGCCGTTGCGCGTGACCTGAGGACCTGCGCTGCTTCACTGGTTGGGAGCCAGCGACTTCCGTCTCCACGAGAGCATTGCGCTCCGTCCCGCGGAGGGACTGACCGTCATTCGCGGGCCCAATGGTGCGGGGAAGACGTCGTTGCTCGAGGCAGCCGGCTACCTGGCATCCCTGTCGTCGTTTCGTGGGGCTGCTGCAGCAGACCTCGTGCGTGTGGGCGCGGAGACTGCGATCGTCCGCGGCGAGTTCTCAGTGAGCGGTCGTCGGGTCCTCGTGGAGGCGAGTGTTCCGGCTGCCGGTGGTCGCGCGCGCGTGCAGGTGAACCGGCAGCCGCTGCGGCGGGCCGCCGACCTCCAGGAGCAGCTACCGGTTCTGACGTTCCAACCCGACGATCTGATGATCGTGAAGGGCCGGCCGAGCACACGCCGTGACGCCGTCGACGACGCGATCGTGACTCTGCGACCTCGCACCGGCGAGCATCGGCGACGCCTGACTACCTGTCTCCGCCAGCGGAACGCGCTCTTGCGGCAGGCCGGCGCCGCCGACGCAGCGAGGATCGACGACGCCACCCGGCGCTCCCTGGATGTCTGGGACGACCGGCTGGGCGAGGCCGCCGACGCATGGGCAGGGCATCGTCGGCAGGTGATCACAGAGTTGCAGCCCCGTATGCAACGCTTCTTCGGACGGCTCACGGGAGGTGTCATCACTCCGATCGAGATGTCGTACGAGCCCCGGTGGCTCGCGCGCGGCCTCTCGACGGCTCTCGCCGAGTCCCGTGACGAGGATCTGCGACGTGGCGTCACGACCGTCGGTCCTCACCGCGACGACATCGAGTGGCGTGTGGGTGAGCTGGCGGCTCGCACCCATGCCTCCCAGGGCAATCAGCGGGCGCTGGCCCTTGCATACCGTCTGGCGTTGCACGAGGCCCTGACCGACGTCGCCGGCGAGCCGCCGCTCCTGCTGCTCGATGACGTCTTCTCGGAACTCGATCCCGCACGTGGAGAACGGCTGCTCGAGCTGTTGCCCCCGAGCCAGACCCTGCTGGCGACCGCCGGAGAGATCCCGGCCGCGGCGCGCCCGGCGCTCGTCCTGTCGGTCTCGGATCTCTCAGTCGCGCCGGAGGCCGCGACATGAGTGGCCCTGCCGGAGGCCGCGACATGAGTGGCCCTGCCGCAGGCCGCGGCGGAGCCCGTGGCCCTCGCCACGTCGCCGACGGGCTGAACCGTCTGCTCGGCGGTCTGGGGGCACCGCCCGCCGATGTGCTCGCCGCACTCTTCGAGCACTGGCCACAGGTCGCGGGGGAGGATCTCGCGGAACATTCGCGGCCTGTCCGCATCGTGAACCGGCGCCTCGTCGTGGAGGTGGACGACCCCGCACGGGCGGCTCAGGTGCGCTTGGGGGAGAGTGCCCTGCTGGCGCAACTGGCGGCCTGTTTGGGGGAGGGCAGGGTGCGGTCCGTGCGGCCCCGCGTGGTCCGTGCATCGAACCGGGAGCGCCCTCGGAGGCGGTAGAATAGAGGCCGGTCGAGCAACGCCGTCGGCCGGCACCACCGGTGCATGCACTGCCCTGGCAAGGGCGTGTGACATGGCCTTGGAGAGGCCCCGAAACGAAGCGCTACTGGACGGAGACGCTTTCGAGTGGTTGATAAGGCTGAGTCGTACGAAGCAGCGGATATCACCGTTCTCGAGGGCCTCGAGGCCGTTCGGCGACGACCGGGGATGTACATCGGCTCGACGGGCCCCACCGGGCTTCACCACCTGGTCTACGAGGTGGTGGACAACGCCGTCGACGAGGCCATGGCGGGGTACTGCACCGAGGTGGACGTCTCGCTCTGCGCCGACGGCTCCTGCGAGGTGGTCGACAACGGACGGGGTATCCCCACCGGCCCCCACCCCGACACCCCGGAGAAGTCGGCACTGGAAGTGGTGATGACGGTGCTGCACGCCGGCGGAAAGTTCGGCGGCGGCGGGTACAAGGTGTCGGGCGGGCTGCATGGCGTGGGCGTTTCGGTGGTCAATGCCCTGTCGCGCCGGCTCGAGACGGAGGTGCGCCGTGACGGCGCGCGCTGGTCGATCTGCTTCAGCGGCGGCGGATCCATCGACTCGCCCCTGCAACGTCTCGGCGATCTGCCTGCAGGCGGCTCCACCGGGACGACGGTGCGCTTCTGGCCCGATCCGACGATCTTCGACGAGGTGGCATTCCACGCGGCCCGGCTGACCGAGCGCCTCCAGGTGATGGCCTTCTTGAACGCGGGTCTGCGCATTCGCTTCCGGGACCTGCGCTCGTCGCCGGCGGCCCGCTGGACCACCTACTGCTACACCGGAGGCATCCGGGACTTCGTCCGTCATGTCAATGCTTCGAAGGAGTCCCTCTTCGCTGACGTGGGCTACTTCTCTCAGGTCGAGTCCGACCAGGAGGTGGAGGTCGCCTTCCAGTGGAGTACCGCCTACAACACCGACGGGCTCTACTCGTTCGCCAACGGCATCACCACCACCGAGGGGGGGATGCACACCGAAGGGTTCCGCAAGGCGCTCACCGGGGCGGTGAACCGCTACGCCGATCGCAAGGGCCTGCTGCGGGGCGTCGACAACCTGCAGGGCGAGGACATCCGGGAGGGTTTGACGGCGATTGTGAGCGTGCGGCTCCGGGAGCCACAGTTCGAGGGCCAGACCAAGAGCAAACTGGGCAACGTCTCCATCCGCTCCCTCGTGGAGCGCGCCACCAACCGCTGCCTGGAGGACTGGTTGGAAGAGCACCCGGTCGAGGCCCGCAGCGTCGTGACGAAGGCCGTGGAGGCTTCCCGGGCACGTGTCGCGGCCCGGGCGGCCCGCGAGGCCAGCCGGAGGAAATCGGCTCTGAACGGCGCCGGCCTGCCCGGCAAGCTCACCGACTGCACATCGGGTGACCGCGACGAGAACGAGCTGTACATCGTCGAGGGCGACTCCGCTGGGGGCTCGGCGAAGAAGGCTCGCGATCCACGCATCATGGCGGTGCTGCCCATCAGGGGGAAGATCCTCAACGTCGAGCGCGCCCGCGCTGACCGGATGCTGCGGAACAGCGAGATAGCGGCGCTCATCAGCGCCATCGGTGCCGGCTTCGGCACGCACGACGAGACCGAGGACGACCTCGAGGCCGCCCAGGGGAACGGACGCCGTTCCGGCAACGGCAACGGGGACGGTGGGTTCGACATTGCGAAGGTGCGCTACGGGAAGGTCATTCTGCTGTGCGACGCGGATGTGGACGGCAGCCACATCCGCACTCTGCTGCTGACCTTCCTGTTCCGCCAGATGCGCCCGCTCATCGAGGAGGGCCACGTCTACATCGCTCAGCCCCCGCTCTACTCGACCGAGGTGGGCCGCGACAAGATCTACCTGAAGGACGACCGGGCCAAGGCCGAGTTCCTCGCCGGCCACCCCAAGCACCGCAACGAGTTCCAGCGGCTCAAGGGCCTCGGCGAGATGGACGCCGAAGAACTCTGGGAGACCACTCTCGACCCCGCCCAGCGCACCCTCTTGCGGGTTGACATCGAAGAGGCCGCCGTCGCCGATGCGGTGTTCTCCCAGTTGATGGGCGATGACGTCGAGGGACGCAAGTCGTTCATCCAGGCCAACGCCGGCGACGTGCGCTTCCTCGATATCTGAACGGCGTGAGCAGCGAACCGCCCGCCGACTCCTTCGAGGGCGCCGCCTTTCCTGACGGCACCGGCGACGGGGTCGACACCATCGAGATCCAGACCGAGATGGAGCAGTCCTTCCTGGACTACGCCATGTCGGTCATCGTGGCCCGCGCGCTACCCGACGTGCGCGACGGTCTCAAGCCGGTCCACCGCCGGATCCTGTGGTCGATGGCCTCCAACGGGCATCGGCACGACAGGGGTCACGTGAAGTGCGCCACCGTGGTCGGCGATGTCATCGCCCGCTACCACCCGCACGGCGACAGCGCGGTTTACGACGCCCTGGTGCGCATGGGCCAGGACTTCAGCCTGCGCCACCTGCTGGTGGACCCGCACGGCAACTTCGGCTCGCCCGCCGACCCGCCCGCTGCCTACCGGTACACCGAGTGCCGCCTGTCCGAACTCAGTGCGGCCATGCTGGCCGGGATCGACGAAGAGACGGTGGACTTCGTCGGCAACTTCGACGGTCGTCACCGCGAGCCGGTGGTCCTGCCGGCACGGTTCCCCAACCTGCTGGTGAACGGCAGCCAGGGAATCGCCGTGGGGATGGCGACCAACATCCCGCCCCACAACCTCGGCGAGGTCGCCGATGCGGTGCTGCACCTGCTGGAGCACCCCGATGCCGGCACCGAGGAGTTGACGCGGTTCGTGCGCGGCCCGGACTTCCCCACCGGGGGGCAGATCCTGGGCAGGGCCGGGATCGAGGAGGCCTATCGCACGGGTCGAGGCACGCTGCGCCTGCGCGGTCAGGCCGAGATCGTCACCGAAGGTCGCACCACCCGGATCGTGGTCAGCGAGATCCCGTACCAGGTCAGCGTGGAGGCCATCGAACGCCGCGCCGCCCATCTCGTGGAGACCAAGGTCCTCACGGGCATCAGGGATATCCGCAACGAGTCGGCGAAGGGGCGCACCAGCCTGGCCTTCGAGCTCACTCGCGATGCCCCGGCGCTGGTCATCCTCAACAACCTCTACAAGCACACGCCGCTGCAGGTGTCGTTCTCGGTGAACATGGTGGCCCTGGTCGACGGGGTGCCGCGCACGCTCAGCCTCGCCGAGTTGCTGCAGGCCTACGTGGCGCACCAGATCACCGTCGTGAGGCGGCGCTCGCAGTACCGCCTGGCTCGGGCCAACGAGCGAGCGCACGTCGTCGAGGGCCTGCTGCGAGCGGTGGACATGCTGGACGAGGTGATCGCCCTGATCCGCTCGTCGGCCGACCGGCCCGAGGCCCGCAGCGGTCTGATGGCAGAGCCGTTCGATTTCTCCGAGGTGCAGGCCAATCACATCCTGGACACACCGCTCGGACGCCTCACGCGCCTGGGTCGCAGCGAGCTGGCCGCGGAGCTGGATGAACTGCGCGCCACCATCGCCGACCTCGAGGCCATCCTCGCCGACGAGGCGCGGTTGCGGGGGGTCATCCGCAGCGAGTTGTCGGTCGTGCGGGAGGGGTTCGTCGACGGCCGGCGCACCGAGTTGGCCATCGACCCGGGCGAGTTCGACATCGAGGATCTCATCGACGACGAGGACGTGGTGTTCATCATGACCGGCGGTGGTTACGTCAAGACCACCTCCGCCGATGCATTCCGCACGCAGGGTCGCGGCGGTCGGGGGGTGGCGGGCGCCAAGCTGAAGGAGGGTGACTACATCAGCGCGGTCATCCACACCTCCGCGCACGCCTACCTGCTGTTCTTCACCAACCGGGGCCGGGTGCACCGGCTGCGTGTGCACGAGATCCCCATGGCCGGACGCTCGGCACGCGGGACGGCGGTCGTCAACCTGTTGCAGTTGGCCGAAGGCGAGCGGGTGGCGGCGGTCATCGACACCCGCGACTACGAGACGAACCCGTACCTGATGTTCGCCACCAAGCGCGGCCGCGTGAAGAGGACCAGGTTCGTCGAGTACCAGTCCCGGTACAGGGGGCTGCACGCCATCCGCCTCCTGGAGGATGACGAGTTGGTGCAGGTGTTGCCGTTCGGCGAGGACGATCCGGCTTGCTTCGTGACCCGGCGGGGCAACCTGCTGCGCTTCGACTCCGACGAGGTGCGACCCACGGGACGGTTGGCCATGGGCGTGCGAGGTATGCGGATGCGCCAGGGGGACGAAGTGGTCGCGATGGTGCGGGCACTGTCGGAGCAGAAACTGCTGATCGTGACCGATGAGGGATTCGGGAAGCGGACCGAGTTCGGCGCCTTCAGACCGCGTCGGCGCGGCGGGCTGGGTGTCAAGGCGGTTGGCCTGGTGGAGGGCAAGGGCGAGGTGGTGGCCGCCCTCGGTGTCTCCGAGAGCGACGAGGTCATGGTGGTGGCGAGCGACGGTGTCGTCATTCGCCTGCCCGTGGCATCGGTCTCCGTCCAGGGGGCCTACGCCACCGGTGTCAAGGTCATGCAGGTCGACGGCGACCGGAAGGTCGGCGCGGTCACGTTGGTTCCCCGCGAAGAACTCTGACCCTTCGTGCACGGCGGTCTCGCCGGGCGTCGTGCCCCGGCGGTGACGGGGGTCAGGCCACCCCCCTGGTGGTACTGGGCCTGGTTGCCGGTGCGGTGGGGGCGCTCCTGCTGGCCCACTTGGCGGGCCGTGCCCAGGTGATGGCCCGGGCACAGACCGCAGCCGATGCGGCCGCACTCGCGGGAGCACCGGCCGGCCGAGGTGCCGCCGGGGAGCTGGCGGCGGCGAACGGCGCCGTGCTCCGGCGCTTCGAGGTGGTCGACGGGGCAGCACGCGTCGAGGTCGCGCTCGCCGGCGAGGAAGCCGTCGCGGCGGCAACGGTTCCCACCGCTGAGTCGATGCCGGCCCTGGCGGCGGCGCTCGACCGGGTCAGCGACATTCTGGGCCCGGACGCGACGGTCGCGGTTCGCCTTGTTGGGCCGCGGGGATCCGGGGGAATCGAAGTACCGCGCCACCTCGCGGCCCGGCTTGCGGCTCTGAGCCACCGGACGGGCCTGTGCCGAGCCGGCCACGGTCGTCCCTTACACTTCGTCCTGTGCCCGGCGATCCATCGGCAGTAGCGAACGCGCCCGGTCCGCCCGGCGGCGTCCGCCCGCATGCGCCTCCGGCGGCGGGTTCTGCGAGCGCGGCACCTGCCGCGACGCAACCTGAGTCTCCCAGCGACCGCTGGACGCTGGCCGAGCGCCGCCGCCGGCGCCGGCTGCAGATCCGGAGCGTGCGGCGGATCGTGCGGCGCGTCGAACTCTGGTCGGTGCTGAAGCTGTCCATGATCCTTTACCTGTGCCTGTGGGCGGTCCTGCTGGTGGCGGCGTTGATCCTCTGGAACGCCGTTGACTCGACCGGTCTGATCGAACGGATCGAGGCGTTCGTGACGCAGATCTTCGGGCTCGACAGCTTCGCCTTCGACCCTGGTCAGATCTTCCGGGTGTATGCGCTGGCCAGCCTGGTGATGGCGTTCCTGGCGACGGTGTTCAACGTCATGGCGGCGATCCTGTTCAATCTCATCAGCGAGCTCGTGGGTGGCCTGCGGATCATGCTCGTGGAGGAGGAGTCGACCCGCTTCCGACCGGCGCGCGCGCGGCCGCGACGGGGCAGGCCGCGCGGTCCCGCACGGCGGCCGCTCTGGTAGAGGCAGCCGCCGGCCGCCGGTTGGCGTCGCCCGGCGGGCCGCTAGCGTTGGATGTTCCGGGGCTATAGCTCAGTCGGTTAGAGCGCACCCCTGATAAGGGTGAGGTCGCTGGTTCGATTCCAGCTAGCCCCACGCGGTCGCTAGAGTCGCCGATGTGCGTGACGTGTTCGGCCGCGTGTTGACGTTCATTCTGGCGGCGTTGGCGATCCTCGTCATGGACCGGATCATGCGGATCTGCACGGAGGTCCAGCCGGCTCGCCAGGGTGGCTGGCGGCCGTTGCACGGTCCCGGGTTGAGCTGAGAGTCCGTACCGGCGGGCCACCTCGGATGCGCATCGGGATCGTCGGGACCGGGGCGGTCGGCGCGCGGGTCGCCCGGATTCTCACTGCGGACAGCGGCGTGGAGTCGGTGCCCGTGTGCGGTCAGAGCCCTGCTTCGGCGGCCGAGGTCGTTCGGGCGGTGGACGGGACCACCGCGGCGGGACTGGGAGACCTGCGGCGCGCCGACGCGGTCGTTCTGGCCACACCGGCGGGGACACACTGGCCGATGGCGGTGCAACTCCTGCGAGCCGGCGTGGCGACGGTCTCGGTCTCCGACCATCCGTCGGAAGTGCGGGGTCTGCTGGCGCTGGACGCGGCGGCGCGTGAACGCGGCGTTTCGCTGCTGCTGGGGGCCGCCTTCTCACCCGGATTGACGTGCATCCTGGCGGCGCATGCCGCGGGGTGGTTCGAGGAGGTCGAAGCCGTCCACGTCGCCCGTCAGGGAACCGGTGGTCCGGCCTGCGCTCGCCGCTATCACGCCGCGCTGGGGCGCACCGCCTGGGTGTGGACGAACCGCACCTGGGTGCGCCGCCACGGTGGCTCGGGACGCGAGCTGTGCTGGTTCCCCGATCCTGTGGGACCGGCGGATTGTTACTTCGGCGCCCTGGCAGAGCCCCATTTGCTGGTACCGGTCTTCCCGGCGACGGTCGCCATCACGGCCCGCCGTGCCGCCGACCGACAGGACCGCCTCACGGCTCGCCTTCCGATGCTGTCGCCCCCCCATCCGGAGGGGGGCCTGGGGGCGGTGCGAGTGGCCGTGTGCGGCCGCCTGCACGGAGAGAGCACCCAGCGTGTGCTCGGTGCCGCTCACAACCCCGCCGCCGCCACGGCCACGGTGGCCGCGACCGCGGCCCTGGCCCTCGTTCGCGGCGAGGCGCGCCGTAGCGGAGCGATGGGCTTGGCCGAGGCACTGGTGCCGTTGCCGTTCCTGGGCGAGTTGACCGAGCGAGGCGTCAACCCCGTCCTTTTCGAGGGGGTCGGCCTGTAAGGCTCAGTTCGCCAGATGCTGCACGGCGAAGTCGTGGAGGTGGCCGTTGCTCGACACCACGTCGCCGGCGATCGGGCCAGGGGTGCCGTCGTAGTCCGTGATGATCCCGCCGGCCTCGGGCACGATCACCAGCATCGGGGCGACGTCCCAGAGCGCCAGTCCGGCGTCCAGCATGATCTCCGCCCGCCCGGTGACCAGCAGGACGTACCCGTAGCCGTCGCCCCATGTCCGCACCAGGGGTCCGGGATGCAGCAGCAGCCGCCGCCCCCGCTCGGGCAGGTATTCGATGCCGCTGGTCACCAGGTAGGAACCCTCTGGGCGACGGACGTCGCTCACCCGTGCCCGCCGGACCTCACCGTCGCTGGAGTGTGTGGCGCCGAGCCCTCTACCGGCGGCAACGGTCTCGTCCAGCGGCGGGACGTGGGCCACGCCGACGGCGGGCCCTGATTCGTCGATCAGCGCCAGCAGGGTCGTGAAGAGTGGTACACCGCGCACGAAGCTGCGGGTCCCGTCGATGGGGTCGATCACCCAGCGGCGCCCGCTGGTGCCCTCGATGGTGCCGTGTTCTTCGCCCACCACGCCGTCGTCGGGGTAGCGCCGGCCCAGTTCGTCCCGCAGGTACTCCTCGGCGGCCCTGTCCGCATCGGTCACCGGGCTGCCGTCGTCCTTGGTCTGGCTGCTCAGGCTCCGCGACGAGAACCAACGCATCGTCACCTGCCCGGCACGGGTTGCGAGATCGATCCCGGAGGCCACCAATTCCGGGTCCACCGCCGTCGAGTCCCGCACGCTCGAAGGCTACTGCCGGCGGGATCGGGAGCCGTTCAGCGAGCCCGGGCGGGGCGCCGGGAGCGTGCCTTGGGCCTCTGCGAGTGGCGGTGCGGGTACTGGAGGAGCGCGCTCGGAGGGACTCGAACCCCCAACCTTCTGATCCGTAGTCAGACGCTCTGTCCAAATTGAGCTACGAGCGCTTGTCGCCGGCTGCACGGCAAGGTCAAGTATGGCCGATCCCGGCGGGATTGGTGCAGGGTACGCGGGCTCGGCGTCGGCCTCGATCGGCGGAGGGAGGGGGATTCGAACCCCCGGGGTCAACAGACCCAACGGTTTTCAAGACCGTCGCAATCGTCCGCTCTGCCATCACTCCGCCGGCGAGACTACCGGCAGGGAATCGTGGCGCTCGGCACCGCACCGGCGTCGGTGGCCTGCAGCATCGCGGCTTGGCGTTGTGGCGCTGCCCCGCGCCAAGCTGCTGGCCCACGTGCCCTCCCTGCCGTGGTCGCTTCCCCAGGAGGGACTCATCCCCTCCTGAGGGGTGGCGCTCCCACCGG
>CAZTZI010000064.1:0-29896 GCA_964618115.1 uncultured Acidimicrobiales bacterium
CGCCGCGTTGATGGCGTCCAGCGGCAGCGCCACCTCGATGAGCTTCCGCCGCGGCTCAGTCACAGGCGTTTCCTCTCACGCCGGGCCGCCGGCGAATCCACGGACCGTCGCTGTCAGCCTGCATCGAGGTGCAGGACGAGGCGCAGGCCGGCTTCAACCCGGCGCATCACCTCGGCGTCGGCGCATCCGGCTCGATCCCCCACCTGGGTCTTGTCGAGCGTCACGACCTGCGAGACGTTCACGACCGAGTCACGCTCCAGCCCGGACTCCGCCGCAGGCAGTTCCACGTTGCCCGGCGCTTCGGCGAGGGCGAGGTTGGACGAGATCGCCAAGGCGACGAGAGTGCTGATCCTGCTGTCGTTGAAGGCGTCCGCGGAGACGATCAGAACCGGCCGGCGGTACCCGGGCTCGGATCCCACCGGTTCTCGCAGGTTCACCCAGTGGATGTCGCCGCGTCTCAGCACCCTCGACCCCACTCACCACCGCTCGCGCACGGCCTCGGCCTGCGCAACCGCCAGGCTGGAATCCAGACGGGAGTCGCGGCCCTCGTACACGGCGTTGAGCCGGTGGGTGGTCTCACTGTCGTCATCGAGATCCACGAGCCGTTCCAGTGCGATCGCGTACAGCTGCGAGCGTGACATCTTCCGGCGGCGCGCCAACCGCTCCACCCGGCGGAAAAGGGGATCGGGGATCGAGACGGCGACCTTCACAATCGCAGTATAACCCGGTATTACCACCGTGCAGCAGCGAGAGGAGTCACCGCGGCACCGCGGCGAGGTTCCAGTAGGCGTCCCAGGAGAGACGACGGTCGTACTCGGAAGCGCTTGGTTCGTGCTCGCGGCCGGTGAAGGGGTCGTAGAGGTAGCGGACGGTGGTGGTGTCGTCCTCGTCGACTCTCACGAGGGCCAGGATGTGGCGATCGGCGTTGTTCAGGCCGTAGTTGAGTTCCCGATTGGTGACCGTGAAGCGGTCGGCACCCGCTGCCCGGCCCTTGACCTCGATGAACAACAGGCGGCCGTCATCGGCGCGGGTCTCGACGTCGTAGCCCTCGTTGTTGTGGGGCATCTCGGTGGGATCTCGCCCTAGCTCTCGCTCGGCGGCGAGCACCGCTGCCACGGCGAGCTTCTCCGTGCGCACCGTGTCGTGGGCGTATTCGGGCACCGCAGTCCCAGCCAGCTTGGCCACCAGTCCGGCGGGCACCACGAGGGCTCCGCCCACGACGCGGGGCCGGCGCACTGAGAGCTTGCGCTGCAGAGCCAGCTCGGCCCGACGACGCTGTAGGCGCTCCTCGGCCTGGGCAGCCCGGCGGCCGGCGAGGGCCGAGTTGAGCCTGGCGCCGCTCTGTCCGGCCAATTCCTTGTCCTTCAGCCTGAGGGCTTCCGCACCCCAGTAACGGATCTCCTCCTCGAGGCGGCTCTCGACGGCGTCGAGAGTGCGCTTCACCCGCCAATGCACCCGGTCTTGCACCTCCTTGAGGTGTTGCGGAGCGTTGTACTCACCGGCGTGGCGCAGGGCGGTCGTCTCGAGCCCCGCGATCACCCAGTCGGCCTCCGCCAGCGGGGCCAGCAACGCCTGCTCGTCGGCATCGGGGGCCCGCAGGTCGATGTGGGGATCCCGCCCGGCGCCGCGCACGTCACCGGTCTCGGTGATCTCCACGTACTCGAAGCGCCGGGAGACCACTTGGCGGCGACCGTCACGAAGCGTCGTGCCATCGACGATCTCGTGCTCGAGGAACACCAGCAGCCGTGGCGTCTCCGTCCAGTCCTGGGGGTCGATGAGCGTGGTGCCCTGCTGCAACACCACGCCGTGGCGCTCCAGAGTCACGCCGACGGTGGCATCGAGCAGCGGATGGCCCGGTGCCACGAGATCGGCCACCGGCCGGCCGGACACCGACAGGTGGTCGTGCTCGAAGCAGATCCGCTCGTAGTTCCGCAGCAGGCGGCCACGCCGGTTGGCCTCGTCCCAGTGGCGCAGTGATGCAGGTACACCGATGACCTGGAAGCGCCCGGTCTCGCGACGAGCGGCCCGGCCGCCGAGCTTCTCCAATGCAGCGAGGAAGAAACTGCGCACGAAACCGGGTTGAAGCTTGCGGGCATGTGCACGTTCCAACTCGTCGCGGATGCCAGCGGTGCGCTCCGGCGGCAGGACGTCGGTGAGCAGCGATTGGGCGTCGATCAGTTCCTGGGTCCGGGCTCCGACCGTGCCGTCGATCACGGCCTCCATGCGCCTCCGTTGCAGCACCGGATCCTCACTGCGGATGGCGTCGATGAGCAGTTGCCGCAGCGACCGGTCGGAGAAGGCCTCGCCCAGCACGTCGAAGACCTTCCCGCCCAGGGCGCGGCGCTGCTCCTCCAGCTTCGTGAGCAACCGCTCGAACACCATCCCCTCGCGAGTGCCGTCGGCCACCAGATTCCACAGCCGGCACGAGTTGGTCTGGCCGATACGATGGATGCGCCCGAAGCGCTGCTCGATGCGGTTGGGGTTCCAGGGAAGGTCGTAGTTGACCATCAGGTGGGCACGCTGCAGGTTGAGGCCCTCTCCGGCTGCGTCGGTTGCGACCAGGATCGTCACATCGGCGTCCTGGGTGAACCGGTCCTGCACCTTGCGCCGCTCCTCGCGCTTGACGCCGCCATGGATGGAGACGACCGCCGAAGGCCTTCCCAGCAGGCCGGCGAGCTTGCGTTGCAGGTATTCGAGCGTGTCACGGTGCTCGGTGAAGACGATCAGCTTGTGTCGCCGCCCCTCGGCATCGAGCATCTCGGGCGTGTTCTGCAGGAGGTCGGCCAACTCCTCCCACTTACGATCGGCGCCGGATCGGTACACCTTCTCGGCAAGTTCCTCGAGGCGGCCGAGATCGGCGATCTCAGCCTCCAACTCCTCGACGGTGCGGGCGGCGGTCGCCGCGTCGAGGATCTCGGTCTCGACGTCCTCGACCTCGCTTCCCAGCAAGTCATCGGGTTCGAAGTCGTCGTCGAAGCTCTCGCCGAAATCGTCGGGTTGGTAGCCGCCGGGAACCTGCGTCACCTCCAGGGCGGTTCGCATGTCCCTCACCTCGACGAGCCGGGCACCCAACCGGGCGCGGCGCCGCTGAATCGACCGCCAGATCGCCAGCGGCGACGACGCCAGGCGCCGCTGGAGGATCGTCAGGGCGAAACCCACGACCGCCGAGCGGCCGCCCTGCCCCTCGGCGCGCAGCCGCTCCGCCCGGTTCATCCCGGTGCGGACGTACTCGGTGACCTGCTCGTAGAGTTCGTTCTCGCCCTCACTGAGCGGGTACTTGGCTGTCTTCGCCACCCGTTCGGGGAACAGCGGGGTGCCGTCGAAGCGAAGCAGCTCCTCCTTGACCATGCGGCGCATGAGATCGCGGGGTGGTTCGTCGCTGTGGGTCCCCTTGCGGAACTTGCCGGCGAAGCGGTCGCTGTCGAGCAGTGCCATGAACAGCTGGAAGTCCTCCGGCTTGCCGTTGTGCGGGGTGGCCGTCATCAGCACGAAGTGGCGGGCGACCTGTTCGAGTTGCCGCCCCAGGCGGTAGCGCTTGGTCTCCCGCACCTCGCTGCCCTGGAACGACGCCGACATCTTGTGGGCCTCGTCCACCACCACAAGGTCCCACTCCGTCTGCGCCAGGCGGGCCTGCAGATCGTCGTTGCGAGCCAGCATGTCGAGGCGGGCCACCAGCAACGAGCGCTCGAGGAGGGGGTTACCGGACCGGGACGCCTCCACCATCTCGCGGCTGAGCAACTCGAACTCCAGGCCGAACTTCTCGCCCAATTCGTCCTGCCATTGCTCAGCGAGCCCGCCGGGTACCACCACGAGGCACCGCCCCAAGTCGCCGCGCACCATGAGTTCCTTGATGAGCAGTCCGGCCATGATCGTCTTGCCGGCGCCCGGGTCGTCGGCCAGCAGGAAGCGCAGCGGCCGCAGCGGCAGCATGTCGCCGTAGACCGCCTCGATCTGATGCGGCAGCACCTCGATGTCGCTGGTCTCGGTGGCCAGATACGGGTCGAACAGATAGGCGAGCGAGATGCGCTTCGCCTCGGCGACCAGCTTGAACAGCGCCGGATCCGCGTCCAGCGACCAGGGTCGCCCGCCGTCGACCACTTCCAGGTCGGCCTCGTTGCCGCGATAGAGAAGCTCGCGGTCCACTCCGCCGACACCGTCCTCGTAGGTGAGAGTCAGCGTGTCCGCGCCAACCCATTCGACGTCGATCACCGTCACCGGCCCGGTAGGAGTCACCCCCCGCACACGAGCGCCCTTCTTCAGATCCTCCAACCGGGCCACCACGTCCCGAGCGTAGGGGCTACCTGCGATTCCGACGCGACGACGTGAGCGGGGCCCGAAGACCGACAACCAATCGCGGCTGCGTCCAAGTACCAATCGACTACTAATCTGGACTAACTTAGTAACAAAAGGATGCTGCGGCCTTCGCGCGCAGCGGATGCCGCATGACGGGTCTCGTTGACTTCGCTGTGTCGGTCCTGCACTCGACAGCAGGCGATCCAACTACTAGTTTACTACTAACTGCTACTAACTTAGTAGTTATATCCGATTTGACCTGGTACTTTATTTTCCTTGCCGGCCACGAGATGGGAAAGCTTGTGAAACGCCCTCAGAGCCCACCTGAACTCGGTCCCCTGCTGGAACAGGTCGCCAGCGGCGACCCCCAGCTATTCGCGAGAATCTTCCTGAGTAGCCGACCGGTCGACGAAAAAGGTCGCTACGTCCATTGGGACAAGCTTCGCTATCTCACGCCGCCCGAGGGTCTCACCCACGAGCAGTGGTGGTTGGGCGTCTCGATGAGTCGACACACGATCTCGCGCCCGCTGCCGCCGGTCGACAATCACGGCAACGCTTTCCGGTTCAGCAACGTCGATCGGATCCAACAAATGGTCCATCGCATCGATCAGCATGCGAGCGGCCAGATTCTGGCCGACGAACGGATCTCGGATCCTCGATCGAGCGATCGCTACTTGATGAGTTCGCTGGTCGAAGAAGCGATTACATCCAGTCAGCTAGAGGGAGCAAGCACGACGCGGCGAGTCGCAAAGGAACTACTCCGCTCAGGGCGCCGCCCTCGCGACCGCAGCGAGCGAATGATCTTCAACAACTTCACCGCGATGCAGAACGCTGCGCGGATGGCTCGGGGCAGCGAACCTCTGACACCCGACGATGTCCTCAGACTTCATCGGATCGTGACTGACGGAACTCTCGACGATCCTGCTGACGCGGGACGCCTGCAGACGCCCGATGAGGAGCGGATCACAGTCGGCTCGCCGCAGGACGACACGATCCTGCACTGGCCCCCACCCGCTAGCGAACTCCCCGACCGGCTCAAGCGCATGTGCGAGTTCGCCAACGGCAAGTCGGGCGACGGTTTCATCCATCCGGTGGTCCGAGCGATCGTGTTGCACTTCTGGCTCGCGTACGACCACCCCTTCGTCGACGGGAATGGCCGCACCGCTCGGGCGCTGTTCTACTGGTCGATGCTGCGCTCGGGCTACTGGCTCGCGCAGTACATATCGATCTCGAGCATCCTCCGGAAGGCCCCGGTGCAGTACGCCCGCTCTTACTTGCACACCGAGACCGACGACAACGACATGACCTACTTCATCATCTACCAACTGCGCGTAATCGAGCGCGCCATCGAGAGTCTCAGGCGGTATCTCGCAGCGAAGGTGAAGGAGATCAGAGAACTCGAGAGCCTTCTACGCGACTGCTCGTGGCTAAACCATCGGCAGCTCGCTCTCCTAAGCAGCGCGGTGCGGGATCCGGCGCAGCGGTTCACGATCAAGGCCCAGCAGCGGATCCACCAAGTGGCTTACCAGTCTGCTCGCACCGACCTGCTGGGCCTTGAGGAGTTAGGGCTGCTGACCCGTGCGAGGTTCGGTCGAGAATTCGTGTTCACCCCGGCAAACGACCTCTCCGACAGGCTTGAATCGCTTGCCCAGTGGTGAAGCGGAGCGCCACATCGATCAGCTTGCGGCGACGGCTCCATAGGTGCAGGTCTAGACCTGACGGAACAACAACCCATCGAGACTCCCTGCATCCACCAGGAGGTCGCGGGAATGTCCGGCGTTCGAGTCGGGGACCCACCCGGCATCGAGAGGTACCATCGGCGGACCGCTCGGCAACCGCGACAGGAGTTGAGGCCATGACCTCGGTGCTGGACCGACCGCTCGGCGTGGCGCCGCAGGTGTCGGTGCGACCCGAGCGTTTCGGCGCCCTGCTGTACCACTTCGGCACTCGGCGCCTGTCGTTCCTCAAGGATCGGCGCCTCCTGGAGGTCCTCGAGCGGCTCGACGGCTCGGCCACGGCGCGGGCCGCATGCGACGGGGCGGGCGTCAGCGAGGCGGCGCTTCCTGCCTTCGAGCAGGCGCTGGCGCGGCTGGTGGAGACGGACATGCTGCAGGAACGCCGTCCGTGAGCGTGGCGGCCCCGCTGGTCGAGCACTTCGCCGCCGGGCTGGAGGCGCCGATCTGCCTCACCTGGGAGTTGACCTACGCCTGCAACCTGGACTGCCGGCACTGCCTGTCGAGTTCGGGGCGGCGCGACCCCCGCGAACTCAGCACCGACGAGGCCAAGGAACTCATCGACGAACTCGAGGCGATGCAGGTGTTCTACGTGAACATCGGCGGGGGCGAACCGACGATCCGCAGCGACTTCTGGGAGATCGTCGACTACGCGGTCGCCCACCACGTCGGCGTGAAGTTCTCCACCAACGGCTCGCGTATCACCCCCGAGGCCGCTCGGCGCATCGCCCGCAGTGACTACCTGGACGTGCAGATCTCACTCGACGGCGCAACCCCCGAGATCAACGACGCCGTGCGGGGCGAAGGCTCCTTTGCCACCGCCGTCGCCGCCATGGAGCGCCTGGCCGCCGCCGGTGTCGAGGGCTTCAAGCTGTCGGTCGTGTGCACCCGCCACAACCTGGCCCAGCTCGACGACCTGAAGGCGCTCGCGGACCGCTACGGGGCGCAACTGCGACTCACCCGGTTGCGGCCGTCGGGTCGCGGCGCAGCAGTCTGGGGCGAGTTGCACCCCACCGCCACCCAGCAGCAGATCCTCTACCGGTGGCTGCTGGCGCACGGGGAGGAGGTGCTGACCGGTGACTCGTTCTTCCACCTGGCCGGCTATGGCGAGCCGCTGCCCGGCCTGAACCTCTGCGGCGCGGGGCGCGTGGTGTGCCTCATCGACCCCGTCGGTGACGTCTACGCCTGCCCGTTCGCCATCCACGACACCTTCCTTGCCGGCAACGTGCGCGACCTCGGCGGCTTCGGGCACGTGTGGCGGGAGTCGGGGCTGTTCCGCTCCCTGCGCGAACCGCAGACGGCCGGCGCCTGCGGTTCGTGCTCGGCCTACGACGGCTGCCGCAGCGGCTGCATGGCGGCCAAGTTCTTCACCGGCCTCCCGCTCGCCGGGCCCGACCCGGAGTGCGTCAAGGGCCACGGCGCCACCGCCCTGGCAACCGTCGAACCCGGCTCGGCACCGCGCCCCTCGGCGGATCATTCCCGGGTGACGTTCCTGGGGCGACGACCCGACCGCGCCTGTGACGAGCACCCTCTGGCGGGATCCGAACTCACACCGGCCGCAAGCGCCTGATGGCCGGCGCCTGGTTCGAGTCGGTGGCGGTGGCCCGCGGGCGCGCCGGGCGCGTCCTGCCGCCCTCGGTCGCCGCCGCACTGCACGCCGGCGCCGAGGCGGGCGTCACCCTCAGCGACAACGAGGCGGCGTTCGCTGAACTGGGATTCGCTCCGACGGTTGCCGGCAAGCCCGGCGAGCGGGATCTTTCCGCCAGTGTGATGGGCCGGCAGATCGCCATGCCGGTGCTGATCTCGCCCACCGGCGTGCAGGCCGTGCATCCCGACGCCGAGGTGGCCGTCGCCCGCGCCGCCGCCGCCCGGGGAACCGTCATGTGCCTCAGTGCCTTCGGCAGCAAGCCCATCGAGGAGGTCGTCGCCGCCAACCCGCAGACGATGTTCCAGGTCTACTGGTGCGGATCCCGCGACCGGATCCTGCAGCGACTCGAGCGCGCCCGGGCGGCGGGCGCCGTCGGACTGGTCATCACGCTGGACTGGTCCTTCGTGCACAGCCGAGATTGGGGCAGCCCGTTCATCCCCCAGCGCATCGACCTAGGGGCGATGCTGCGGCTGGGCCCTGAGGTGCTCCGCCGCCCCCGCTGGCTGTTCCGCTGGCTACGAGCACGGCGGCTGCCGGATCTCACCGTGCCGAACATGACGATCCCCGGCGAGGAGGCACCGGGATTCTTCGACGCCTACGCGGAGTGGATGCAGACCCCGCCGCCCACCTGGGAGGACCTGGCGTGGCTGCGGCAGCAGTGGGAGGGACCCTGCATGGTCAAGGGTGTCACGCGGATCGATGATGCCCGGCGCGCTGTGGAAATCGGAGCCACGGCCATCTCGGTGTCGAACCACGGCGGCAACAACCTGGACACGACGCCGGCAACCATTCGCGTGCTCCAACCGATCGCCGCTGCGGTGGGAGGTGACATCGAGGTCCTGCTCGACGGGGGGATCCGCCGGGGCGCCGACGTGGTCAAAGCGGTGGCGCTGGGCGCCCGGGCGGTGCTCATCGGTCGGGCTTACCTGTGGGGCCTGGCCGCGAACGGGCAGGCCGGCGTGGAGAACACCCTCGACGTGCTCCGAGCCGGCATCGACTCGGCGCTGCTGGGGCTCGGCCGTGCCTCGATCGCCGAGCTCACCCCTGACGACGTCCTGATGCCGACCGGTTTCAGCGTCACCGCCGGCACCTCGGAGTGAACCGCTCCCGATGTGCGATCGCCCGTCGCCCCAGCAGCGGGTGCGTGCCGCCGAGGCTCGTTCCGGGGTAGGCGGCGACCCGCTCGAGGGATCGGCGGCGTTCCCGGTCAGCGCCGGGCGGCCTCCAGGCGGGCCCGCATGCGTTCGTGGGCCTCGGGCGAGCCGTCGTGCCAGGTGCCCATCCAGGCGTCGATGGGGATCACCTGCAGGCCGTAGTTGCACTCGAAGTACTTGTGGTGCAGGTCGTGGTAGTAGGTGCCCGCGGGCATGGTGCGGCCGTAGCCGATCTCGAAGCGGTCGAAGCCGCAGTGACCGCGCGCCGGATCCATGGCCGTGAAGAGATTCGTCAGGATGACAACGAAGGGGCTCACTGGTATGAGGATGAAGAACAGCACCGTGGAGAAGTAGAGCAGGTGCTCCAGGGGGTGCATGGAGAGGCCCGACCACGGTCCGGTGTTCACGTTCTTGTGGTGCAGGTAGTGCGCCCAGCGGTACAGGGGACGGGTGTGCAGCAGCCTATGGGTCACGTAGAACCAGCCGGTGACCAGGAAGAACGGCATGACCGTCATTGCAAGCAGGTAGACGACCCAACCCGGCCCGTCGCCCCAGTCCACCCGGGCGATGTGGTTGTTGGCGTACGCCCACAGCAGCAGCGCCTCGTAGGCGGTCCAGAAGAATGCGCCGCTGGTGAGCGCCCAGAACATGTTGTCCCGCGTCTGGCTGCCCCAGAGGAAGCGGCGGCTCTTGCTGCTCAGCCACCGGTGGTCGTACTTGTAGTTCCTACCCTGCGCCCGGCGCACGTAGAGCCAGAGGTGCAGGCCGCCCGCCGAGACCAGCAACAGCACCACGTTGCGCAGATAGATCTCGGCGATCCAGCCGATGGCGAACCGCTCCATGCGCTCCATGGCGGGGGTGAAGACGTTCCACACCAGCGCCGCCAGACCGGCATAGATGAAGCCGTAGGGCCACATCGTCATCCAGACGAGGATGCCCACCGTCCGCACGGCCTTGAGCGGCCCACCCCGGAGCGTCGGCGGTTCCATCGGGATCGTCGCCTGCGGCTCGTACCCAGCGATTCGCTCCATGCCCCCTCCACAGCGGGCATGCCCGCAGGTCCGCGTATCGTACCGAACTCGAAACCGCGCCGGTGACGCCGCTATGACACCTCGGCGCGGGCCGCAATACTCTTGCCACGGAGGATTCCTGGAACGATGACGACCATCCGTGCTCTGCTCGACAACGTCTGTGCCGGCGGGGTGCTGAACATCGGTGACCTCGCGCAGGTCACCCGAACCACCCGGCGCAACGTCGTCCGCTGGCGCTATCGGGGAGAGACCGTCCGCCGCGACGTGGAGGAGCGGCTCCTCGAGTTGCGCTCCGTCGTCGACCTGGCCCGCAGTGCCATGCCCGACCGCGAGGCGCGGTCCTGGCTGCGCTCACCCCAGGACGAGCTCGACGGGCGGAAGCCGCTCGATCTGGTCTCGGAGGGGATGGCGTACCTCGTGATCGACGTGCTGACCACGATCCTCGAGGCCGCCACGGACTGACGCCGGCCTTGGCGTGGTCAGCCCCCTCAGCCGGAGGTGTGGCCGGCGGCCTCTCGTCGGGCTCGCATCCGCTCGTGCGCCTCGGGGGAGCCGTCGTGCCAGGTGCCCACCCAGGCGTCGACGGGGACCACCGGCGTGCCGTAGTTGCACTCGAAGTACTTGTGGTGCAGGTCGTGGAAGTAGTCGCCGGCGGGCAGGGTGCGGTCGCCGACGGTCACGATGCGGTCGAAGTTGGAGTGGCCGAGCGACGGGGCCAGGCCGGTGAAGATCTGCGTGACGATGATGATGAACGGGTTGGCGGGGATGAACAGGAAGAACACCGGCGTGGAGAAGTAGAGCAGGTGCTCGATCGGGTGCATCGACAGGCCCGACCACGGCCCGGTGTTGACGTTCTTGTGATGGAGGTAGTGGGCCCAGCGGTACATGGGCCTGGTGTGCAGGAACCGGTGGGTCACGTAGAAGTAGCCGGCCACCAGCCAGAACGAGAAGACCGTCATCACCACCAGGTAGACGACCCAGCCCGCCCCGTCGCTCCAGCGGACGTGGGGGATGTAGTCGTTGGCGTAGCACCAGTAGAGCAGCGCCTCCCAGAAGGTCCAGAGGACGGGCGCGCTGGCGAGGCTCCAGAAGGCGTTGTCCCACGCCTGGTTGCGCCACAGGAAGCGGCGGGCGCTGGTGCTGAGCCACCGGTCGTCGTACTTGAACCGTTTGCCCTGCGCCCGGCGCACGTAGAGCCAGAAGTGGATGGCGCTCACCCACACCGCCACCATCACCAGATTGCGAACGTAGATCTCGGCGACCCAGCCGATCTCGAAGCGCTGCATGCGGGCCAACGCGGGCGTGAAGTAGTTCCAGATCACCACCGAGAGCCCGATGTAGAACAACCCGTAGGGCCACAGCATCAGCCTGGAGAGCTTGGTGACGTTCTTCAGCGACTCAGAGGGCTTGGTCCAGAACCTCGGCGGCGCCATCGGGATGCCGTCCGGCACGTACCCCTGCGTCCTCGACATTCGCTCATCCCCCAGGTCCAGCCGAAGCCGCCGAGCAGGCGGCTCGTCGCGTGCTGACGAACGGATGGTACCGAAGAACGCCCTTGAGCGTCCGGCTAGCGGCCGGCGAGGTGTTCGACGACGGGGGCGAACTCCACCGCCGTCTCGGCGGGGATGGTGACGTAGGAGACGCCCCAGCGCTCGCGGCGCTCCTCGAGGGTGGCAATGCACTCGTCGACCGTGCCGAACAGGGCGTGAGGCGACCCGAGGGCCTGCTCGACGGTGAGCCCGAAGCCGGGTGCGAGCGCGGCGGCGAAGTCGTGGCGGTCGTCGACGATGGTGGCGATGAACACGCCGACGCTGAGTTCGATGTCGGCGAAGCGTTCGCCGGCTACTTCGCGCACGAGAGCCACTTTCTCGTCGGTCGCCTCGGCTGTGGCGTTGGCCGCCGCGCTCTCGTCCATGGCACCGCTGCGCAGGTTGACGTTGACCGCCACGATGTCGGCTCGCTGAGCCGCAAGCGTCAGCATCCTCGGGCCGCCGCCGGCCATCAGCAGCGGCGGGCGCGGCCGCTGAACGGGCCTGGGCCCGGCGTCGAGCCCCCTGATGGTGTAGTACTCGCCGGCGAAGTCGAACGGCCCGTCGCCGAAGCAGCCGTCCATGACCGACACGGCCTCAGCCAGCCGCTCGATGCGGACCCCGGGCCGGTCTTTCGGGAGGCCGGCCTGCTCATAGTCGGTGGTCATCCAGCCGGCTCCGATGCCGATCTCCAGCCGCCCGCCGGAGATCCGGTCGAGCGTGGCGAGTTCCTTCGCCAGCACGACAGGATGGCGGTAGTCGTTGCAGAGCACCAGGGTGCCGACCCGCAGCGACGACGTGGCCAGCGCCGCCGCGGTGATCGTCACCAGCGGCCCGTTACGGGCGTCCAGATGGTCGGTCATGACCATGCAGGAGTAGCCCAACTCCTCGGCACGACGGGCCTGCTCGGCGATCTGGTCCTGATTGCTGGTCCTCTCCACGGTGACGCCGAACCGGAATGGGCGTGTCATGGCTGCTCTTGTCGCCTATCCCGATGCCGTGGCAAGTCGCAGAGCCGCGATCACGACCCCTTCTTTCTCTGTCGTTCCGCCGCGCGCCGCTGCTGGCGATTGCCGCCCGCTGGGTTCTCTGGCTGTATGGCTGGCGGTTCCACTGGACCTAGTTGCGCTTGGACAGGAACGACCCCCACGCGACGGATGAACGCCTTGCCGAGGTGATTCTCGACGATCTTTACAACTCCGGTGTGATTCATCAGGTGGTTGACAGCATGGTGGACACTGAGCACCAGGTCCTGCAACGGGGGATCCGATTCGAGATCGACAACGTTGATCCCCAACTCCCTCAGCCTTCCAGCACCCAGACGCCTGCTGTGACTCATGAACTGTCCGTAGTCGGTCAACTCCGCGGCGACTCTTTGCGCTGATTCGTCAGGTTCGGGGTGGTCGTGGAACATGAACTGCGCCAACCACGCAGTCACCATCGACTTCGCAAGCTTCTCGGCGTTCTCGCAGATCTGCAGGAGCGCAGGAGCCATGCTCCTCAGGATCGGCAGCCACGCGGCTGTGTGCTCAGGGTGCTCCGCGAGGTCGCGCCGCGCCTCTTCGAACTGTTGCCGGATGGCGGCAGCTGGAGCAGAACGCGGCCCTTCAGGGGTAGCGATCGAGATCTGCGGATCGATCGGTCCGAGCTGGGAATGCGCGCCCATGACAATCTCGTCCGCGGCCATCGCCACCATGGTCGCAGCAGACATCGCGGCAACAGGAACGAGGACACGCAAGCCCGGAAAGCGGCCCCGCAGATAGTCGACGATCGCCTCGGCTGCTTCGGCAGTGCCACCCGGCGAATGGAGAATCAGATCGATGGGATCGGACTTCGGAAGACCGTGAACGACTTCCATGAACGCCCCAACATCTGGATCCAGTGTGATCGACACATCGTCCGGTGAGACACCCGGCAAGGTAGCGAAACCCGCCGTCTCGTAGAGAATGGTCGAGCGTTTCGTGTGTTTCGATAGCTTTTTGAGGTATTCGCGACGCACGCCATCGAAGTCGGGGGCACCGTTGGGAAGCCGTCGGCTCAGGAGTTCCTTCTCGATCTCACCCCATGTGCCCATTCGAGGGCCGCCCTAGCCGGGGAAGTCGGCCGCGAGCGCTGTGCTCGTTGAGGAGATTCTGGATACGTGACTCGTACGGGCCGCCGCCGGGGCGTAGTGACGCATCGCTGCCTCGTATAACTCGATGGCTTCCGCGATACCGGGCAGGGGATCATCCAGGGCATCAAGGGGGTCGCTGCCAGTGTCCGGCCTGATCCGCGCGGGCCTCGTCGATCTGCAAGCACTCATCACGGACAACCTCCTAACTCAAGGTCGAGACTATAACTCGCCGGGACCGGCATCCAGACCCACGGGCCAAGAGATCGCATCAAGGAGACTGAGACTGCTGCTCCAGAAGCTGCTGCCGCAGATCGGCGAGCGAGCGGCCGTCTGCGGCGTGCCATGCCGTCCAGCCGTGGAATGCCGCGAGTCCGGCTGCTTCGTTGGCAGCTCGGGACGGTGTCGAGAATTCTCGGCCGTCCTCCAAGCGGATAACGCCGTTGGCGAGCACCGTCGCACGGTACGTCACCCCCGATCGGGGCTTGTTCCAGGTCAACGCGGCACCGGGCTCGAGCAAGTCCGCGTTGAGCAAGTCGCCGACGGTAACCCGACGGCCGCCGATCTCGTATCGGGCGGGAGTCTTGCGCCCTGCACCCCCCTTCGAGCCAGCTTCCGCGCCATCTCCTGGTCCGTCACACCTAGCAAACATGGGGTCGTGGTCGGCTTCGACATCCACGAAACGACGCCTGTCTTGGTCTTCGTAGACCGAGACGCGCAGAACATCGATCGAGAGATCACTCTCTGCCAGATAGCCGATCGCACCATCGGTTCGAGAGTCGAACTCGCCCGCGACGAGCATCAGACGCGGCGGCCTCCGGATTAGCCGAGGCGCATCAGTGTCGGTGAACTCAGACCACGCCGCGAAGAAGGTCTCCGGCCCATCTTGGTACATGCCCGCGAGATCGTCGAGGCTGAGGTCCCGCGCCCAACCGGCGTACTCCAGGGACTGAGCAAGTTGAATCCGATCGACGTGCCGCTTCACCTCGATGACGTGGACGTGGCCCTCGATGTCCAACGCCAAGAGGTCTGGACGCAGTTCACCCGCGAAGCGCGGCTGACGAGCGGCCGGGAATAGCGGATAGCCGACGAAAGCCTCGAGGTTGTGCCAGAGCAACCCTTCGATCTCGTTCTCGTACAGGCCCGCTCCGGCCTTGACACGCCGGAATGGCACGAGTTCGTCGCCACGAACCTCGAACAACGGCACATCGACCCCTTTGCGCCCGGATCTCAGCTTCCCACCGTCACACTACCCGCCCCCGGGGTCGCCGCCTTGATCGGAGCGATGAACGACACCCTCGCGACCGCGCGCGACGCGACCGCATCGGCAGTTTCGGCCCGGCGTGAGGACGCGGTGGCGCTGCGTGCGGACGAACTGTCGATGCGGGACGTCAGACGGCCCTCGGCCTATCGCATCAACGGGTGAGCCAGATCCTCGCCATCTGACTCCGATCCCGCCAGAGATGTAGCACAACTCCGGCCCGGTGTCAGCGCATGGCGGTGAGGACGCGGCCGACGGTGTCGTGGCTGCGGCCCACGATCCGCTCGTAGGCGTCGGGGTCGGTGGCGCCCTCGGTGACGGTCACCATGACGCAGCTGCCCGACAGGTCGCCGAGCGACTCCCGTGCCGCGGGGTCGGCGAGCAGGGCTACCAGGCCGGCGAGCGAGGCGGCGCCGGTCTCGCCGGCCACCACGGCGGCGTCGGCCAGGTCACGCATGGCCTGACGGGCCGCATCATCGTCAACCGACGTGAACCAGTCCACCCCGGCGGCCAGGCGGGGCCACGCCACCGGCGACGGCTGGCCGCAGTTGAGGCCCACCATGATCGAGCGGTGCGGGCCAGGGACGTGCGTGAGCCCTCCGGCGAGGGCGGAGGCCTGCACGCAGTTGGCGTCGCTCGGCTCGGTGCCCACCAGAACGGGACGGTGCGAGCCGGAGCGGTAGTGCGTCACCGCGGCCGACATGAAGGCTCCGACGCCCATCGGCACCACCACCAGCTCGGGTTGCTCGAGGCCGCTTGCGGCGATGGCCTCGTCCACCTCGGCGAAGATGGTGGTGTAGCCCTCGATCACCTGGGCGGGGATCGTCTCGTAGCCCGGCCAGGAGGTGTCGGACACCACGATGCAGCGCTCGCCGGCCTCCTGGGCGGAGCGGGCGACGGCGTCGTCGTAGTCGCCGGCAACCATCGTGACCTTGGCGCCCTCCCACTCCATGGCCTCGATGCGCGCCGCCGCCATGCCGGCCGGCACGAAGATCTGGGCGTCGAAACCCAGCAGCCGGGCCATGAAGGCCACCGCCCGGCCGTGGTTGCCGTCGGTGGCGGTGCAGAGCTGCAGCGGGCGCAGGTACGCCAGCCGGGCCGCCAGCTCGTTGATGTTCCCCCAGCGGGCCGGCGGGGCGCCGACGTGCTCGCAGATGGCCTGGTAGACAGCCCAGGAGGCGCCGAGGATCTTGAACGACGGCAGGCCCATGCGGCGGGTCTCCGCCTTGACGAGCAGGCGCCCCACGCCGAGGCGTTCGGCCAGGTCGGGGGCGTCCAGCAGGAGTGTCGGCGAGTAGGCCGGCATGCGGCGGTGGAATCCGGCGACTTCGGGCGGGGCCGGCGGCCAGTCTCGATCCTCACGCAGGGGGTTGGGGGTGACCAGTACAGACATCACGGCTCCTCGTTGAGCGTGCGGTACAGCACCAGTCTGGCGGATTCGCGTGCTTTCGCGGGGTCAGGTCGGGTAGCACGCGATGTCTGCGCGGCAGAGGTCGGGCGAGACTGCCAATCGCCCGCCGAATGACGGTCTCGACGATTCGAATACACCAATCCGGCACAAGCGACAGGGCTGCTCCTGAGCGGATCAACCGCCGCGCTCTCCAGGATCGCGGGAACCGATCGGGCCACTCGAGCGTCGTCGCGGGTGATGGGAACACTCCTCGCCGTCAACGATGACCACGCGATGGCCCGGTCAAGGGTGTTGGATGGTCGCGTGATCGCCGCCGATTTCGACGAGTTCTACCGGGCCGAGTACGCCCCCATGGTGCGGCTGGCCCGCGGGCTGGTGGACACCTCGGAGTCCGCCGAGGAGGTCGCCCAGGACGCCTTCGCCCAAGTGTTCGAACGCTGGGACCGGCTGGATTCCCCGGGCGGCTACCTGCGCACCGCGGTGGTCAACGGTGCCCGCAGCGAGTTGCGCAAGCGCGAGGTGCGGCGCCGGATCGGCCTGGGCCAACCCCGGGAGGTGTCGGCGGAACGGGACTACCTGGTGGACGCTCTGGACCGGCTGCCCCCCAAGCGGAAGACGGCCCTCGTGCTGCGCTTCTACGCCGGGCTGTCCGAGCGGGAGATCGCCGAGACCATGGGCGTCCGACCGGGCACCGTGAAGAGCCTGGTGTCGCGGGGGTTGGCGGAGTTGCGGAAGGTGATCGAGCAATGAACGAGAACCGGCGGCGCGATCCTCGCCCGAACGGGGATGACGACGCTCTGGGTGACGCCCTCGGCGAGGCCGTCGGCAGGGAGGCCGGTTCGCCGGTCGTGACTCCACCGGTCGCCGACATCGCCGAGCGGGCCGCCGCTCGGGCGAAGGCCAGGCGAGTCCGGCACGGGGTGGTGGGCATCGCGGCCGCAGCGGCCCTGATCGCCGGCGGCCTGGCGGCCTGGAACACGCTGGGCGGCGGCGGCGGGAACATCCAGGTGGCCACCCGGCCGACCGTGCCAGAGCGGTCCGAGCCGGCGACGAGCGAGCCCGAACCGGCCACGGCCGAGCGTGCCGAACAGCCGGGCGAGTCCGAACCGGACGGGGCCGGAAACGAGCCCGCAGCCGCTCGGCCCGCCGAACCCCCTGGGGACGGGTCCTCGCCGGCCGATCCCCAGCCCACCGATCCGCCGGCAGTCGATCCGGACGGCGGCGGAGCAGAGGAGCCCGACTCGAGCTTCCCCACTCCCGAGAGTCTCTCCACCGGTCCCACCCTGGAGTGGACCGAGGTCTCCGTGGACCTCGGCGACGGACCGACGGACTCCGTGGAGCTGGAGTCCTTGGGCGACGGACGGGTCGTCGCCCGCGTCCGGAGCGAGAGCGACGACCGGGTCGCGATCACCGGCGACGGCATCACGTGGACAACCGTCGGACTTCCCGATGGAACCGTTCCGTACCGCATCGCGGTGGACAGGGACAGCTGGGTCGTCGCCTCGAGCGGATCGGATGATCCCGGCCGCGTCCTTGTCTCCGACGACGGCGGCGAGTCGTGGAGCGACCTGATCCTCGACCTTCGCCCTGAGGTGGCATTGCCGCGACACTGCGTCGAACAATCGGCGGTGCAGGACGTGCTGATCTCGGGCGATCGCGTGGTCGTGCTGCTGTCCTTTCGCCGGCTACTGGACTTGGAGGTGCTGCTCGCCGAGCGCGGCCTGATCCCCGAGGGCACGCCTGCACATGAATGGAGGCGCTCGGGCGACGTCCTGACGGTCCGCCTCGGCGATCCCGCCGGCTGGAGCAGCCCCGACGAGGACGACACCATGACGGTGACGCTGGACGAACTGGGCCTCACGCCCGAGCAACTCCACGACTGTGACGACTACGCGCCGGGACGGGTCCGCGTGCTGGTGGGCGACGGGTCCCGCGTCGGGCAGGTAGCCGAGTACGAGGGGGGGGCCGCATCCGCGGTGGCGACCCGCGACGGCTTCGCGATGGTGCTGGTGACCGAAACCGGGGTCCGGAGACTCACCTCGGGCGACGGGCGTCTCTGGGCGGAGATCCCGACGACCGAGGAGGGACACGCCACTGTGGCCCGCGGACCTGACGGCACCGTGTGGCTGGGCGAGAATCACCGGTCCGGCTACCGGATCCGGCGCGGCGACATTGCCGGCGAGCCGCGGCCGGTGGCCGAATTCGACACCTTGGAGCCGGTGGGAGTGCTGTCGGCCGGGCCGGCCGGGGTGGTGACCTCGGCATGGCTGCTGCCCGACGCCATCCGGGATCTCATCGCGGTGTCGAGCTTCGAGAAGGACGGCTACGAACTGCGCCTGAGCAACGCCTCAGGAGACATCTCACTGTGGGATCTGGCCGAGGGCGCAGCCGTCTACGAGTTCTCCGCCGAACAGACGGCGCCCTCCGATGAGCTTCCCGACGGCGTGCGCGAGGTGACCGAGGGCGACGGTTCCGTTTCCCTGGTGTTCAGCGACCCCGCAACAGGCGAGGAACTCGTGCGGTTCACCCAGGAGGATCTGGTGCCCGACACGGACCGGCTCGTGTCCGCCCGCGAGGAACTGTTCGGCCCGACCGGCGTGCCGCCGATCTGGATCGGCTGGTCGGCCGACGGGGACCGCTGGGGCTGGCAGGACGCCGCGGCGGCCTTCGGGCTCGCCGCCGGGGAGGGGCTCACACCGGTCGCCCTCGCCGCGGGCGACGACTTCGTCCTGGCGCGCTTCGCCTCGTTCGACATTGCCGAGGCCCTCGCAGCCAGCGACGAGTGGCAGCCGCCGAGCAGCTGGAGGTTCCGCTGGTTCATCGCCCCCGTGCGATAGGCCGCAACAACTCTCCCCCATGCCCACGCGGGCCCCGCCGGACGGCGGGGCCCGCTCCGTCTGAGTGAGCGCTCAATATATCGAATCAAAGTCTGATTGGATATACTCTCCTCGTGACGAAGCGGCTGGTTGACATCGACGACGATCTGCTGGCCGAGGCGCGGGTGTTGACCGGTGCGGTGACGATGAAGGCGGCCGTCAACGCCGCGCTGCAGGAGGTGATCGACGGCGAGTTGCGCCGCCGGCATCTGCGGCGACTCGAAGCCGGCGAGGGCACCGACTTGGCCGATGAGAAGGTCATGCGGGGCGCATGGCGGTAGCGCCGCTCTACCTGGCCGACAAGAGTGCCCTCGCCCGACTCCACCACGCGCCCGTTGCCCGCCGCCTGGGGCCGCTGCTCGTCGACGGCCTGGTAGCCACCACGCCGATCATCGACCTCGAAGTCCTCTACAGCGCCCGGTCACCGGCCGACTACGAGGAGATGCTCGCCGAGCGCCGGGCGCTGCCGTCGTATCCCCTGACGCCTGAGATGACCGACCGGGCCATCGCCATGCAGCACCGGCTGGCCCAAAGAGGTCGCCATCGCCTGCCGCTACCGGACATCCTGATCGCCGCCGTCGCGGGGCTCAACGACCTGGCGGTCCTCCACTACGACGCCGCCTATGACCACATCGCCGAGATCACAGGTCAGCGCTGCGAGTGGGTCGTCCCCCGAGGTTCGCTCTGAGCACCGAGGTTGCACCACCACCCCCCGGTGAGGTCGGCGACCCATGAGCGTCTCGCTAGTCGATTTGCCTTGACATCGCTATCGAAGTGGCCTTAGCCTTGTGAAGAAGCGCGAGCTGTTGAGGAGGCTACGGGCGATCGCGATCTCCGCCGATCTGGTGTTGGACTTCGTCCGTGAGGGCGCCAACCACGAAATCTGGAGGATCGGCAACGAACGGATCGTCATCCCCCGTCATCGCGAGGTGAACGAGCTCACAGCCAATGGCATCCTCAGGAGAGCCAGGGAGGTAGCCGCCGATGACCAGTGACGCCGTGCGGGGGTTTCGGGTTCGGGCTGTCCGGTCCGGCAATTGGTGGGCCATCACGGTTCTCGATCTCCCCGGCGTGTTCTCGCAGTCCAGGCGGCTCGATCAGGTGGAGCCAATGGCCCGCGAAGCGATCGCCCTCCTGCTGGACGTCGAGACAAGCCAGATCGGGCCGATCGACGTCGACATCGTGCCGCCCGCACCTGCTGCCGCTCTGATCGGGAAGATGAACGAAGCCCTCGACGCGGCACATCGGGCGACCGAGACGGCCACCTCGGCCCGGCGCGAGGCCGCGAGGGCGCTCCGCGCCGACGGCTTGCCGATGCGGGACGTTGGACGGCTCCTTGGTCTGTCGCACCAGCGGGTCAGCCAGATCCTTGCCGACTGATCGGATTCGGCGAGGCGGCTACACCAGAGGCTCACTCCCTTCGGACTTCCTGCCTCGATCCGGCCAGCTCAGTCAGGCGTCCAGCGCAGCGGCGCGGTTGGTCAGCCGCTGGCGCCAGCGGGGGGTCGTCGCGGGCGGCTGCGGCGGCGCCGTCGGGGCCGTAGAGGTATGACCAGATCGACACGGTGACCGCCTCGCCGTCGCCCTCGACGGCCAGGAAGCCGGTGCCGGGGGCGGGCCGGTCAACCAGCGGCCCAAGGCGGCAGGAGACGGCCGGGTGGTGGAGCCGGGCGAGGGCACTCTTGTCGGCCAGGTACAGCGGCGCTACCGCCATGCGCGCCGCACGCCAGCCGCCATCACTCGGGGGTTCACAGGCGGCGTCGGGACGAGATGACGCCCGTGTCGAACCCGGCGAGGGCCAGCCCGCCGGAGAACCTGGCGTGCTCGATCTTCAGGCAGCGGTTCATGACCACGTCGAGACCGGCGGCGACGCAGAGCTTGGCGGCTTCGGGGCTCCACAGACCCAACTGCCCCCAGAAGACCGCTGCGCCAGCGGCAATGGCCTCGGCGGCAACGTCGGGCAGGCCCTCGGAGCGACGGAACACGTCGACGATGTCCGGCACCACCGGCAGGGCCTCCAGCGAGGGGTAGACCGCCCGGCCGAGGATCTCCCGCTCGCGGGGGTTCACGAGATAGGTGTCGAAGTCCACCGACGACAGCAGGTAGGTGACGACGAAGTTGCTGGCCCGCGCCCGGTCGCCCGAGGCACCCACGACCGCCACCGTCCGCGAGCGGCGGATGATGTCCCAGCGCTCGCCGGCGCCGGGCGGCGTCCAGCCCTCGACGGGGGGGAACTCAGGCACGGCCCACAGCGGCGGCGAGTGCCTGGTCGAGGTCCCAGATGATGTCGTCTGTGTCCTCGAGGCCGACGGAGAGCCGCACCATGTCGGCCGACACGCCTGTGGCGGCCAGGTCGGCCTCGGCGAGCTGCTGGTGGGTGGTGGAAGCCGGGTGGATGACGAGCGTCTTGGCGTCGCCGACGTTGGCCAGGTGGGACACGAGCTGCAGCGCCTCGATGAATCTGGCTCCGGCCTCCCGGCCGCCCTCGACGCCGAAGGTGAAGATGGCGCCCGGCCCCTTGGGCAGGTACCGCTGCGCCCGCTCGTGGTGGGGGTGGTCGGCCAGGCCGGCCCAGCGCACCCAGGCCACACGGTCGTCGGCGGCGAGCCATTCGGCCACGGCGCGGGCGTTGGCCACGTGGGCGTCCATGCGCAGCGGCAGCGTCTCGAGGCCGCCCAGCAGGAAGAAGGCGTCGAAGGGCGACAGGCAGGCGCCCACGTCGCGCATCTGCTCGGCCCGCAGCCTGGTGCAGAAGGCGTACTCGCCGAAGTTGTCCCACCAGCGCAGCCCGTTGTAGCTGGCCACCGGCTCGGTGAAGCTCGGGAACCGTCCCGACCCCCAGTCGAAGCGGCCGGCCTCGGCGACCACCCCGGCGATGGTGGTGCCGTGCCCGCACAGGAACTTCGTGGCCGAGTGCACGACGATGTCGGCACCGAAATCCAGGGGGCGGCAGAGGTACGGCGTGGCGAAGGTGGAGTCCACGACCAGCGGCAGCCGGTGCGCCCGGGCAACCTCGGCGAGGCCGCTCAGGTCGGCGATCTCCCCCGCAGGGTTGGCGATGATCTCGGTGAAGAGCAGCTTCGTCCGGTCGTCGATGGCGGCGGCGAAGTCGTCGGGGTCGGTACCGCCGACGAATGTGGTGTCGATGCCGAGGCGGCGCAGCGTCACGTCGAATTGCATGTACGTGCCCCCGTACAGCCCGGCGGCCGAGACGATGTGATCGCCGGAGCCGGCGAGGGACGTGAGGGCGAGGAACTGGGCCGACTGGCCGCTGGAGGTGGCCACCGCCCCGATGCCGCCCTCCAGGTTCGCCATCCGCTCCTCGAACACGTTGACGGTGGGGTTCGAGATCCTCGTGTAGATGGACCCGTACTTCTGGAGAGCGAAGAGGTCGGCCGCGTCGTCGGTGTCCTCGAAGACGAAGGCACTGGTGTAGTAGATCGGCGTGGTCCGGGCCCCGGTCCCCGGATCGGGGCGCCCACCGGCATGCAGAGCCCTCGTGCGAAAGCCCCAATCCCGATCCGTCATGGGTGGCCTCAGCCGGTCACGCCGGTGTTGACGATCGGCGTGGTCTGCTGCTCGCTGGTCAGCACCACCAGCAGGTTGGCCACCAGCGAGGCCTTGGCGTCGTGGTCCAGTTCCACCACCGAACGCTCCGCCAGCAACTCCAGGGCGTCCTCCACCATGCCCACGGCGCCCTCCACGATGGTGCGGCGGGCCGCCACGACCGCGGCGGCCTGCTGGCGGCGCAGCATCGCCTCGGCGATCTCGGTGGCGTAGGCCAGATGGTTGAGGCGGGTCTCGATCACCTCCACGCCGGTGCGGTCCAGCCGTGCCTGCACCTCGGTGTGAAGGGTGGCCGCCACCGTGTCGGGGTCGGCACGCAGCGACACCCTGTCGCCATCGAAGTCGTCGTAGGGGTATTGGGTGCCGAGGTGGCGGATGGCGGTCTCGCTCTGCACGTAGACGAAGTCCTCGAAGTCGTCCACGTCGAATATGGCGCGGGCGGTGTCCACCACCCGCCAGACCACCACGGCGGAGATCTCGATGGGATTGCCCTCGGCGTCGTTGACCTTCGACACGCTGGTGGTGAAGTTGTGCACCCGCAGTGTCACCTTGCGCGATTCGGCACGCGTGAACGGGTTCACCAGGTACCAGCCGGCCTCGGTGACCGTCCCCCGGTAGCGGCCGAACATGATGAGCACCAACGCCTGGTTGGGCTGCACCACGTACTGCCCCGGCCACGCCACGAGGAAAAGGATCGCCCCCAACGGGATGAGCGCCGCCAACGGAGCTGCCACGGTGACGCCGACGCCGCCGCCTGCGATCATCCCCAAACCCGCCAACGCCAGCAGAACCCCGACGATCCCCGGCAGGGTCTTGGCCGGCCGCGTCTGCACGGAGACGATCCCGGGATGCGCGCCGGGCTCTTCGTCAGGCACGCACAGGGTTTCCTCGGTCATGACGCTGACGCTATCCGGCTGGAGGGAATGCAACTCTACGTCACCGCCGGCAATGCAGTCGCCACGATCGACTCCGGGCAGCACCGTCCCTACACGGGCGCGGTAACTGGTGCGCCACTGCGGCCGACATAGCTATTAGCGACGCGAATGAACGTCGCACTCTCACTGCCGCCGCGCGCGACGCAATCCGTGGGCACGCTCGCAACCACCGGAAGGTAAGCCAAGTCCACGCCTGGGTGCTCGCCGACGCCAGTACGTGGACAACGGTGGCCGACAGGTGCAGCGGGCGCACACCACCGAAGGTCTCCCTGCAGCGCTGGGTACTCTCGGCCTACCTCGAGGAGATCTGCGAATTCGCCAACAAGAGACTCCGCTCCATGACCGGCGGCCGCTACCGGCTGAGTGTTCATCGCGACCGCGAGTGGGGCGGCGGCAAGGCAGGGCTGGGGCTGCGGGTGCACGACGCCTACACCGGCCAGGACAGGGGAATCTCCACTCTCTCCGGCGGTGAGACATTCCAGGCATCACTCGCGCTGGCGCTCGGCGTCGCCGATGTGGTCGCAACCCACACCGGCGGCGTGCGACTCGACACGCTGTTCGTGGACGAAGGGTTCGGCACCCTGGACAGCGAGGCACTGCAACTCGCCATGAACGAACTCGACCGGCTGCGCGAGGGGGGTCGGACCGTCGGCCTCATCAGCCACGTCGGTGGCCTACGCGAACGCATCCGGCTCGGCATCGAGGTGCATCCCAGCGACCGAGGCTCTGCACTGAGAGTCGGCACTGTGGCCCCGGCATGAGGCTCGCGAGCGCATTGATCCTCTCTGCGTGTCCAATACGCGCGGACTGCGCCCTCGCCAGTCGTCACCGCCGATGTCCACCGCCAATCACCTCGACAAGGCATGTACCAAGATCGCCTTGTAAGCTGGTGGCATGTCGAGCACGGGTGACTTGCGAGTGTCGGGGCGGGGGCAGATGAGCCTGCCGGCGGCGGCGCGGCGGCGCTGGGGACTGGAGGGCGGCGGCAGTGTCGGATACCTCGACATCGGTGAGGCGGTGCTGCTCGTCCCGGGCGGCGTCGAGAAGCTGCGCCGAGAACTCCTGAGCTCCGTCTCCGATCAGGATTGGGAGGCGGCGCGGGCCGGGTTCGGAGACCCGGAACTGGCCAACGAGTGACCCAGCTCGTCGACGACCGGCTGCTGGTCAACCTGCTCGGCGGCGGCGATCCGCCACAGCCCTCCGAAGCCGTGTGGACGACCGGCTACTGGTACGTACGACTGTGCCGAGCCGTCCTGGGTTCCGCCGGACCCGCCGGCGTGTTGTCAAGTTCGTTCGCGGCTCTGCCCGAGGAACTGCACGCTCCGGCGCTCCGCGCACTGCTCGAACTCCCCGATGAGATCGGACTTGTGAGCCTGCGGACCCTGGCGCCGCTGATCGGCCAACTGAGCCGCCGCCATCGACTCAACGCGCTGGGCATCGAAGTGCTCGCGGCCGCTGTCCATCTGCAAGCGGACGTCTACCTCTCAGCACCGGCTCCCCGGCTACAGGAGGCGTTGCTTGCCGAGGAGCGCCACACGGAGATCGTCCGCAACTAGTCTTCGTCTTCGGGTCGTGACCGCACCGGCGGCGCGAGCCCGCGGGGGACTTCGCTCGAGCGAGACGAGCATCACATGCACATCAAGGCACTCAAGCAACTGTTCGGCTATGCGCACATCCTTCTGGGCCTGGCGGTGGCAGGACAGTTCGTGGCGTCGCCGACCTACGACGTGGCGACGAGCAGCGACGTCTGGGACGCCATCAGCTTCGCCATGGCCGTGGGCGCGGCGACCGCGCTCGTCATCAGCCTCGTGCGGATCAGGGAGGTCGGGAAGCTGCCGGACTGGCGGGCCACGACGATGCTGATCGCCGCGGCCTGCCTCTTCCTGCTGTTCTACCGGCTCTGGCTGGGCTGGGAGGTCTACGACTCCGAGGAGACACCGCCCTGGGAGATCCGCCTGCTGCTCTGGTACGCCATCGACGTGCTGTTCGTCATCGTCAGCATCACCGCCGGGCGCTACCTGCTGCGAACGGCCAACTCCCAGGCCGGCGGCTGAGGTCCCGCGGACGGCGGGTCGCATCCTGCCGTCATTCGCATCGATCCGCAGTCGGCACCTCGGCACGGGGAACGGCAACAGCGGCATAGCCTTGGTCGACATCTGCGTGGAGGCGCTCGACCGCCCGCTCCCCGGGGTCGGACAGTCGTCGACGCACCCCAGCAGCCGGGAGGTTCGACAGGTGCACGAGTCATTGGTCGGAAAAGTCGTCATCGTGACCGGCGCCGGGCGGGGGATCGGGCGGGCCATCGCCGAGCGGTTCGGTGGCGTCGGATCGAAGGTGGCGGTCAACGACGTCGACGTCGACACCATCGACGAAGTCACCGAGGCGATCCGCGACGCCGGGGGCAGCGCCATGGCCACCCCGGCCGATGTCTCCGACAGCTCGGAGGTGAATCGCATGGTCGACGCCGTCATGGCAACCCACGGCCGGATCGACGTGCTCGTCAACAACGCCGGGTTGAACGGCCCGATGCTGCACTTCTTCGAGGGTGACGAGGCCTGGTGGCGGCGGATCGTGGACGTGAACCTCACCGGGCACTTCCTCGTGGCGCACCCGGTGGCGCGCATCATGGCTCGCCAGGGCGGCGGCTGCATCATCAACATGAGCTCCGGAGGCGCAACCCAGGCCCACCGTTGCTTCACCGCCTACGACGCCGCCAAGGGCGGCGTGGAGGGCCTGACCCGGGCCATGGCACTGGATCTGGCGCCGTACAACATCCGGGTCAACGCCCTCGTGCCGGGCACGGTCGACACAGTGGGCATGAGCTCCGAGGCGCGGGCGCTGCGCGGCGACAACCTGCCGCTGGGTCGCATGGCTGAGCCGTACGACATGACCGGCGCCGCCCTGTTCCTGGCCTCCGACGACGCCGCATACATCACCGGCGACGTGCTGCGCGTGGACGGCGGCATGCTCGCCCAGCAGCGCTCGGCGACCGTCGACATCATGCCGCCGGAGAACTTCCCCCCCCTCGAGGAGATCTGACCGTGCCGCTGCGCATCGGAGCCGACGTCGGAGGCACCTTCACCGACGTCGTGCTGGAACGCGACGACGGCCGATTCGTCTCAACGAAGGTGCTGACCACCGGCCGCCCCGAGGAGGGCGTGCTGGCGGCGGTGACCGAACTGGCGGCCGGCAACGACGTCGACCTCGCCGAGGTGACCCAGATCATCCACGGCACCACGCTGGCCACCAACGCCCTCATCCAGCGGACCGGCGCCAGCACCGCGCTCGTGACCACGGCGGGGTTCCGCGACGTGATCGAGACCCGCACCGAGAGCCGCTTCGAGCAGTACGACCTCAACATCGTGCTGCCGGCGCCGCTGATCGAGCGCAAGGACCGCTACGTGGTCGCCGAGCGCCTGAACGCGCGGGGTGAAGTGCTGGTGCCGTTCGACGAGGCCGGCGCACGAGCCGTCGTGGCGGAGTTGATCGACGCCGGCTACGAGTCCGTGGCCGTCGGGTTCATGCACAGCTACCGCAACGGCGACCATGAGCGCCGCTTCCGCGAGCTGCTGCGAGAGGCCGCGCTCGATGTCGCCATCTCGCTCAGCAGCGAGGTCTCGCCGCGGATGCGCGAGTACGAGCGCTTCAACACCACCTGTGCCAACGCCTACGTGCAGCCGCTCATGGCCTCGTACCTGCGTCGCCTCGAGGCCGAGCTGCGCCGGCTGGGCACCACCTGCCCGCTGCACCTCGTCCACTCCGGCGGCGGCCTGCTGAGCGTGGAGGTAGCCGCGGCGTTCCCCGTGCGGCTGGTCGAGTCGGGTCCGGCGGGCGGTGCCGTCTTCGCCGCCGATCTGGCGGCGCGCCACGGCCGTGACCGCATCTGCTCGTTCGACATGGGCGGCACGACGGCCAAGATCTCCCTCATCGAGGACCACGTGCCGCGCACGGCCTCCAGCTTCGAGGTGGCGCGGGAGGCCCGGTTCAAGAAGGGCAGCGGCATGCCGATCTCGATCCCGGTGATCGAGATGCTGGAGATCGGCGCGGGGGGCGGATCCGTCGCCTCGGTGGACGCTCTCGGGCAGATCCGCGTCGGGCCTCGCAGCGCCGGCTCGGCGCCCGGACCGGCCGCCTACGACCTCGGCGGGGACGACCCCACCGTGACCGACGCCGACGTCTGCCTGGGCCGCCTGCATCCCGACACATTCGGGGCCAAGGACATCTCGCTGTCGCCGGACCTGGCCGAGGGGGCGATGCAGATCATCGCAACGCCCCTGGGGTTGGACACCGTGACGGCCGCGGTCGGTGTCACCGAGGTGGTGGACGAGAACATGGCGAACGCGGCCCGCGTCCACGCCGTGGAGCACGGCAAGGATCTCAACGGCTTCTCGCTGGTGGCCTTCGGCGGCGGCGCGCCGGTGCACGCCGTCCGGCTCATGGACAAGCTCGGCCTCACCGAGGTGCTGGTTCCCCCGGGCGCCGGCGTTGGCTCGGCCATCGGGTTCCTGCTGGCGCCGTTCTCCTACGAGGCGGCGCGCAGCTTCTACACCACTGTCGAGGACTTCGACGGCGAAGGCGCCAACGACACGCTGTCGCAACTCACCGCCGAGGCCGAGGCCTTCGTACGGCGGGGCACCGAGGCGCAACTCGTCACCCAGCGCCAAGCCTCGATGCGCTACCGGGGCCAGGGATGGGAGATCCCGGTGGATCTGCCTCCGGGCCGCGTCACCGCGCAGGCCCTCGGGGACGCCTTCACGGCCGCCTACGAGGCGCACTTCGGGCGCGCCATCGAAGACCTCACCATCGAGGCGGTGAGCTGGTCGGTGCGGGTGTCGTCGCAGCAGGCACCCCGGAGGCGCTTCTCTCCCGTGACCGGAGGCACCGTCGTGACGGCGGGAGCGCAGCGGGCAGTTCACGATCCGGCCGCTGGCGGGTCCTTGGAGGCCGGCATCGTGGCCAGGGCCGCGCTGGTGGCGGGCGAGCGGGTGCAGGGACCGGCCCTGATCGTCGAGGAGCAGACCACCACGGTGCTGGGGCCACAGCACAGCGCCATCGTCGCCGCCGACGGCACGCTCGTGATCCGCTCGGAGGCGGCCTCAGCAACCCGAACCGGCCCCGGCGAGTCGGCAGCCACCGATCAGGCGGCTCCCGCCGGAAGCGACGCCGACCCGGGCGAAGCGCAGCGGCAGGTTCTTGCCCTGGGCCCGGCGCGCGTAGGGCCAGGGGCTCCCGCCGGAAGCGGCGGCGACCCGGGCGAGGTGCAGCTGCAGGTGATGTGGAATCGCCTCATCTCGATCGTGGAGGAGCAGGCCCGCACACTGGTGCGCACGGCCTTCGCCACGTCGGTCCGCGAGGCGGGCGACCTCTCGGCAGGGGTGTTCGACCGTCAGGGCCGCATGATCGCCCAGGCCGTGACCGGCACGCCCGGCCATGTCAACACCATGGCCGCCGCCGTCGGGCACTTCATCGCCGACATCGGGCCCGAGAGCATCGCGCCGGGCGACGTCTACGTCACCAACGACCCCTGGAAGGGCACCGGTCACCTGCACGACTTCACCGTCACGACGCCCGTGTTCACCGGCGACGACCTCGTCGGCTTCTTCGCCTCCACCGCCCACGTGGTCGACGTGGGCGGCCGGGGCTGGGGCCCCGACGCCCGCGAGGTCTACGAGGAGGGGCTGCGGATCCCGATTATGCGCTGGGCCGACCGGGGCCGGCTGAACCGCGACCTCATCGGTATCGTGCGTCACAACGTGCGCTCGGCGGACTACGTGATCGGCGACCTGCACGGCCTGGCCGCCTGCAACGAGATCGGCCGCCGCCGCCTGGGTGACATGTTCGACGAGTTCGGCATCGCAGACATCGAGGAGGTGGCGAGCTTCGTGTTCGACCGCACGCGCCGGGCCACGCTGGGCGCGCTGGCGGCGGTGCCGCCGGGCACCTACCGCAACGAGATGCGGGTGGACGGCTACGGCGAGCCGGTGGACCTCCGCGTGACACTGTCAGTGACACCCGAGGGCATGCACGCCGACTTCACCGGCACGTCGCCCCTCAGCCCCCTCGGCATCAACGTGCCGATCACCTACGCCCAGGCCTATTTCACCTACGGGATGCTGGTGGCGCTGGCGCCGGAGTTGCCGAACAACCATGCGTCACTGCTGCCGTTCACGGTGAGCGCGCCGGCGGGCATCATCCTCAACGCCACCGAACCCGCTCCCATCGCGGTGCGCCACGTGATCGGCCACTTCGTCACCGATCTCTGCCTCGGCGCCCTGTCGCAGGCATTGCCCGAGGTGGTGCCCGCCGAGGGATCCGGGGCCATCTGGAACTTCCAGGCCAGCGCCCGCA